>CAXTWT010000076.1:0-16573 GCA_964247955.1 uncultured Bryobacteraceae bacterium
GCGTGTATTATCTTTCCTCGAAAGACCTGCGCTTTGATTCGCTAGCGGCGTCGGTGATCGAAGTCTCGCTAGTTTTTTCGCTTGTTAACATCGTGACTGGCAGTATTTGGGCGCGTATTATCTGGGGCATTTGGTGGACCTGGGATTATCGGCTTACGTCAGCGCTGGTTTGTATTTTGATCTTCAGCGGTTATCTGATGCTGCGACGCGCCATTGATGAGCCTACACAGCGAGCGCGATTATCATCGGCGCTATGCATCTTCGGATGTGTTGATGTGGTGATCGTTTACAAGTCAATCGAATGGTTCCGTAACCAGCATCCCAGTCCGGTTCTGAGCATTCGAACCGGCGGCGGCAACATGGACCCCGCCATGGAGAAAATATTCTATCTTAGTTTTTTAGCAATTCTGATGATGGCGACGGCTTTGGTGCTGATTCGCACACGCCAGGAATCGACGGCTCGGGAAATTGATTCGCTGCGCCGGTTTGCGAACGCCGCGTAATGAGAAGGAGAACTTATGGACGCACGAAACTTTACTTACATGTTTTACGGCTTCTTGGCCGCTTGGCTGATTGTGATGTTGTATGTGATTAGTCTGGCTCGCCGGGGAGCGCGCTTGAAAAAAGAGTTGGAAGAGGTGCGACACTTGTTTGCTTCGAGTGAGGCGAACGAGCCGATGCGGATGGAAGAACGCGTCCGCTAAGCTATGCCGTTTCTGTTCGGTCGCCGGGAATTTTTGAAGCAGTCGGCTGCTTTAGGTGCCGCACTCCGGCTGCGAGGCGACGCGGGAAACACTCGTGTGGCGCTGCTTTCGGACACGCATATTGCGGCGGACCCGGAGGACACGTTTCGCGGGTTCTTTCCGCACCGGAACTTGCGGACCGTTTGCGACCAAGTCAAAAAAAGCAAATTTGATCTGCTGCTGGTAAACGGCGACTTGGCGCGGCGAACTGGCGAGCAAGGCGATTACGCAGCCTTTCGTGGGTTGGTCGATCCGCTGGCAGAGGGGATGCCTGCGGTAGTGACGCTGGGAAACCATGATGAGCGAAAGAATGCCCGGAGCGCCTTGACGAACCGGGCGGGCGAGATCCAGCCGGTAGAGCAGAAATTGGTGACGACGATAGATGCCGGTCCTGTGCGGTTTATCATGCTGGATTCGCTGTTGGCGACCAATATAGCGGCGGGGCAGGTCGGCAAGGGGCAACGTGGATGGTTGAGCCGTTATCTGGATGGGGCAGGACCGAAGCCGACGGTTGTGATTGTTCACCATAATCCGGACCCGGAAAGCGACGGTGCGCTGGTGGATGCGGACCGGCTCCTGGCGATCCTAAAACCCCGGCGTGCGGTGAAGGCGCTGATTTTCGGCCACACGCATGTGTACGCCTTCGACAAAACGGACGGAATGCATCTGGTGAACTTGCCCGCAGTGGGCTACAACTTTGCGGATGGAAATCCGGTGGGCTGGGTGGAGGCGAACTTTTCCGGGGGAGGCGCAAAATTACAGTTGCATGCAGTAGCAGGCGAAAGGAAGGACGACGGAAAAGTAACGGAGCTAAGTTGGCGGTAGGACAGAGTTTATTTTGTGCGATTGTCGCGCTTGTTCTTCAAACCTCGCCAAAGATCGCTCATCTTGATTAGGAGTGGTCCGGCATCCAATGCTTCATCGGCAGGAATCCAGCGGGGTTTCGCGTCCTTGTGGTAAGCCCAAGCGGTTCGCGATTCCGGCGCAATGACCCAGCAGTACTCGGTACCCTGCTCATGGAAGCTCTTGCACTTGTCCAGCAACTCATCGATGGTTTGATCCGGCGGCGAAAGAATTTCCACGCAGAGCAAGGGCCAATGTCCGGGCATCACATACTTCCACGCCTCGGCATCCTCCGCCCGAATTACTGCCATATCGGGGCGTAACCAGTGGTCTTCGCGAATTTTGTCTAATGGATCGGCAAGAACCCACGATTCCTGATCGGTTAACTTTTCAGTTTGCTCAAGAAGCAGACGACCGAGCCAGACCATTGTCATGCTATGAAATATGCTGACCATTGGTTTTGCTTGTAACTCTCCGTCAATCAACTCAAACCGCTCGGGAGCGTTGTCGCTAAAAAGCCTTTCAAAGATTTGTGGAGCTATAGTTGTCGTCACGGGATAGCCTTAATCACTATACTGGTTTCACAATGTAGGGGTGTGCTTAAGAGCATGAAGATAATAGAGTCGGTTACAGCAAGAGTTTATCTGGACGCGCTTCTTGAACAGGGAAAAGATCATCATCACAAGACACGGAATTCCCGCTGCCATGCTGGTGCCGATTACACAGGCAGATACAAAGCTGGCTCATGAAGAGATTGTGGAGGGGCTGTGTGCGCTCCGCCAGCGCGTAAAGCCCGGCAAGATGAGTACTCGCGAGATGGTAAATGAGAAGGCGCTTTTGAAGTCTGTAGTTGTTGGCGCTTCCGTGGCATTGGCAGCATTCATTACCACGCGGCGTCAGGTCCAAACAGCAACAGCGTTGCTCATTACATTGGAAGCGCAGGTGGCATAGAACTATCAATATCAATTGTTCCTGCAGTGCCCTTGGATGGGATATGCCAACTTTAAATCTACCTTCACTTCCGGTCCCTCGACCTCCGATACGCCGTGTTGGTCAGTGAATAATGATGAGATGGGTGCTGACGGGATTAATGGTACTGGGTGTCGCCTTGCTCGGCTTAGGATTGTACATGGATTCCACTGAACTGAGTCACTCAGATCTAGAAACGGCGCTGTCACCCCTCCTCACAGTTTCTGGTGAACAAATTGGCTCTATGCCTCGTTCTTGGAAAACAAAGATACCCCAAGGTGCTGCTTGGAAGCGTTTACAACAGCGTTTGGGAGGGCCAACTTACTTAATCACGGTAATTCAGAATCGCGAATTCAACCATCAATTCATTCAATGCTTACCGGATATGGATCTCAGGGTTCAAGTTTGGGTGAGCCATGTCCCCATCGATCTTAAGCCGACGCGATTGCATCCTTATGGATTCGATTCTGACTGCCTAGACACGGGCTTGAGCTTTGAGGCAAAGCCCGGCAATGACGTTGAATTGCTTTTGCAGAGCACAGGAGATAAAGTAAACTTTTCACACGACCTCCTGCTTCTTCCAGTTTGGCAGGCCAGTATGAAAGATAAGTTAGTGGGCAGAGAACTTGCTGATGAGTTTTGGACCTCCTGGAAAGTGGTGAGCCTGCTGGGAGGTCTATTATCGGCAACCGGACTGGTAGCGCTGCGTGTTGTAAGCAAAACTGCCAAAGCTAAAACGCGGAAAATATAAACTTGCCTATCTTCCTGCTCCTCAATAGTTTCCGTTATGTTACTCTAAAAAGGTATAAATCGAGATTAAGGAAAGAACGAGGAGTATCGTTTTTTAGCATGGCATTGGCGGTCGAACAGAAGTCGCAAATGATTGAGAAGTATAGAGTCCACAAGACGGACTCTGGATCGCCGGAGGTTCAGATTGCGCTTCTCAGTCAGAGCATCCTTCAGCTTACTGAGCACTTCAAGGCGCATGGGAAAGACCATCACTCGCGGCGCGGCTTGCTGACAAAGGTAGCGCAGCGTCGTAAGTTGCTGAAGTATCTCAAAGATCGTAGCCCGGAGCGATATCAGGCTTTGATTCAAAGTCTTGGCATCCGCCGCTAGAAACGGTTCTTACAAGAGGGCGCGGGCAGCGCGTGCGGCTTAATTAAGTTCGCGGGTTTTTGCTGATTGCGCTAGGGCCTCTTAGAATGCATGTGGAATGGTTGAGTTGCAACGTACCTGAATTTACTACGCCTGTTCTCTCTGCTGTCTTCCCTTCTCACTTAATCCCGAATTGGTCCGCGTGCCGACATAGGTTCGGTAACGTGCATTGCCATTGGATGCGGATCTCGCATCGGGAAGCTTTTCATGTCGCACATAATTGAAATCGACCTTTATGGGTCAAAAGTCTCGTTGGAGACTGGCAAGATTGCCAAACAGGCGAACGGGTCTGTTGTTGTTCGTTCCGGAGATTCGGTGGTGCTGGTCACTGCCTGCTCGGCTGAAAAACCGAAGGCGGGAGCCGCTTTCTTTCCCTTGACGGTGGACTATCGCGAGTATATGTATGCCGCCGGCAAGTTCCCCGGAGGATTTATCAAGCGCGAAGGACGGCCTTCGGAGAAGGAGATTCTCACCAGCCGTTTGATTGACCGCCCGGTGCGGCCGCTTTTCCCGGAAGGCTACGCCAATGAGACGCAGATTATCGCGATGGTGCTGTCTGCCGATCCGCAGCATGACCCCGGCGTGCTGGCGATCATTGGCGCCGGAGCGGCGCTGGCCATCTCCGATATTCCGTTTCATCATGTTCTGGGCGGCGTTCGGGTGGGCCTGATGAACGGCTCTTACCGCGCAAATCCTACCTATGACGAAACGAAAGACGCCAAGCTGAGCATCGTCGTGGCAGGCACTGAACAAGGCATTGTCATGGTGGAAGCAGCCGCTAACGAAGCGTCCGAAGCCGAGGTGGTCGAGGCCATTGAGTTTGGGCACGAGTGCTGCAAAAAGATCATCGCCGCTGTTAAGGAATTGGTCGCAGTTGTCGGCAAAACAAAGCGTGGATTTACGCCTGCCGCAACAGATCAGGCAGTGATGAACAGAATCTCCGATTCCATTCGTCATGACCTGAGCGATGCGCTGAACACGGAAAAGTACACAAAGCTCGAAAGCTACAGCCGCATCGACGAAGCAAAACAGAAAACCCTGGCGCTTTTCAATGAAGACCTGGAACAGGCGGCACAAGCGGGTAAAGCGTTTGACGCGCTCAAGGAACGGATCTTCCGTGATGAGATGTTGAAGGACCGTCGCCGTCCTGACGGCCGCGCTTTCGATCAAATCCGTCCCATTACCTGCGAGGTGGGCGTGCTGCCTCGTACGCACGGCTCGGCCGTTTTTACTCGCGGGGAAACACAGGCTTTAGTCACGACGACGCTGGGCACAAAGGATGACGAGCAGCGGATCGAATTGTTCGATCCAACAGAAACTTCCAAACGTTTCATGCTGCACTACAACTTCCCGCCCTTCAGCGTAGGTGAAGTGGGTTTTATGCGCGGCCCTGGTCGGCGTGAAATCGGACACGGCGCATTGGCGGAAAGGTCGCTCTCGCCGATGATTCCGGAGGAGAAGGATTTTCCGTATACGCTGCGCGTGGTGAGCGACATCCTGGAGTCGAATGGGTCCAGCTCCATGGCGAGTGTTTGCGGCGGGACGCTAGCTTTAATGGACGCGGGCGTTCCACTTGCAAAGGCCGTGGCTGGCATTGCCATGGGACTGGTGATGGAAGGCGATGCTTATGCTGTGCTGACCGATATTGCCGGCGCGGAAGATCACTACGGCGATATGGATTTTAAGGTTGCGGGTACGCAGAACGGTATCACCGCCCTGCAGATGGACATCAAAGTGCAGAACGTGACGACCAAAATCATGGCGGAAGCATTGGAGCAGGCACGACGCGGGCGGTTGGAGATTCTCGATAAGATGAACGCGGCGATTTCCGCTCCGCGAACGCAGCTTTCGCAGTATGCGCCGCGCATCTATACAACCAGAATTCCGACCGATAAGATTCGCGAGCTGATCGGTCCCGGCGGCAAGGTGATCAAGGGTATCATCGATCAGACCGGCGTAAAAATTGACGTGCAGGATGACGGCACAGTCAATATCTTCGCTTCTGATGGTGACTCCGCGAATCGGGCATTGCAGATGGTTAGTGACATCGCGGCTGTAGCCGAGGTGGGCAAAACGTATCTGGGCAAAGTGGTTCGTCTGGCTGACTTCGGCGCGTTTGTTGAAATCTTCCCCGGCACGGACGGGCTGCTGCACATCAGCGAAATTTCCGAGAGCCGGATAAAAAATGTCCGGGATGAGTTGAAAGAAGGCGATCAGATCCTGGTGAAGGTGCTGGCCTTAGAAGGCAACAAAATCAAGCTGAGCCGCAAAGCGATTCTCAAGGAGCAGCGCGAGAAGCTGAAAGCTGGCGCTTCCACGGAATAAGCGTAGGCGGTATTTAGTTTTTTGGTGGCGTGCTTGCGAAAGCACGCCTTTCTTCACACGATGGCGACACACATCTACACAAGCGTTGCTGTCAACTATCTGCCGAAAGCGCGCGTTCTTGCGGAAAGCATCAAAAAATTTCATTCCGATTGGACGATTCATGTTGTTCTTTGCGATGCCAAGCCGGAATGGTTTTCTCTTGAATCCGAGCCGTTCGACTCCCTTCTAACTCTCGAAGAACTGGACATACCCGACCTGCCTGCCTGGACTTTCAAGCATAGTTTAGTTGAACTCAGCACGGGCGTGAAAGGCTTCGCGCTAAGTAAGATCTTAGCGCTGCCCGGCTGCACCGAGGTTCTCTATTTTGACCCGGATATTGTTGTCCTTTCCCCTCTTTCCCCTCTAGTTAGCGAGTTTGAAAACGCTTCGGTGCTGCTGACGCCGCATTTGTCGGAACCGGAACATGACAGAGAAGCCATTGTTGATAACGAACTCTCCACTCTTCAGCACGGTATCTACAATCTGGGTTTTATCGGAGTCAAGAACTCCGAAGTGGGGCAACAGTTTGCTTCCTGGTGGCGTGACCGTTTGCACGACTTCTGCTACGACAACATTCCCGGCGGGCTGTTTACAGACCAGCGTTGGGCCGACTTGGTTCCGGCTTATTTTCCCGATCATAAGGTGCTGCGCGATCCGGTTTATAACGTTGCCACTTGGAATTTAACGCATCGGATCGTGAGCGGATCGCTGCGCGACGGGTTGCTCGTGAACGGTCAGCCCCTTGCGTTTTATCACTTTTCCGGCTTTGACAACGGTGCGCAGGAAGGAATGCTGAACAAGTACGGCCGCGCCATGCCTGCTTTGTTTGAACTGCGGGATTGGTATTTGTCGGCTTGCGAAGGCCACGGGCAGCAGGTGCTTTCGCAAGTGCCTTGGGCTTACGATTTCTTCGATAACGGCCAGCCAATTCTTCCTGCGCACCGCAAACAGTACCGGGAAACGCCGGAACTGCCGTTACGCTTCCCCCATCCATTTGCCACGGAGGGGGAGGAGTCCTACTTTCACTGGCTCCAGCGGTACGACGGCGGACGTCCGCTTTTCCTGGATGCGCCCTTGAGCCTGCCTTCCCACCTTGCTCCGCAATATCAAATCTACTTGCTTGGCGCATCAGCCGACGCCGAGTACATTGCCGAATCAGCTTGCCGGTTATTCGAATCCAGTTTCCGGCAATCGCAAATCTTTCTGGTCACGAGCCAGGACCTGGAACTGAGCTTTCCGCTGCCGAAAGGGATGGAAGTTCTCCGGTTCAATGCGACGCGCTACCAAGACTTGTTTGCCGCCGTGCTTCAGGGCCGCAACGAAATGGATCTAATCGTCGTTCGGGCCGGTGTGATGCCTCCCAAGAACTGGGATTTGCGTCTGGCTTGGAGCGCCGCAAGGTATCGCAGCGCGCTCACGGTGTCGCCGCTGGACCGGCGCGTACTCGATCCTGCCGGAATGTTCAGCGGCATGAGCGGCGAAAAGCTGGATGATCTATGTTACTGGCTCCGTCAGCCGGATGATCCGGAAACGGCCTCATTCTTGGAGGATTGCGTTTATCTGCGGACTGCCGCGCTCCGAGAGATGCTGCCTTCGCAGGCGCCGGTCAGGTTATGGGATATAGCCGTTCAAGCGGCGCGGTTCCGATACTCGCATCGTTTGGCTACGCATCTTTGTTGCGGATGGATTTGTCCGCGCCGGACCGGCAACATCGAGCAGCTTGATGTAACCCTGGCAGCAACGATCCGGAAGCTGCGCGACGCCATTCACAGCTATGCGCTTCTGCCGCAGGCCGTTCCTGTGCCAGTCGTTTCCAAAACCATGACCAGCCCTACCCTTCATATCACCCACAGTTGGGGAGGGGGCGTCGAGCAATGGCTGGGAGACTATAGCAAGGCGGACAGCGCGCACGAGAACCTGGTTCTAAAATCTTTTGGGCCGAGGGGAGCTTATGGCGAAGAGTTGCGGCTGTACCGGTATGGCGGCGATGAACCGGAACTGCTTCGAACGTGGCCGTTAGAACCTGCGATCCCGGCAACGGCGGTGTTTCATAAAGCGTATGAAAGGGTTTTGTCAGAGATCGACGCGGAGTTCTGTTTCGGACGGGTTCTGGTTTCATCACTGATCGGTCATGCGCTCGATTGCCTGCGGCTGAAGCAGCCGACCGCGATGGTTTGCCATGACTATTACCCTTTCTGTTCCGCCATCAACATCACGTTCGGGGAGGTATGCCAGTCCTGTGAAAAGCCGCGTTTACAGGCATGTTTAGAGGAGAACATCCATAACAGTTCCTTTCCGAACGTCAGCGCCGGGGAGTGGCTCGTCATTAGAACGGAGTTTTTGCGCGCCGTCAAGAAACGGGAAACGACCTTTGTGGCCCCGTCCCCCTCTGTGAAAGAAAACTATTTGCGCCTGATGCCTGAACTGGCTTCCTCGTTTGTGGTGATTCCGCATGGCGCGGGCGACGGCTCGCAACTGTTTGTGGACCTTCAGTTCTTGCCGGATCGTCCTCTTCGCGTGTTGGTGACCGGCAGTCTCGCGGTGCATAAAGGACGTCTTTTATTAGAAGCAATCCTGCCTGATCTTCTACAGTTTGCCGATATTACTTTGCTCGGTTGCCACGATTTTGCCGACACATTTACCGGCCATGCCCGTATTCATGTCATCCCCCGATATAAGCACGCTGAGTTGCGGAAGTGGACTGCTGAGTTGGAGCCGGAGGTGAACCTGTTGCTGTCGGTGGTTCCCGAAACATTCAGTTATACATTGCGGGAAATGCAGGAAATGGGAGTACCGTCGCTTGCTACCCGTCTTGGAAGCTTTGCCGATTGGATCGAAGATGGTGTTACCGGTTTTCTTTGCGCTCCGGAGCCGAAGGCAATCCTTCAACTCTTGCGCCAGTTCGCGGACGATAAAATCCCTCTCGAACGAATTCACCAAAATCTGAAAACCTTTCAACGGCGATCAGCCGCAGACATGGTTCGGGACTATGAGAAACTGAATCCTACTCAGTATGATTCTGAGCGCTACTTCGGCGGTCCGAAGTCGCCGGAACCCTTTTGGGAAAAGCGTCTACAGTTGTATTGGCGCACGGCGAAGCATGATTTTTCCGAAGCTAACAGTTTTGCCGCTGCGCCCCTGGGTACACAAAGACAGTTCCTCCGGCTGTATTTTCCCCGACAAAAAGAACAGCCCTGGCATGAACTCCGGTTGGATTTGTCAGCGCAATCCGGATTTTTTCTACTTTACCGAGTTGCCCTGCTGAACTTCCAGGACGAGACGGTTTGGAACTGGAATGGGGAAACGCCCTGGGAAGCGATCCAATCTTCGCAAATCCTCCCTATTGAGACCGTGAAAGAACAATCCGGTTCGCTGTTGTATTTAGCCAGTGATGATCCTTGGCTCATCCTGCCTCTTCCAGAGGCTTTACTGGAAAAAGCGGAGCGCGGCGGAAGCATCATCGTCGAGTTTGCTTTTGGGGCAAATACCGATTACATGCCTGATTTGGTGTCTGCTGTCCAATCTGGCAAAGCAGCATGGCGGGATACGTTGCAAGATCACTTGAGTCGATCTCAAGATGAACTGCTTGAGAAGGATAAGCGCATCAGGGAACTTGAAGAGAGAAAGACTAAATTCACCGAGTCGGAGCAGAATTTGAGGCGCCAAGTCCACCGATGGCAGGACGAAGCAGTAAAAGCGCAACAGGTAAACGCGGACCTGCAAAGTTCTTTTTCTTGGCAAATGACCAAACCGGTTCGCGATTTTATAGCGCTCGGGCGTAAGTTGCTGAGATGATCTCCTTGATACAGCAACGTACAAACTTAAGCTGAAAGCGTGCCGGAGCTTGTCGGCTCAGGCACGCTCCTAAAACTACACTTTTTCGGTGTCGTCCTGCTGATTTTTCAGTTCTTCCTTAGCGTCACCGTAGTTCTGCTTCAGGTTGCCCTTTACCTGATCTTTCAATCCGCCTACCTGGGTGCTGGTATCGTCTGTAGCCTTGCCCCATTCTTCTTTAACTTTGCCTTTCAGTTCATCCAGCTTGCCGGAAACTTGTTCGTTGTTCATCGACGTGGACCTCCAACTAGTTAGACTATGAATTTTACGGACGGTTTCTTCCCGGCTTCGGATGGGGGAGCATGCTTCGCTTTAGTTCATATGGTCGGGCAAATACACTTCCTCGGATTGCGGATCAAAGAAAATTAAGCCGTGCTTTTCGGCTAGTCCTTGCACAAACAGGAAAACCTCTTCGGCTCTTGACCATTCGCAGGACAGCAGCACGTGGTCATCGGAGTGATGGGGCATGTGGGACCAGGGAGACGGTCCCGTGTTGCCCAATCGGGTGTCAGGCCAGACTTCCGTCAACTCCTGATAGAATGCTCGGACGGCAGGGCTGGCTGTTAAGGCGCGGTTGGGGCGTTCCTTGCGGCAAAGAGAAGCGTAAATGCGAGAGGCTTCATCGGAACTCACCGACATCTCGCTATGCCACACGCCTAAATCGAAGCTCATATTGTCATTTTGCTGTGTTGCTGATTTGTTGCGCGTGTGCGATACACTCAAACGCTTTACAGCAACGCGAAAACCAAAAGGGGACCGGCCAGGCATTTCATTTTTGCCAGTGTCAGTACTATAAAACGCCTAAAAGCGAAATAATCCATTGCACTCACCCGTAGAACCGCTATACTCTTTTTAAAGTAATTCATTCCAGTTTCACTTTGGGCTCGTTCTGGTGATTCCATGTTCTCGGCCATGCTGCCTGGGAGCTTCGACCCGCGAGTAGTCCTTCCCCGCTTTGAAGGAGAATCATTCAAAATTCAGCTTGGAGGTAAGGGGTTCCATTGCGTAAAAGTATTTTGATTGTTTTCTGTTTCCTAGCCGGGCAGTTCCAGGCTTGGGCGCAAGCGACGGCTGCCAGCACTTTACAGGGTACGGTCTTTGATGCTTCCCATGCCGTGCTTCCGAAAGCGAACCTGACGTTGACCAATCCCGCGACGGGAGTGACGCGCTCGCAAACATCGGGTGAAAGCGGAACCTACGTTTTTGACGGGCTGCAGGCGGGAACTTACAGCCTGACGGTGAAAGCCGCCGGATTCCAAACAGTCGTCTACGACAAGATTGAACTGCAGGTTGCCACCTCCACGGAAATCAATGCGACCTTGAGTCCCGGACAACAAACCAGTATTGTCAATGTTCAGGACGCGGCGCCGCTGATTGACGCGACCAAGACCGATGTCAGCTTAGCTATTACACCGACCGAAGTGCAGAACCTGCCCTTGAACGGGCGGGACTTTGCCAACCTGGCGTTCCTTGCGCCGGGCGCAAAGCCGGTCAACTCTTATGACCCGACCAAGAACCGCATCGCTGTTTTCGGCATTAACGGCTCAAATGGCCGCAACGTAAATGTGACAGTGAACGGCATTGACGATAAAGACAATACGGTAGGCGGGCCGGTAATGCAGTTGCCGCTGGAGGCAGTGGAAGAGTTCAACATCAGCACGCAGCGGTTTTCAGCCGCGAACGGCCGCAGCGAAGGAGCAGCGGTCAACCTGATTACCAAAACCGGTTCCAACAACTTTCACGGCTCGTTGTTCCTGTTTGAGCGTGATACGTCGCTCGACGCCAATGATTACTTCTCGAAGCAGAGCAATCAGCCGACAGCGCCCTACAGCCGCCAGCAATATGGCGGCTCGATAGGCGGCCCGGTGGAAAAGGATAAGTTGTTTCTGTTTTTCGCGCTGGAGCGCTTGCGGGAGCAGCAGCAGATTACGGTAAGCGCCTCTGCTTTTAACAATCTCACGCTGGTAAAACCTTTAGGCGCTCAGCCCGCTAATACGATTCCAACGCCGTACGACGATCAACGTTACACCGGACGCCTGGACTGGGTCATCAGCCCGACCGAGACATTCTCGTTTACCTACAACTCGCAAGGAAACCATTCCTTGAACGATCAGGCTTCCAGCACAACCGACTTGACGGAAGGAAACTTCACAACCAATCAGTTGATCCTCGGCAGCGCCACTTTGAACTCAGTTCTGTCTCCGCGCGTGGTCAATGCGTTCACATTCGGTTATCAGTACTGGAACAACTTGATTGATTCCAACACGAGAACGCCCTACGTCAATTTTCCGGGCGGCGAATCGTTCGGAACTAATCCCAACGTGCCGCAGCAATCGTACCAGGCGAAATGGCAGTTCCGGGATGATTTCTCTTTTACACGCGACCGGCATTCCTTTAAAACAGGCGTGGACTTCGTAAACGTTCCCAAGCTGGGCGGGTTCTTCGTAAGTGGCGCTACACCGAACGTGACGTTTCTTGCCGAACCGAGCGCCATTCTAAGTAATCCCGTTACTTACCCGCAAGGCTTCGCAACTCCCGGACTGATTGGCTCCATTACAGGATCTGCCGGTAATCCCTATTTCGCTACTACCGACGGCAAAATGCTCGGACTTTATTTTCAGGATGACTGGAAGGTGACGAACCGATTTACCGTCAACCTTGGGCTGCGTTGGGATAAAGATTTCAACCTGAACGGCGGCAACACGCAGAGCCGGGATCTGACTTACCAATATCTTAAGGCAGTGGGAAGCCCCTATGCGGCGCACGTTCCGTACAACGACAACCTGGACTTCAGCCCGCGTTTCGGCTTTGCCTACAATCTGACCGAAAGCGGTCATCATGTGATTCGCGGCGGGTACGGCATCTACTTCGGGCAGATCTTCCAAAATATTCCGCTGTTCACGCAACAGCAGGAGAACGCGACCATTTTTACGGGAACGCTTAATTTGACCAGCACCGGGCCGGGTGATCCGGCAGCCAGCATTGTTCCCGGCACGAATATCCCGCTTTCGAGCTTCCGCTATGGCGTGGACCCGTTTCCGGCGGTTCCGCAACCCACCCCCGGCGTTCTTCCGGCAGGCTCTACGGGGAGATTACTCAGTCCCGATTATCATAATCCGTACAATCAGGAGTGGAATCTAGGGTACTCATGGCAGATTACCAATAACGACGTGATCGAAATCGAAGGCATTCATAGCTTAGCGCTGCGGGAATCAAAGCGAGTGAACCTCAATCCGAAACTCAATCAAACCAGCGTTCGCCCTTATACGGCGGCATTTCTGGCAGCGGGTCTGCCGCCGCTGGCTCAGATTGTGATGGAGTCGTCGATTAACCGTTCTCGTTATGACGCTTTGAACATTTCGTACCGGAGAAGGCTCACGCGAAATGTCAGCATCAACACGAACTACGTGCGGTCACGCGCGTTGGCTTACGGCGGCAGTCCGGGCAACTTTGCTAATACTGCTCCCGATCCGAATAACTTGTTTGGAAAATCCGAGCTAGGACCGAGTCCGAATGACGAGCCGCACCGCTGGGTGTTGAGCGGCGTGTATCAAGCGCCTTGGGGCTTCCAGGTTGCTCCCATTATTCAATGGGCATCAGGCCGACCTTACAATGCAACGGAAGGAATTGATGTGTACGGCTATGGCGGCGGCAATGGCTCTTGGAGAGCCGTCGTTCCGGCATCAAACCCGACGAACTACACCGCCACTTACGGTTACACAGCGGCGCAGTTGCGCGCAGGCTTGGCGAATGGGTCTCTGGTGACGCTTCCGTTTGATGCGCTGCGGGGCAATCGCTTTTTCCAGGCGGATCTGCGGGTCAGCAAGGCGTTCACCATCAAAGAGCGGCATCGGGTGGAGTTGTTGTGCCAGATGTTTAATCTGACGAACCGTGCCAACTTCGGCAATAGTTACACGACCAGCGTTCAGTCAAAGAACTTCGGCAAACCGAGCGGATTTCTTTCAACGAGCGGTTCGATTGTGCCGCATGCTTTCCTGGCGGAAGTGGGATTTCAATATCGTTTTTAACGGCAAGCTATGCGAACAGTTCATTGCTTATGGTTGATGCTGGCGGCAAGCGGTTTATGTTTTTCGCTCCTGGCGCAAGAGAAGCCGCCTGCTCCTGCGCCGGTGGAGGACTATGTCCGGTCGCATTACACGAAATACGAATACCGCATTCCGATGCGGGACGGAAAGAAGCTGTTTACTTCCGTGTATGTGCCGAAGGACAGCAAAGAGCCGTATCCGATCCTGATGGACCGCACGCCGTACAGCGTCGCTCCGTATGGGGAAGACCAGTACAAGCCTACCCTGGGGCCATCGGATGAGTTTGAAAAAGCCGGGTACATCTTCGTTTATCAGGACGTGCGGGGGCGTTATCTTTCAGAGGGCGACTTTCTGGAGATGCGTCCGCACATTGATAACAAGAAATCGCCGAAAGATGTTGACGACAGTTCCGATACGTACGACACCATTGAATTCTTGTTGAAGCGCGTGCCGAACAATAACGGAAAGGTCGGAATTTGGGGCATCTCGTATCCAGGCTTTTATACATCGGCCAGTATCATTGATTCGCATCCGGCCTTGAAAGCAGCCTCGCCGCAAGCGCCCATGACGGATTTGTTCATGACTGACGATGCTTACCATGGCGGCGCGTTCATGCTGGCGGCGAACTTCAGTTTTTATTCGGCATTTAAGCCGTTTCTGCAACCGGCCGCGCCACCCACGGTTCGCGTGCCGTTTGAATTCGGCACTCCCGATTCCTACGACTTTTATCTGCGTACGGGAGCTACTTCGAATTTGGACAAGATGTATCTCAAGGGATCAAATCCGCTGTTCAATGATCAGGTGGCGCACAACACTTACGACGATTATTGGAAAGCGCGTGATATTTCCCGGCACATGAACAATATCAAGTGCGCGGTGATGACGGTGGGCGGATGGTTTGATGCGGAAGATTTATCAGGGCCGTTCAAGACGTACCGCTCGATTGAAGAAAAGAATCCGGGGATCGATAATACGCTGGTGGTCGGACCTTGGGTGCATGGCGGCTGGGCGCGCAGTGACGGCGATCACCTGGGTGATGTGGTCTTCGCGGCAAAAACGGCGGAGTTCTTTCGCAAGAATATCCAGTTCCCGTTTTTTGAGCATTATTTGAAAGGCAAGGGATCGGCCTTGCCGGAAGCGTACGTGTTTGAAACGGGAACGAACGTATGGCGGACCTATGACGCGTGGCCTCCCAAGAAGGCGCAGGCCAAGAGCTTGTATCTTCATGCGAACGGCAAGCTGTCTTTTGATGCGCCCGGCGACAATGAGGGCTTTGATGAATACCTGAGCGATCCGGCGCACCCGGTGCCGTTTGTCGATTACACAACGGACGCTGTTCCGCAGCGCTACATGGTGGATGACCAGCGCTTTGCGTCGCGTCGCCCGGATGTGGTTACTTATCAAACCGAGCCGCTGACGGAAGATGTCACGGTCGCCGGGCCGATTGCGCCGAAGCTGAAAGTGTCCACGACCGGCACGGATGCGGATTTCGTAGTGAAGCTGATTGACGTGTATCCGGCGGATTATCCGGACCCGAGCCGCAGCGAGGAAGGAAAGCGAGTTTTGGGAGCGCCCGCGATCCGCATGGGCGGTTATCAGCAATTGCTGCGCGGCGAACCGATGCGGGCGAAATTCCGTAACAGTTGGGAAAAGCCGCAACCCATGACGCCGGGAAAGATGACGGAAGTCAACTTCACCATGCCGGATGTGTACCATACCTTTCGGCAGGGGCACCGTATCATGGTGCAGGTGCAAAGCTCCTGGTTTCCGCTGGTGGACCGCAATCCGCAAACGTTTGGCGACATTCCGCATACCAAGCCGGAAGATTTCTGTAAGGCGGAGCAGCGCATCTTTCATAGTCGGAGCGCTCCTTCCGCCGTGGAAGTGATGCTTCTGCCGGAGTAAACAAGTTTCCGTAGGAGTCGAACGATTTGTTCCTGTTTCGCGTTTACCTTGCCTTTGGAGTGGTTGCCCTCTCGGTTTGGGGAGAAGGTCTCGTCAGTAAAGATCTTTACCGTTTCCATGCCGTAAGCGAAGTCCGGTTTTCACCGGACAGCCGTCACTTGGTTTATACGCTGCGCGGGTACAACGGACCCGCCAGTCAAATCTGGCTGATGGATGTCCCAAGCCGGAAAACAACGCGGCTGGGCGGCGAAAAAGACGCAGGCTCCAATCCCCGCTGGTCGCCGGATGGGAGAACTATTGCTTACCTTGGTTCGCAAGGCGATAAGCACGGGCTGATGGTGATGAACGCTGATGGCTCTGGGCAAACTCTCCTGGCCGTTACTGAAGGATCAAACTCGCCATTGCCCGGACAAGGTGAAAACTTCACTTGGTCGCCGGACAGCAAAACGATTGCGTTTGTTTCCGCTACTCCCGGCCCGGAAACAAAGGAAGTGGGCGGCGATCCGATGGTAATCACCCGCTACCTTTACAAGCCGACCGCCAGCGAAGGAATGACGCACTTCAACGACAACAAGCGTCTGCATCTCTTTTCGGTAGATCTCGCTACAAAGCAGATAAAACAGCTAACGAACGGTAACTATGATGAGCATTCGGTCGACTGGTCGCCGAATGGGCAGGAGATACTTTTCGTTTCCAATCACGAGCCGAACT
>CAXTWT010000077.1:0-16514 GCA_964247955.1 uncultured Bryobacteraceae bacterium
CCAAAATCAATCGCGATCCTCTGCTTCCAATTGCCCAAACTCTCCCTCAATAATCTGATTGATCCTGACTGTTTCCTTGTGCAGACAGCGCAACTTCCCAAACGTTCTCATCCATGGTTTGTCCTCAGGGTTTGCGCGGCGGAAAAGCGCGTTAGGAAGCTCAACCGTTGTCTTCACCACCTTATCTTCCCATTTGATAGGACGGCTACGATGCATCCGTTATCATGCGGTAACAGGTCAATGCGAAATTTTATCGCCGTTCTTTGCGCCGCTCCGTTGCTGTGCGCTCAATCCCAACCTGGGCCGAATGCCTTGCCGCTCATGCCGTGGCCGGCGAGTGTCAGGCTCCAATCCGGCTCCGTTCCGATTGACAGTAATTTCAGCATTTCGCTCGCGGGCGCGGGAAGCAGCGATGCGAGAGTGAAAGCCGCTGTGGAACGAATCCCGGTCCGGCTGACCCGGCAAACCGGCATGCCGATTGCGCTCCACCTGGCGGAAGGCGGAGGCAGCGCCACTCTGAACATCGTTGTCGAAAGTAAAGACCACAAAACGCCGCAGCGTCTCGGCGACAACGAACACTACTCGCTTCAATCGGGCGCCACGATCAGGCTGTCAGCCGACGGGCCGCTCGGAGTCTTGCGCGGGCTGGAAACGTTTCTGCAACTGGTCAGGCAAAACCCGGAGGGTTCGCCCGTCGGTTTCTCGGTTCCCGCTGTCACCGTGGATGATTCGCCCCGCTTTCCCTGGCGCGGCTTGTCGCTGGACGTTTCCCGGCATTTTATTCCCTACGACAACGTGAGGCGGACCCTGGACGGCATGGCTGCCGTGAAGCTCAATGTGTTCCACTGGCATCTTTCCGACGACCAGGGTTTCCGCATCGAAAGCAGAAAATTTCCCAAGCTGCAAGCGAACGGCTCAGACGGACTGTTTTACACGCAGGCACAGGTACGCGACATCCTCGCTTACGCCCGCGACCGTGGCATTCGCGTGGTGCCGGAGTTCGACATGCCCGGTCATGCCGCCAGTTGGCTTCCCGGCTATCCGCAACTCGCCAGCGGCCCCGGCCCTCATGAAATTGTCCGCACACCCGGAATTTTAACGGCGCTCATCGACCCCACACGGGAGTCAACCTATAAGTTCATGGACGGCTTTATCGGCGAGATGACGAAGCTGTTTCCGGATGAGTACTTCCATATCGGCGGCGATGAGGTGGACCCCAAAGAATGGAAAGCCAATCCAAAGATCCAGGCGTTCATGAAAAAGAAGGGCATCCCTGACGAGAAAGCCCTGCAAGTGTATTTCAATGCGCGGCTGCTCAAGATTGTGACCAAGCACGGCAAGCACATGGAAGGCTGGGACGAAGTGCTGCAGCCGAACCTGCCGAAAGATATCGTAATTCAATCCTGGCGCGGCCAGGAATCGTTGTGGCAGGCTGCCCGCGAAGGTTACAAAGGCATTCTTTCGGCAGGCTATTACCTGGACCTGGTGTATCCCGCTTCCCAGCACTATGCAGTGGACCCATTCGTTTTGCCGCCTGCCCGCAAAGCGCAATTAGAAAAACAAAACAAGCCGATCCCGCAAGAACTGAACGCAGAAGAACAAAAGAATATTCTGGGCGGAGAAGCCGCCATGTGGGAAGAAATCGCCACTGCCGAAAACCTGGATGCGAAACTCTGGCCTCGTCTGGCAGCCATTGCCGAACGCTTTTGGTCGGCGCAATCCGTGACGGACGTGGATAGTATGTATGCGCGCCTGCAAGTGACGAATTATTGGTTGGAGTGGCTGGGCTTAACGCAGCGCTCCAATCTGGAGTTGATGCGCCAGCGGCTGGTCGGTAACGGGCCGGTGGGTCCGCTCGACCAGTTTGCCGCCATTCTGGAGCCGGTAAAAGGTTACGCGCGACATTCCGTTAGAAAATACTCAACCGCCACGCCATTCAATCGGTTAGTTGACGCCATTCCGCCGGAAAGTGAAGCGGCTCGGGAGTTCAACGAAGAGGTTCTCCAGTTCCTTCATGCGCCGAACTCTTCTCCCGACGCCCTGACCGAAAAACTGACCAGGTGGGAAGAAAACGCAACTGCCGTGCTGCCTTTACTGAAGAGCAACGCGGTGCTGAACGAGAACGTGCCGGTGGCCGAAGCGGTGATTCAGCTTTGCGACATCGGCAAGGAAGCTCTTGCGTCCCGTGCGGGGAAAGGCGCGCTTCGGCAAGACGCTGCGGAAGCTGTCGGGAAGTTGTCGGAGCGCCAAGGCGAACTTCTGGTTCGGATTGCGCCCGGAATCAAAAGCCTTGTGGAAGCTGACGCTAAACCGGCAGCAAACTAAGCGCGGCTTCGATCTCCGACCGGGTATGCGCATCACCCTTGCGCGTCGCCGCTTCAATCCCTTTCTCGTAAATCGCGCGAGCGTCCTCAACTCGGCCGAGCTTTTCATACGCTTGGCCTCCGTGAAAGTAAGCAGCAACGTAGCTTTCGTCGTGCTGTAAAAGGGTCTGGAACTCCGTAATCGCTTCGGGGTAATGGCCGCCTTTGGCGTATTCCATCGCCAGTCCGTAGCGCGCAAACGTATTGTTCGGGTCCTGCGCCAGCATTTGTCGGAGAATATCAAAACGATTAGTAGCCACTGTTCGCATTGTCCCACTTCCCCCCGAATCTGCATCTAGGAAATATGAGCGATACAACAGTAATAAAAGTGGATTCAGCTTACTCGCCCACCGGAAAATTAGGGCAGAAATATCTGGCAACGGGCAAGTCGATAGCCATGCGCCTGTGGGAAGAAACCGGCACGGAGCATAAGGAAGAGGCTGTGGCGCGCGATTATGAAACGGTCGGCTACGTAATTGAAGGCTCGGCTGAACTGGAGGTGGAAGGGCAAACGATTCTGCTGAAGGCGGGCGATAGTTGGGTCGTGCCGAAAGGCGCGAAACATACCTATAACGTTAAAGAACATTTTAAAGCGGTAGAAGCGACGCACCCTCCAGCGCATGTGCATGGAAGAGATGAGTAGGCCGATTACCGGCCTACTTGCTTTGTGACTGATCGGACGGCTGCTTCTCGCCGCCGTCATGGTCAAGATTCTTCTGTTCTTCCGGTTTGGAATTCACATCCTCTTCGGTCGGCTTGGGCGCTTGTGTTGAATCCGGCATTTCGTTTTCCTTTCGCTACCACATTAGAACACGAACCCGCAGTTCTCCACCATGCAACTTTTACTGATGATTCTGGCCGCGCTCCTATTTGCGGTTGGCGGCCTTTTTATGAAAGCTTCCGCCGGGCTGACAAGACTCGCGCCGAGCGCGGCAGTATTCCTGCTGTTCTGCGCGGGCGCGGCCTGTCAATCCGTAGCCATGAAGCGTAGGGAGATGTCTTCTTTATATGTTGCTGTATTGGGATTGGAAGCGGTAGCGGCATTCGCCCTGGGCATTACTGTTCTGAACGAAAAAACTTCGTGGACCAAACTGTGCGCTTTGGTTTTGATTGTGAGCGGCATCGCGCTGTTGGAACGTCTGTAAGCGCTGTCCTACTGATAGCTTTCAAAATTAGAGCTTCTGGTATTTCCCCGAGATAGCAGGTTCGCGAGAACTGAACTCCGTGTCGCTCCGCCGAATGGTACAGCGTGCGATTAGGTCGTGTAGTCCTTGCTTGCCCCCGGAAACCAGAATCATAATCATGCTCACGATGGCCAGCGGCTTCCATCATCCCCCAAAGAGTTCGCCAGCAATCCTTGACTGGAAAAGACTCGGTCCGAGGTTTACGCGCGCCAACCTTACAGATAGGAAGAGCTAACATGAAGCCGTGCCGCAGGATTACGTCGAGATGCGCAATGGCGGTTATTACCTTGCGGGAACTCGCGTTTCCCTTGACTCGGTTGTTGCCTGTTTCAATAATGGGGATGCGGCTGAAACGATCTGGCGAAACTTTCCAACCTTAAAACTTGAGCAAGTGTACGGCGCCATCACTTTCTATCTTTCACACCGGGACGAGGTTGATGGAAACATCCGGGAGGGAGAGCAATTGATTTTCGAAAACATTCCTTCATTGGAGAAAAGTCGACCCGAAGCTTATGCACGTTTAGCCAAAGCTCGCGAACTATAGGACTGTTAGAAGTATTGCGGCTTTGTGCTTCGCAGGGAAGAATTTTATCTGCCCTTTGAAAAGCAGCGGCATCGTCTTGCTGGGAAGCTCGTCGATGCCGCTTTATGCCATTCTTAGGGATTCGAAGCCTCATGCGGGCCTGTGGTAGCCTGCTCCTGAATCACGCTCCCGGCAGAGGAGGGATCTGGTGATGTAGCAATGGTCAAAGTTGCCGGGCTCAGGAATCCTTCGTAGCTCCCGGCGCTGTCGAGCGAAGCGCCGGTAAAACTCTCGCTTAACTGATCAGTGGCAAAGCCGTCGCCCAAGCCCGCCAGATCAACAATGTCCAAGGTGACTTCGACAATAGGCGTTCCGTTGACGGTGGTCTGCCGCAGGTACGCATCCATGCAGATCCAACCGGGAGCTCCCGATGTATCACACCCGGCAAATGTCCAGGAGTTGACGTAAAGGGAGGACTGAGCCGAAGATTCCGGTGCAATATAAGTGAATCCAATGGGTCCTCGGACAGTATGAGCAGTAAATGTGTACACGGTTGAAGCCGAAGCGGCCCAGGAAAGCAAAGATAATGAGAGCAAAGTAAAAACGAGTGTTTTCATGTTTCTCCAGCGTGAAAGGTGAAGCGAAGTTGAAATGGCCGCAGATGATCCCGTGAAGCAGTTATCTGCCTTCACGGCTGGCTTCCCCCAGCAAAAACTGCGTGGGGTGCGCCTGCTTGACTCCAACAGGCTTCCTGTGTAAGTGTGCCCGAAACCAGCGCCTTCCACAATTCACCGAAGTTTCGGAACGGAGTAAGGCAGTGCCTGATCCGCATGGACAAAATATAAATTCACCCAAGTGTTACCGTTCCGAAACACTCCGTTTGGAAACGAACTGTTAAATAAATTAATCTCTACGAAGGGTACAAACAGAGTATCCAGGGAAAGGAAATTTCACATGTTCTCTGACCGCCGCACATTTGTCAAAAATGTTGTAGGAACTTCTTTGGGCGCAGCCCTAACGCCCTCTTCGCAAGCGCAGGGTACGCTTCCCGCTCCGCAGAATTCGGGAATCGACCACATCGTGGTTGTCATGATGGAAAACCGCAGCTTCGATCATCTGCTCGGCTGGATGCCTAACGCAAATGGACGGCAGGCGGGCCTTTCGTACAAAGATAATTCCGGAGGGGTGCATGCGACTCACTCGCTGGCTCCGGATTACACCGGATGCGGGCATCCCGATCCCGATCACTCCTATGGTCCAGACCGTATCGCTTACAACGGCGGCGCTATGGATGGATTTCTGCGCGCCGGGAAGAACGATATTTATTCCATTGGCTACTACACGGAAGGCGATATTCCCTTCTACGCTTCGCTCGCGCAAGCTTATATGACCTGCGATCAATGGTTTGCATCCATCTTAGGTCCCACGTTTCCGAACCGTATGTTTTTCTGGGCCGCGCAAACCGATCGCCTTGATGACAGCATCAGCCTGAGCAGCCTGCCGACTATCTTTGACAGCCTCAACAATCACGGCGTCAGTCATCGTTACTACTTCAACAATCTTCCATATCTGGCGCTCTGGGGTTTTAAGTACATCTTTTCGACATCGTTGTTTTCCACGTTTCTGTCCGATGCTGCTTCCGGCCAATTGCCTGCAGTTTCCTTTGTCGATCCGACCTACACCGTGCTGGATGATGGAACCGGCAATGACGATCACCCGCACGCGGATATCCGCAACGGCGACGCATTTCTATCGCAAGTCTTTCGCGCTGTAGCAAACGGCCCCCAATGGAAGAACACGGTACTGATGATTCTTTTCGACGAATGGGGAGGCTTCTTCGAGCATGTGGCCCCGCCGCGCGTGATTGCTCCTAACAATCTGGATACGGATCTGGTCAACGGCAAAGCGTTGCTTGGTTTCCGCGTCCCGACCGTAATTGCTTCCCCGTTCACGTTCGGCACGGGAGTGAACGGCGCGCTGTACGACCATACTGCCGCGCTGAAGCTGATCGAGTGGCGCTGGGGATTGCCTCCGCTCACAGCGCGCGACGGCTCTCCGGACATCAACAATCCGGCAACAAGCTTCAACTTCCGTTCGCCAAACGCAAAGGTGCCCACGTTGCCGCAAGTGAGTTCAGTCTTTGCGCCGCCTTGTTTCGGAGGCGGAATCTTTGATTCTTCTGCCATTGATGCCGGAGCCTCCAAGGATGCCGCAATCTCAGGAAAAGCCAATGAATTTGCAGCTCTGGCGAACTCTCCGACAACACAGCAATTCCTTGCGCATCCCCGATTCAAGAAACTAACAGAGCCGCGCTAGTCGCCGCTTTGCATGCCGGCGTCTTTACAACGCTCGTTCGGCAATCTCGGTAAGCTCATTTGTCGTTAACGGAAGAGAGTTGGCTTTGGTGCTGTTGGCCTCCGCCGTTTTCCCCACTAATTCCGGTACTTGCGACGGCAACAAGCCCAAACTACGGAGAGAAGCAATGCCCAAATCCTGCGTCAAGCTCAGGAGCCAGGGAAGGAGGTCTTCCGGTTCGGCGCGCTCGTTAGCTGTCAGAAGATGAGCGATCTCCCGATAACGGCCTAAAGCCGCATTCTCGGGCGCGCGTTGCCGCAGTGCGCGGATGTTCACTTCTGCTGCATAAGGAAGCACGGCAGCACATAACGCGCCGTGCGGCGCAGGGAGCATTCCGCCCAAAGGCGCCGCAAATCCATGCACAATCCCTAAACCTGCATTGGCCAGCGCCAAGCCGCTCAACAAAGCGGCAAAACTCATGGATTCCCGCGCGGAAAGGGTTTTCCCATCTTCGAAAGCTTCGCGTAGCGCCTCGCGAACGTGCGCCAAGCCCGCTCGGCAGAACAGGTCCGTCAACGGTTGCGCCCGGCAGGATGTAAACGCTTCGATCAGTTGTGTTAATGCGTCAAGGCCGCTCGTCGCCGTAACCTGCGGAGGCAGATCGGTCGTAAGCGTAGGATCAACAATCGCCGCTTTCGGAAGCAGAAATGGGCCGCGCAAACTTGCCTTCAATCCGTGTTCGGGCGATCCCAGAACCGCATTGCGTGTGACCTCAGCGCCGGTTCCGGCGGTTGTCGGCACGGCGATGCACGGCAGCGGCGGCTGTGTAAGCGCCTCCCCTTTGCCGATCACTTCGAGATAATCCAAAGGCTCGCCGGAATTTGTAGTTAGCGCAGCAATGGCCTTGGCCGCATCGATTGCGCTCCCGCCGCCGAAGCCGATCACTACGTTGCACTCTCCTTTCCGTGCTGCCTCTACTCCCCGGCGCACGTCACCGAGCGTCGGCTCGCCGCTGAGAGCAAACACTTCCGCCGCAATGCCGGACCGCCTCCACTCTTCTAACAGCGGCGCAGCCCGATCCGTATTCCGCCCCGTAACAACCAAGGCGCGCCGGCCATACGGACGCACCAGTTCGGGTAACCGGGCGATGGAACCCGGCCCGAAAAGAATACGGCTCGCCGTTGCAAACTCGAAGGGGATCACCAGCTGTGGTCCCCCGGAGCAACGTTGCTGTATTTGACGCTCTTTCTCGGCTCGGCCATCATACCGGCCACGGTGTCACGCCATTTGGCATAGTGCGCCGTCGTCTTATGCTCCGCAGCCGCTTCCGGCGTGCGGTATGCCTCCGCCAGCACAAAATGTGTTGGGTCGCTATCTTCCTGCAGAACGTCGAACCGGGCAATTCCAGGTTCCTCCAAGCTTTGCCGGGAGTTTTCGACTGAAGCCCAGCGAAACGCTTCGATCTCTTCCGGTTTTACGGAAACATGAACATGAACAATCAGCATAAAAAATGGAATGGTAATTCAAGGGCCAGGGTTTCCGGCTTTTTATCAGGTTGAACTGCCGACCCCCTATATGAGCGCATCAACTATGACAGCAGGCAAAATAATGTGAGAGACTTAACAGCTAGGGGTTACCATAGTAAGACAGCATTCAATCGAGTGCTTGTTTTATAAATGCAATCGACTTTTATGTCAACCAACCACCGGGCGCGCGTGGTGGTCGTAGAAGATAGCTTGCCCGATGTCATGCTGTTAGGCGAAGCATTGAAAGAGCAAGCAGTTTCCCATGAACTAATCCATTACCGCGATGGCGTCGAAGCTGTTACAAAGCTCAACGATCCCGCAGGAGTAAACATACCGCCCGACCTCATCGTTCTGGACCTGAACATGCCTAAAATGGGCGGTCTGGAGGTTTTGGCGAATTTAAGGGAAATGGGCGCATTGGAGCAGGTTCCCGTGGCTATTCTGACTTCCTCCTTGCAGCCGGAAGAACAAGCGGCGGCGCAGAAACTAGGCGCAGCCCGATTTATTCGCAAGCCGGTTGATCTTTACGATTATCTGGAAGAAGTGGGCACCACCTTGCGGGATTTGCTGGCGCTCGGAAAACATATCTAAGCTGCTTCCCGGCAGACCGTTCCCAAAAACCGGCTTGCGATACTGCGGGTATGCCGTGTCCATACTTTGAGCCGCAATTCATTGCCGTGCAGGGAAGAGACATGGGCGGACGCTTGCCTTTGTTTGACGAATACGACGGCTGGTGCCATGCACGCGGCGAAGCGCAGCCGATATTGTCGGATGTCCGGTTTTCCGGTTGCAACCACGGCCATTTCGATAAGGGTTGTGCAGCGCTTCCCCCCGGTGAAGGGCGCCGCCACCGGCGCTTTCACCTTCCGGAAAAACCACGGACGGACGCACCATCTCTCCAGATTCTTGTTCTGGAACTGGAGGATCACACGCCGGTTCGCTCCCGCTCCCTCCGGTACTCAACGGTGGATGAACGCCTGGAGCCGGAACCCATTGACCCGTGCGAGCGGGCGCAAGCCCTTGCGTTTTGCCGCAGCTATCTCCAGCGTTTCCCGCTGTCCATCAAAACCGATCATGAACACTGATTTGTCCAATCTGCGCAACACCCCTCCGGGCGACGCGAGCGAGATCCGCACTGTACAACAGTCACAGTCCGAGTACTCCGAAATCTGCCTTCCTAATAGCACCAACATGCTCGGAACCATGCTGGGTGGTCACGTGATGCATCTGGTTGACCTATGTGGCGCTATCGCCGGCATACGTCACGCGCGTGCTGCTGTGGTTACGGCTTCCGTGGACCAAATGACCTTTCTTTACCCAATTCGCATCGGCGATCTGGCGAAACTGAAGTCGCAGGTCAACCGAGTTTTTCGCACTTCTATGGAGGTCGGCGTGAAACTCTGGGTGGAAAATCTGAAAACCGGACAAGTCCGGCACACCTGTTCAGCCTATCTGACGTTTGTGGCTTTGGATGAAGAAGGCAACCGCATTGTGCTGCCTCCGATTGTGCCGGAGACTCCCGAAGAAAAACGCCGTTACGAAGAAGCCGCCGAACGCCGGGCTTACCGGCTGGCCCTTAAAGCCAAAGCGAAAGAAAACTTATTGTAAAAAGTCGGACTTATTCCGGCTCCGCTTTGTGCAGGTATTTGATGCAATGCTTGTAAAGCAGCAGATTCGGAGCGCCGATCCGGTTGAGCTTCACGCAATCTTTGTCGTACCACTCAATCACGCCTTCTAACTGCTCCCCGTCGGTAAGCACAACAATCATGTGCGTTTTGCCCTGCATTTGCTTGGCATAGTAGAACTGCTCGGCGTTCGTCTGATCGGGGGGCGTGGTTTTCTTAGCCGCCGGTGGACGGCGGTTCGGGTCCTTGGTTTCTCCTCCGATAGTACGGGTGGGTTTTCTGATGAGCGGCTCCAGCCGCCTCTCCTCAAACATTTTCCCTCGATTTTACTTGAAATTATAAAACGGCTTGCGGTATTGCTGTTTAGGTGCCTAAAAAGGCCGGGGAGTTACGTAAATTAATAATCAAGGCATCCAGGGCTGCTGTTTTTTGGATATTGCGGCGCACCATAACAACCAGTTCGTCCACTTGCGCGACAGCGCGTTCAATCCAGGAGAAGCTCACCGCTTCGGCAATCTTAGCAATGCGCTGCGCCACATCACGATTCTTGACCGGCGGCTTTCCATGGGAAGCGGAAAGGATATCACGTAAGACGCCATAGGTCAATTTAAGATAAAACTCCAACTTTTCTGACCGGCTGTTGCTGAACGACTCCGATTGCTGCACCCAGGCGGAAAACGGAGCCAAACCTGCTGCGCACTCCAGCGCGGTTAAAATCAAGGCGCGGCGGGAGCGAAGTTGCTCCAAATCCAATGTAACGGCAAGGCCGGGGCTTCCCTCCGCCAGTTCGATGCGGGTTTGCGCCTCAGGCAGCTTTCGAACATCGGCAAACTGCTTCATCTCTTCATCAGACAGGCGCGACATAGGAAAAATAATGGAGCGCGACCGGATGGTGGGCAGCAGGTCGTAGAGGTTTTCCACAGTCGCCATGATGATGAGGTGCTCCGGCGGCTCTTCCATCACTTTCAGCAGGGAGTTGGCGGATTGCCCATTGGCGCGGTCAAGCCCGTCAATCAAAAACACCCGATGCGCGCCGCGCAGCGGCTTTAATTGCGCCCGCTCCCGCAGCAGCCGTATCTGTTGAATCGTGATCTGCCGCAGTGGTCCATCGGGCGGAAAAGTGATAAAGTCCGGATGCGTCGAAAACAAAAGCGGATCATCAGCACGCTTATCGGAAGCCCACTTTTCGCGGGCTTCTATAATCTCCACATTTCCCGGCAGACTCAGATCATCCCGCTCAATTTTGGACGCATCTCCCAACAGCTCCGCCGCAAAACGCCTCACCAGGGTCGCCTTGCCGACACCCTCCGGGCCGCTCAGAAGGATGGTCTGCGGAATCCGCTGACTCTCAATGGCCTGCGCCAGCGCCTGAGCCACGGAAGCGTTGCCGAAAAAGTTAGGGAAGGACGACACCTTTCTAAATTACCTTGCCGAAATGTAAGCAGATCGCCATGAGCGTATGGTTATGCATTGAGAAACTCCTCAACACTTACTCCTGCTTGCTTGATGATTGCTCGTAGAGTGCCTTCAGGCATGTCGCCAGGATGGTTAGGGATTGTGGTGTAAAGGTTGTTGGCGCGATGGAACCAGATTTCGTGGCTTCCTGCTGCTTGCCGATAAAATTCGAAACCCAACAGCCGCAAACGCCGAACAATTTCCCGATACCGAAATCCCGCGAGACGGCCCACTATTTAGGCTCCAACAACTACCGTGTAGTCCTGCAACTCCGACGTGTTTCGTAATGCCGGCATGTTGTCTTGCTCCCGGCGCGCCTCAATAAGCTTTTTCGCTACGTCCCGTGCGATTTCAAGTGTTTCGCTAACCGTTCGGCCTTGGGCAATTAGCCCTTGCAACTCATCGGAAGTCGCCAGATAATAACCCTCCGGCAGAAGCTCAACATGAACACGAACAGCGAGTTCCATACCCATCTATTATTACGTCTTACGGCAGAATCTTAACCGCGCTTTGATTCAGCACCGGACTCACTTGCCGCCACACCCGCTCCGCCACTTCGGCGGGGTCGCCCGAGCCGTCCACCAAACGGAACCGCTCCGGTTCGGCGGCGGCGATCTTGCGGTACCCCTCCCCGACACGCAGGTGGAAATCGAGTGATTGCCGATCCATTCGCGCTTCGCTTTGCGCCGCTCCACTTCCCTGATTGCGTTGATGGGCGCGCGCCAAGCCGGTCGGGATATCAACCGTCACGCAAATCGTCAGATCCGGAAGGAGCGAATCGAGCGCCAGCCGATGCGCCTGAAGAACCGTGTCGAAGCCCAAGCCGCGCGCTTCGCCTTGGTAGGCCAGGGTGGAATCCGTAAACCGGTCGCTGACTACAATCTCGCCGCGACCGAGCGCGGGAAGAATAATCTCAGCCGCTGCCTGCGTGCGCGAAGCAAACATCAGCAGCAACTCCGTGCGTGAAGCCATCTCCGAATGGGCCGGGTCCAGCAGAATCCGCCGAATCTCTTTGCCGATGGCTGTCGCGCCCGGTTCCTGGTTTTCCCTCACGCAATAACCGCCAGCCCGCAAGCGCTCGACCAATAAACGCATCTGCGTGGTTTTTCCGCTGCCCTCCGTGCCTTCAAACGTGATAAACAGACCGCGCCGGCCGCTCACGGGCGCACCGTTCTAGTCATACACGTAATGCAGCAAAGCCTTCAGATCCTGCCACGCCTGGCGTCGCGCTTCCTGATTATATTGCCGCAGCAGATAGGACGGATGATACGTAATCATCACCGGAATATCCTGCCACTTATGCCATTGGCCGCGCAGCTTCGTGATGCCGTCCCTTGTGTTGAGCAGCGCTTTCATCGCCGTAGCGCCCAGGGCGCAGATTGCTTTCGGCTTGACCGTCGTAAGCTGGCGGTACAAGAACTGCCCGCAAGTCGCCATCTCATCGGGCAAGGGAGTGCGGTTCTCCGGCGGGCGGCACTTCACCACATTGGCAATATACACGTCCTTGCGGCTGATCGGAATGCCTTCCTTTGCGGCGGTGTTGTCGATCATCTGCGTCAGCAGTTGTCCTGCGCGGCCTACGAACGGGATACCCTGCTCGTCTTCATCCGCGCCCGGTCCTTCGCCGACAAAAACCAGCTTGGCCTCTTCATTACCGGAACCGAAAACAATGCTCTTGCGCGTTTCGCACAACCGGCACCGTTTGCAATCGCCGATATCGAGACGGATGGCCTCAAGCGTATCGTTTGGAGGAGCTAAACCGGGCAGTTCCGCCAAGGTAAAAAGTGAAGCGTCACTTTCGGAGGGGAAGATTGTGGAAACTGCTGCCGCCAGAGTGCCAGCAACTGCCGTTTGTTCCGGTTCTGTTGCAGGCGGCGCGGCGGGATCTGCCACCGGCTTGACACGTTTCGCCATATCTGATTTATAGATGGTGTTGATACCCAAATCGCGATAATACTCCAGATAATTTCGAAGCTGATGCCGTGTCATAACCGGAAGGACAAGTTTTAAGCAAACGCGTCCATCGCTCGCACGGAAAGGCGGAGCGTGGCAACCTGATCCAGAATCTTTTCGGCGATCTCCCGCTTGCTGGCGGGACCGGCATGAACTGTCTGGCCTGTTCGCGTAATAATATCGATTTCGTTCGTGTCAGCTTCGAAGCCTAAGCCGTCGCCGACCAAGTTCGCCACCACCATATCGCACTTTTTGGAAAGCAGCTTTCGGCGGGCTTCTTCCGCCAGATTCTGCGTCTCCGCCGCAAAGCCGATCAACAAACGGTCGCCTTTTTGCTGGCCCACTTCCGCCAGAATATCGGGCGTTGGGTCCAGTTCCAGCGAAAGCCGCGCGGCGGTTTTCTTCAGCTTCTGCTTCGGCACTTCCGAAAGGTAATAATCCGACACGGCAGCGCTCTTAATAATGATGCTCGCCGGCTCCAAGTGGCGGAGCACCGCCCGGCGCATCTCCTCCGTCGTACGCACGGAGATGACCTCTACGCCGCCCGGAGGATTTATGTGAACCGGGCCGGACACCAACACCACATGCGCGCCGCGCTCTTTCGCCGCCTCCGCCAGAGCGTACCCCATCTTGCCGCTGGAGCGGTTCGTGATAAAACGCACCGGATCAATCGGCTCCTGGGTGGGACCTGCGGTAATCAGCATGTACTCGCCCGCGAAATCCTTTTTCGGGTGCAGGAGAGAATCTACGCGCTCGGCAATGCGGAGAGGATCAGGCAGACGCCCCGCTCCGACAGCGCCGCAGGCGAGCGAACCGGAATCCGGCTCCATCACAGAACATCGATCCTTGCGCAGATTCTCCAGATTTCTTTGCGTTGCCGGATGATTCCACATGTCCGTGTTCATCGCCGGAGCGATCAGTACCTGTCCCGCAAAAGCCAAGTACAACGTCGATAAAAAATCGTCAGCGAAGCCGTGAGAGAACTTAGCAATGAGATCAGCCGTAGCCGGGGCAACGATTAAAAGGTCATTCTCCTGAGCGACAGCAATATGTTCGACCGCGCTGGCCAGCGTGTCTTCGGAAGAAGACTCCGAAAAAAGATCCGTAATCACCTTGTGGCCGCTCAAGGTGGCGAACGTGAGCGGTTGAACGAAGTTCTGCGCCGCGCGAGTCATCACTACCTGCACCTGATGGCCGCGCCCGGTGAGCGCGCGCACCAGTTCAGCCGATTTATAAGCGGCGATGCCGCCGCCAACGCCAAGAACCACGCGCATGAGTGCCGTTATTCAGCAGGAAGGACTTCTTCTTCGGGCTGGTTGAGATCGGTATAAGGAACTAGGCCGCGCCGAACTTCTTCCATCGCCAGAATAGTCGGCTTCTTGTTGCCTGCCGGAAGTACGGACCGTTGCCCGTTCTGCAACTGCCGGGCGCGTTTGGCCGAAACAATGATAAACCGGTACGTGCTGCCTGCCTGATCGTCCGGAATGGAGTACATCGAATTTTTAGATTTATCTGCCATAAATTTCTTCTTAAAACAGCGAAGGAGGCCGGTCTTCAAAAGTTCTGAGAATGGGTTGAATCTGCTTTTCCATTCGTATCCGCCGTACCCGCTCCGCTTTCACAATCGCCGCCAAAGCGGCGACCGATTCCTCCAACTGGTGATTCACTACCACATAGTCATACTGCATGTAATTGCGAATCTCCTCGGCTGCTTCCCGTAACCGCCGCTGAATGACCTCTTCCGCATCTTCGGACCGCGTCCGCAAACGTTGTTCCAAAATGTCACGGGATGGAGGAAGGATAAAGATGCTAACAGCGTCGGAAAGGCTTTCTCTTAATTGTCTCGCACCTTGCACGTCAATGTCGAGTATCAGGTCCTTGCCTTCCCGCTCGGCCTGCTCCAAAACGTTGCGGTTCGTACCGTAATAGTTTCCGAATACTTCCGCCTGCTCCAGAAATTCGCCGCGTTCGCGCCTTTCTTCAAACTCCTTGCGCGAGATATAAACATAGCTTTCGCCGGGCTTTTCGCTCACGCGTGGCTTGCGTGTCGTGTAGGAAACAGAAAACCGCAGTCGGGGATCACGCGCCATCAAACGCGAAACCAGCGTTGATTTCCCGGAGCCGGAAGGCGCGGAAATAATAAAAACCGTGATCATTCCAAGTTCAGGGCCTGTTCCCGCATTCTTTCGATATTCGCCTTCATGAGAACTCCCGCATTGGTGATCGTCAGACCCAGGTCGCCGATGGTGGAGCTTTTCGAAAGAATTGTGTTTGTTTCGCGGTTCATTTCCTGCAGGAGAAAGTCCAGGCGTTTGCCCACCTCGCCGCCTTCGTCGAGCATGCGGCGCAGTTCCCGCGAGTGAACCTTCAGCCGGGTCAGCTCTTCCTCAATATCCGACCGGTCAGCCAGGATCGCCGCCTCCTCCACCAAACGATTCGCTGGAATGGTTCCATCTCCCAATAATGAGCGCAACCGCTCCTGTAATCGAGCCGCAAACTGCGGAACTGCCCCGGACCGCGCCGCCGCAATTTGCGCGCTGCTTTCGTCCAGGAGATCCAGTTCGCGCAGCACCGCCTTCTGCAACTCATATCCTTCCCGTTCGCGATAACGGTTCAGCTCCTCCGCGCAAGCCGCTGCCGCCGCTGTTGCTTCCTCCCCGAAAGAAGGAGGAATCGGTTTTGCTTCCCGCGCGCCGTCCCAAACTCCCGGCAAGCCGAGAAGTACGTTCAAATCCGGCTTGCTGTCTAAATTGAATTCGGCGCCGGCCTGCCGGAAAGCCAGCAGATAGCGCCCGAGCAGCTCGCGGTTATAGCCGCCTCCTTCGTTCTGCACATTGGCGACAAGCGACAGGCGAACCTCCACATGCCCACGGCTGAGGCGCTCTTTGAGCAGCGAACGCAGGGCGTTTTCAAACGGCGCAAACTCGCTCCCAAGATAAAAGTGCAGGTCCAGGCCGCGATGGTTCACACTGCGTAGGCTGACCGTCAACTCTCCCGCGCTCGTTTCCCGGCGGTGAAGCGCATAACCGGTCATGCTGCGAATCGGAGCGGGCATGTTTAACTGTTCACAAGCGCGGAATCGGCATGCTGCAGGGAGTGCAAGCGCTGGTACAGCCCCTTGTTGGTAACGAGCGTGTCATGCGTTCCGGTTTCCGCGATTCTGCCGTCCTCCAGCACAACGATCTTATCGGCTTGGCGAACGGTGGAAAGCCGATGCGCCACCACCAGCACGGTGCGACGTTTCATTAGTGCGGTCAGCGCCTGCTGCACCAGCCTTTCGGACTCCGTATCGAGGTGCGACGTTGCTTCATCCAAAATCAAAATGGGCGCGTCTTTGAGCAAAGCGCGCGCAATCGCCAGCCGCTGCCGTTGTCCGCCGCTGAGCTTTAATCCGCGTTCGCCGATGGGCGTTTTGTAGCCTTGCGGCAGCTCTTGAATAAAGTCATGCGCCAGGGCTGTTTGGGCAGCGGCCAGAACTTCCTCTTCCCGTGCGTCGGGCCGCCCGTAAGCGATATTGTCAAACACGGAAGTGTTGAACAGGATCGTGTCCTGCTGCACGATGCTGACGTTTTCGCGCAGACTCTGCAACC
>CAXTWT010000078.1:0-11492 GCA_964247955.1 uncultured Bryobacteraceae bacterium
TTGCCAATGTCTCCTTAGCAGATATTGCGCATACGCTTGCCGGAATTATAGGGCTGGCTCCTCTCTTCTTGGTTCCCGGATATCTCCTGAATCGAATCACCCGAGTGCTTGCTGGGCGGCAAGAGAGCATTTTAGACACTGTCGGCGTATCATTAGCTTTGTCGATTGCGGTGTGCCCCATCATCCTTTATCTGCTCGGAAAGCTGGCTATCGGGGGCACACGTGTTTTTTTCTGGGCTTGTGTTCTCGGTTTGCCCCTGCTTGTGTGGCGTAAACGAGCCGGTATCGCGCATGCTTTATCAAAGTCTTCCGTCAGGTTCTGCATCGGCTTAGCTTCGCTTTGGCTGGCCATCGCGATTTTCACTCAAATTGACTGGCAATGGAACCAACGTGTATACCTGTCCAGCGTAATGTTCGACGATGCGCTCCGGATCGGACTTGTGGGAGGGATTGCGCGCTCCCACTCCCTGCCGCCTCCGGACCCCTTTCTGCGCCTTGGGGCGGCTATCCCGCTCGGCTATCACTATTTCTGGTTTCTTCTATGCAGCGCCATTTGCCGCGAAGCTCCCTTGTGGGTCGGACCGCGCGGGGCCATGATGGCAGGCACGATTTGGACCGCTTTCACGTTGTGGGCTGCGCTTAGTCTTTGGCTGAGAAAAACGCAAAACGAACCCCAAAACGTGGGAAGGCGCTGGGCGGTGGCGGCGCTCTTACTGAGCGTCTCCGGTTTGGACTTAGCCGTTTTTGGACTAAATATAATTCACCGCCTGATGACGGAAGATCCACACTGGATTCCCGCTCCCACACTGGACTGGTGGAGTTTCGATCAGGTCACCAATTGGATTGACATCCTCTTGTGGGTGCCTCATTGCGCAGGCGCGCTGACAGCTTGTGCGACAGGATTGCTAATCTTAACGGACACTGCCAAACAAGGCTGGAGGCACCGTGTGATCCGTGCCGTAGTCGCAGGCGCCTGCTTTGCATCCGCAGCAGGCATGTCCATTTATGTGGCTTTCGGCTTTGCCGTGTTCTTTGCAGCGTACTTGATTTTCTTGTGCATGCGGAAAAACTGGACCGAGGTGGGACAGATCGCCGGTGCGGGAATTGCCGCTTTCCTTCTGGCTGCGCCTTACCTTTGGGAAACGAAGGCCGGCACTTCCGGCCAGCAATTCTTCTACCCGGCTCTCCGGCACCCTGGAGGCGTCTTTTGGCTTTTGACAAGCCATGCTTCCAGGCTGGTGCAGGCGCTTTTTTACCCGCTGGAGATAGCGGTCACTTTCGTTGTGGAGTTTGGATTTTTTCTGCTGGCATTTTTTTATTGGCGGCGCATGCGGCCGCTGCGCGCCTCCGCCGAACACCGATGGATGTTAATTCTGCTGTTTCTTACCTCGTTATTCGCAACCAGCATCTTGCGTTCGGACGCAGTAGGGACGAACGATATCGCAACACGCGGCATATTTCCCGCGCAGTTCGCTCTCGCGATCATGGCGGGAGAATGGCTCTTGAATCGCTTGTGGGCACCTCAGCTCCGCCCGACTTTTGGAACTTTTGCAAAACAACTGCCTGTTCCAGCGCTTTTATTGCTAACAGCCGGACTGCTCACGACGGGGGCGGAAATCATCCTGCTGCGCACTTTTACCGTGTTTCAAGACGCTGACAGAGCTGACCCTGACTACACGTTTATCAAGGGCCGGGACATAGGATTGCTTACGGCTGATACTCGTGCTGCGTATAGCTGGTTGCAGCAACACTCCCATCCGGATACGGTCGTGCAGAACAACCCGTCAACGAATTGGGACTTCTTTTTTGGGCTGTACGCGAACAGGCAATCCGTTGTCAACGGAAAGGTTCAATTAGTTTATAAAAAGGCGTACTCGCCCCAAATCCGTCGGGCAATTCAGGATCTGAGTGCAATATTCAATGGAGGAATAACTGCGCCATCAGATTCCGGCAGCATTTGCGCTCGATGGGGAATTAATTACTTGGTAATCAAATCGCAGGACCCAGTTTGGGCCGAGCGCAGTAGCTGGATGTGGCGCACCCCTCCGGTATACCAGAACACGATGGTCCGGATCTATTCCTGCTCCGCAACTGCCGCCTCGCCGACCGGCTTGGTGCAGGCTGCAACCGGTTCAGTTCGTTCGCGCGAGCAGTAAGTTACGGCATTCCTCAGGATGCGTGAGAACGAGACGCATGATGGCGGCAATGGCCTCAATCTCCTGTGCATGCAGATTCATGCCGGTAGGCAGCACAAGCACACGCCGCACCAGTTCTTCGGTCCGTGGCAGCCGATACACGCTGTAAGGATAAAGCGATCGGTACGGTTCCATACGGTGACACCCCGGATAAAAATAACGGCGCGCCAGGATGTTTTCCGAATGAAGAATCTGAAGAATCGAATCTCGATCAATACCGGCCTCCTCCTTGTCAATCTCAAGAACAATGTACTGGTAATTTCTTGCCTCGTCAGGGGAGTACGAGATGAGCCTGCAACCGGGCAAATCAGCCAGGAGTCGCTGATACAGCTTATAGTTTTGTACGTTGGCGGCCAGGAAGTCGTCAATGCTTTCGAGGTTTGTCAAGCCCATGGCCGCGCAAGCCTCTGTCATTTTGCCGTTGGTGCCGACGTGTTCGACCGTATCGTACCCCTGAAATCCGAAGTTCCGCATCAAGCGGATGCGTTCCGCGAGCGCGTCGTTGTTCGTCGCTACCGCTCCTCCTTCGAAAGAGTTGAAAAACTTGGTGGCATGAAAACTGAACACCTCGGCTGCGCCGAAACTGCCGATCATGCGGCCGCCCAGCGTGCAGCCGAACGCATGAGCCGCGTCATAAATCAGAGTTAAACCTCTGCGTTTCGCAATTTCCTGCAGTTGATCGTGTCGGCACGGTATCCCCCACAAGTGAACTCCGATAATTCCCGTAGTTCGCGGCGTGATCAAGCTTTCCACCTGCTCAGGATCGAGATGATGGCTCGCGCTCCCGACATCGCCGAACACAGGCGTGATTTCCTGCCATTGCAGAGCATGGGCTGTCGCAACAAATGTAAACGACGGCACGATTACTTCCCCTTTCAAGTCCAGCGCGCGGATGACCAATTCCAGTGCTACCGTCGCGTTGGTGATGCAGATCACATGCCGTACGCCCAAATATTCCTGCAAGCGCCGCTCAAACTCCAGCACCATGGGACCGCCGTTGCTCAACCATCGACGGTGGAGAACTCCCTGCATCCGGTTTAGGAAGGCGTTGTGAGATCCAATGTTGGGGCTGCCAACATGAACCGGTGAGGGAAACAGTGGAATACCAGTCTTAACTGCTAACTCACTTGTTTGATCCTTCGAGATCTTCTCCAAGGTGGGGATTGCCATTACCTCCCTTATGGTAGTAGCGCCCGGCGACGCGCTCATAGTACTAGTAGTTACGTGACAGGAACACTCTTAGGAATCTGCGGCAGCACGCGCATCGGAATGCCGTTTTCCCGCCGCCACCGCTCGCGAACCAGATAGATGGGCAGTCTACGCGACAGGTTAAAGTTCCGAATGGCAAATTCTCCTACTGCGCAAAGCACGGCAGTTTCGACCAGAAAGGCAATCACGATCGCATTTAGCAGCAGCCCCGGACTGATTTGCCGAAGGATTTGAATCGTTGTGAAGGAGGCGACCGCCACACGAACGGTAAAAGCTACTGCCGTAATCAGACACACTGCCGCCACAATTTGAAACGGGCGATCGGACATGGACACGAAATTATCCATGTTGGCGCGATACAGCTTTGTAAATGTCCAGCCTGACTTGCCGTAGCGTCGGGCCGCGTGCGAGACCGGCACCTCGGCATAGCGGGCGAGGCGGGCAATTACCTCGGTGTTTTGGAACAGCTTGTACGGCCCATACTCAAATGCCCTGAGAATGTCGCCGTTGTAAACCTTGAATGTGCAGCCGAAGTCACGGAGGCTGCTGCGGGAGACACGGCGCATGATTACATTTGCCAGTAAAGACGGCAGCTTTCGCGACCAACTGTCTTCGCGCCGTTCCCGATATCCTGTCACCAAGTCATACCTGCCGCGATCATAGACTTCGATCAGCTTTGGAAGATCTTCCGGAAAGAGCTGAAGATCGCTGTCAATAATGACAACTCTCGCGCCGGTTGTCTCGTTCAATCCTGCCGTGATCGCAGCGCCCTGGCCGGCATTCTTTGCAAAGTCAAGCGCCGCTACTATGTTTGCGTCCTGATGGAATATTTCTTGAATCAAGGGCCAGGTTCCATCCGTGCTTCCATCATTGATAATGACGATTTCGTAGCTTCTGCCCAGGCTTTGGAGCGCCGCTTTCAGCCTGCTGTGAAACTCGCGCAGGGAGCTTTCCTCGAAGTAGCATGTGACGATCACCGATATCGCGCATCTCCCCTGAAGATCCATGCCGGCAGTCGTTATCTGATGAGTCTGTGGGCTAGTCATGGCGTTGCTGCTCAGCCCTCCTGCTGCATGTGGAGAAATTCAGAAGCCTGTTTGTCCATATCCTCCACCGTGTACCGCTGATCGCAAATCAGCGTCATCATCGAGTTTGAAATCGCGTGGCTCGCGCTGAACTCTGACGGTACAACTCCGTTAATTCGCCAATGTACCGGTGGATAGATCCCTTTTTCATAAAGACATTGGAGAATGCGGTTGCGCCGACCGGGATCAACTAGCACGGGAAAACCTAGCGGAACCGTTTGGGGGCCGATCTGAGGAAATAGTGCGTACTTCTCCAGCTTCTCCAACAGCCTGAAGTAATTTTCGCGGCGGCGCGTGCGAATGTTTCCGTAATCGACACCGCAGGTAAGCAGCATTTTAGAAAGATCGCTGGCTGCGTAGGGGCCAAGCGGGAACTGGGATTCCACCTGCTGAAAAAGGCTAAACCACTCATTGTTGCCGCCGATCAAATCAAACTCACGCCTTTTCTGCATGGTAGCGATGGCTAGTTTCCACCAATTGTCAGGCGGCGCGGCCAGCGCCACGGCTTCTGTGCCGATCTCCTTTCTCGATACCATTACTCCCAATTCGGGAACGGCCAGAAACTTTCTCGGGCTATACACGATGCAGGTGCTTTCGTCGAATTGCCGGGGCAAGAATAGAGCTTGACTTGCATCTTCCAAAAGTAAAGCGCCGCTACCGACAATTTGCGCTGCCGGAAAATCGCTGTTCGCAAAGCCGAAATAATGAACGGCAATCACCCAATCACCGGGTTGCAATTCTTTGACCCATTCCGTGTCCCTTACCTTTAAATCCAAATCAACAGGGTAGTAGCGAACAGGAACTCGGCAACGAACGAAGGGATGAAGAAGCGACTCGCAAAGATAAGAGGGTAACCACGCGACGCGAGGGCGACGCACATCGCAAAAAACGGTAAGCGCACACCGGGCATTGAGGAAATACTGTATTTGATCGCGCTCCTCCGCAAAGGGAAGCCTTCCCGCATCGTTCGATAAAACGGGGCACTCAAAGCCGAACGCCCCGCCGATAATCTTTCTGCTGGACGAACTGTTTTCTAAAGCACCAGCCAGCATGTTAGAAGCGCTCAAGCCAGTTCACCGTCGCGATAAGCGGGGAAATACGCGGACGCTCCCGTGCCGGTGGCGGCAACGAGATCACGATAGCACTCAGGGCGCAAAATGCGACCACAAAAGTACGCGCTCTTTTGCCCATTCGCCCAGCCTTCTTTGAACTTTGTTAATCCATCGTCTTTGCTGTTCGATCCTGCTCCCGAACCGAGATCCATAAATCGCACCTTGCCTCTAAAATACTCAATCGCCGCATCATAGATGGCATAGGCGCACCGGAACTGATATCCCAATTCGTTGACCGCAGTCAGGTGGGAGTAAGCGACGTCGCCTTGCCGGTACCACAATTGCGCGCCGACCGGTTGTCCGTCCAAAGCCGAAGCTCGAAGCACCGTCAAGCCCGGAGTCTGAAACTGCCGGGCGAACGACTGCGGGGAGAAAGCCTTGATTCCCTGCAAGCCATGCCGCTTAATCAGACAATCATAAAGAAGAATCCAATCCTGCAGGAACGGTTCGGCATTGTCGCAGACATCGATCCGGACATCTCGCAGAGCTTTTCGCGCGTAATACCTGTGGTGCCTTGAAACGTTCTGCTGCGGCGCTTTGAAATCGATCAGGAGATGGGATTTAAAGTCAACCACCCGGTCGAAACAGGAACGCAGAAGCTCGCCGTCATACTCACCGAAGGGATCGGGCACCAGCGCAATGCTGACGAGATCGTTCCGCAGAGTTTCGAGGTCGCGAGCGAGCGCATGCCAGTTCCGACAAAAAAACAATGGGTATGCGCCCATAGCATCGCAGTAACCGGTGTCGAGAACCGGCCGCCGCAGAAGCCAACCGACGCTCGTCGGCAGATATACCGGCTCACCAAATTCACTCAGCGCGTGAACATATGTCTGATGGGCGTACCCCGTGTTGGAACGTTCGTCGGCAGCCTCGTTTTGAATGTTCCGGTCAGAAACGGAGGCAGTTTGCTCATCCTTGTCAAATTCCATGCAACAGGAGCGGTTTCGTACCGGAGGATATCATGTCTTTTCTTCTATTTTCGTATGGATAAAAAGTTATACCTGCGGGCGTTCGAGCCGGACGACTTCCCAAAGATCAATGCCTGGCGCCACGATGATGAGGTTTACCGCTTGACGAGCGGCAACAAGCATTTTGTTTCCTCGGAGAGGGATCGGCAATGGGTGCTTGAGAAGATCAATAACAACCAGACCGAGATCTATTGGGCAATGTGCCTGGTCGCGAACGATTGCATGATCGGTTATCTCAGTCTCAGCAACATCGACTACCGCAATAGCCGGGCCGAGTGGAGCGGTATCGTCATCGGTGAAAAGCAGTACCGTGGGCAAGGCTATGCAACAGATGCGATCTATCTGCTGCTTGAGTACGCATTCGACGAACTGGGTCTGCATCGGGTTTCCGGCTCTTGGCTTGCAGAAAATAAGACCTCCATCTTTGTCGGCAAGATGATGGGCTTCCGGCAGGAAGGCGTGCTTCGCGACTACGTTTATAAAGCCGGAAAGCGGCACGACCTCCTCATCATGTCCATTTTGAGAGACGAATTTGGAGAATTACGCGCACATTACGCTCAACAAACAGGCTGCGACACCTAACTGTTATCGTAGGTGCGTTGGCAGTTTTAGTACTAAGAACTCCCCTCGTGTGGTGAAAGTAGTAGTTCTACTAGTCTCATTACAAGGTTTTTAAAGGTAGGATTTAACTGTATTTACGCCCTTTACATAAGTTTACATAGACTCTCTCTCTAGTACTTATGTTATTTATAGACGCGTATTGGCAGATTAAATACTTTAATAAACAGAATAAAGGATAATTCGTACCCTGCCTGTCACAAGCCCGTACTCGTCTTGGTTCTCAAACCCTTCTTCCGTCGCACTCACTTTTCTGGTGGCCACGGAAGAGGATTGCAGCAAACTCGGAGGTTTTGCATGCTTAACAAATTTCTACTGAGCTTCGCTCTAACGAGCACTTTTGTGCTGGCGCAGTCCGGCAATCCGGCTGTTACCACCGGTCAATATGACACCAACCGTACGTCGGCCAATCCGAATGAAACCATTCTCAACCCGTCCAACGTGAATGTGAACCAGTTCGGTCACCTGTTCAGTTGGAACGTCGACGGCCAGATCTTCGCCCAGCCCTTGTATGTGCCGGGCGTCAATGTCAACGGCAAAACAACAAACGTGGTCTATGTGGCGACCATGCACAACAGCGTCTACGCCTTTGACGCCAACAACTCCAACCCGAACGCGCCTTTGTGGCAGGTCAACTTCGGCCCGTCCGTGCCCTCCGGCAGCGGCACCCAATCATGCCCCTCCGTCAAATACGAAGGACCGGAGCTGGGCATTTTAAGCACGCCGGTCATTGATCTGTCGACCCAGACGCTGTACGCGGTTTCGGCTTCCCCGGTCAGCGGCGGCTATCTGCACACCATTCATGCCCTTGATCTAACCAGCGGGCAGGAAAAGTTCGGCGGGCCGAAGCAGATTCAGGCGAGTGTTGCTACAAGTTCCAGCCATCCTGCTTACAATGCACACAATGGAGTAGTGTCGCTGGGTCCAGCCAGCACGGAGGTGCAGCGCACCGCGCTGCTGCTGGCCAACGGAACCGTGTATGCCGGTTTCGGCAACTGCGGGCCTGATCCCGATCCGTGGCACGGGTGGGTGATCGGCTACAACGCCGCCAATCTGCAAAATCAGAACGTTCTGCTCAACATTACACCGAACGGAGGCCAGGGCGGCATCTGGCAGTCGGCGCGCGGCTTAGTCGCGGACGGCTCCGGCAACTTGTATTTCACCACCGGCAACGCCACGCCGACCAGTCAAACCGGTTACAACAACGCTTCGATCACCACGGGCAGCAGCGATACCGATGCATCCATGGGCAACTACCCGCAAAGGTTTCTCAAGACCAACTCGGCGGGGCAAATTCTAGCTTCCTTTCCACCCGCCAATTATTCCAGCCAGAATAACAACGATTTGGATTTCAGCTCCAGCGGTCCTGTGCTGATTCCGGGAACAAACTACATCGCTGCCGGAGGCAAGGACGGAATCATGTACCTGTTTGACATCAGCAATCTGGGCGCTCCGCTGCAAAGCTTTCAGGCCACTACCGGCGGATCTTGCCAATATAGCGGCAACGGCTGTAACCAGATTCGCGGTGTTGCTTTCTGGAACAACTTCCTTTATGTATGGGGCACCAACGACGTGCTTCAGTCTTTCGCCTTTGCCAATGGCCGTTTTAATACAACAGCTACTTCACAAAACAGCATCGTAGTGAGCTTTCCGTCCGCCGCTTTTGCGGTGTCGGCGAACGGAACGCAGAGCGGCATTGTGTGGGGAACTACGCCGGATAATACTCTCCATGCCTTCAACGCCGCGAATGTAGCGACCGAACTCTGGAACAGCAACCAGAATGCAGGCCGTGACGCCCTGCCCTCCTTTGTCCGGTTCGCGCAGCCGACGGTTGCGAACGGCCGCGTCTATGTGGCCACTTCTACCTCGAAGCAGTTGGCTGTTTACGGCCTTCTGAGCGATTTTACGGTATCTGCTTCCCCTAACTCCCAAACCGTCTACCAGGGCAATTCCACCAGCTTTACCGTCAACGTGAATGCATTAACAGGATTCAACGGCACTGTAAATCTTAGCGTCAGTAGCGGCTTGCCTGCCAATGCAACGGCGAGCTTCAGTCCTGCTTCCGTCAATGGCACCGGCTCATCGGTTGTCACGATCAGTACGGCTGGCTCTACCCCTACGGGAACATACAACTTGATCATTAACGGCACCCAAGGCGGTGAAGCCAGAACTGCAGGCGTGACGCTGGTTGTTACGACGCCCGACAGCACCCCACCAACTGTCACATGCTGCGGGTACACATACAATCCTGACGGTTCTTACAACTTGATTTTTACTGGTCAGGATACAGGATCAGGAATGAAATCCATTGTTCCGGTTCAGCTCGTAAATGCTACCGCGTCGATACCGCCATTCACGCAAGGCACAACGGCCCCCATTAACTTCACAGCAACCGAAAGCGGCTGGTCCTCCTACGTGGAATTTCAATTGACTGATGTCGCCGGAAACACGACGAATATTGATCCCGCTATTTTGGATGATACTCGTCAGCCGGGGGCGCCAGTTCCCTATGCAGTCAAAGACCTCGGGCTGAGCGAGTACATGCTTACGATCATCAACGGCCCAAACGGCAAACCCGGCTTAAAGAACGTACGAATCGATGTCGTTGATGGGCCGAATCCGAAGCACATTCAGGTGGCCGGCTTGAAAGATGGCGAGACTCGGACTTTAAACCTTCAGTCATACTTTCCTACCACTGGCACAGCGGTCACCGTCAATATCACTCCTCTTGGTAAACCGGGCGGCGTAGCAACATTCATCTTTGGGTCACCCAATATACACATTAGTGTTCAATAATCTTCCTTTACGAATCGCTTGAAACAAGGATGCGCTCAACTGGGCGCATCCTTCCTTTAAAGATCCCTGTTACATACTTGGCCGTCACAAGCCCATACTCGTCTTTGTTCCCATACCCCTCTCCCGTTGCACTGATTTTTCCTGTGATCACGGAAGTGTTCTCTAGCAAGTTCGGAGGTCTTTGTATGTTTAGAAAGTTTCTCTTGTGTTTCGCTACGACTTGCGCCATGTTACTGGCGCAGTCCGGTAATCCGGCTGTTACCACCGGTCAATATGACACCAACCGTACGTCGGCCAACACCAATGAAACCATTCTCAACCCGTCCAACGTGAATGTGAACCAGTTCGGTCACCTGTTCAGTTGGAACGTCGACGGCCAGATCTTCGCCCAGCCCTTGTATGTGCCGGGCGTCAATGTCAACGGCAAAACAACAAACGTGGTCTATGTGGCGACCATGCACAACAGCGTCTACGCCTTTGACGCCAACAACTCCAACCCGAACGCGCCTTTGTGGCAGGTCAACTTCGGCCCGTCCGTGCCCTCCGGCAGCGGCACCCAATCATGCCCCTCGGCCCGCTATGAAGGACCGGAGCTGGGCATCTTGAGCACGCCGGTCATCGATTTGTCGACCAACACGCTGTACGCGGTTTCAGCTTCCCCGGCCAGCGGCGGCTATCTGCACACCATTCATGCGCTGGACATTACGACCGGCCGAGAGAAGTTCGGCGGGCCGACGCAGATTCAGGCCAGCGTGGCCACCAACCCGAATCACCCGGCCTACAATGCGCAGAACGGGCGGGTGTCGCTGGGACCGGCGAGCACGGAAGTGCAGCGCACCGCGCTTCTGCTGGCGAATGGAATCGTGTATGCCGGGTTCGGCAACTGCGGGCCGGACCCTGATCCCTGGCACGGGTGGGTCATCGGCTACAACGCTTCCAATCTGCAAACCCAGAGTGTCGTCTTCAACGTCACGCCGAACGGGGGGCAGGGCGGCATCTGGCAGTCGGCGCGCGGCTTAGTCGCGGACGGCTCCGGCAACTTGTATTTCACCACCGGCAACGCCACGCCGACCAGTCAGACGGGCTGGAACAACGCTTCGATCACCAGCGGCAACAGCGATACCGATGCGGCGTTGGGCAATTATCCATCAAGAATTCTTAAGCTCAACTGGGCGGGACATTGGATGTCTTTTTATCCGCCCATCAATTACGCGGAGTTGAACAACTATGATCTGGACTTCAGCTCCAGCGGTCCTCTGCTGATTCCGGGAACAAGTTTAATGGTGGCTGGCGGCAAGGACGGAATCATGTACCTGTTCGACATCGGCAACCTGAGCGCTCCGCTGCAAAGCTTTCAAGCTACCGGCGGCGGGTCTTGCCAGTACAGCGCCAACGGCTGCAACCAGATTCGCGGCATTGCCTTCTGGAACAACAATCTCTACGTATGGGGCACCAATGATGTGCTCCGGTCTTACCCCCTTTCTAATGGCCGATTCAATACAACAGCCG
>CAXTWT010000078.1:11592-16439 GCA_964247955.1 uncultured Bryobacteraceae bacterium
AACGGCCGCGTCTATGTGGCCACGGCTTCGAATCAACTTGCCGTTTATGGGCTTATTTTGGGCGGGTCCGTATTATCCGCTTCCACCTCCTCCCAGAGAGTCTTTCAGAGCAGTACAGCGAACTTTGCTGTCACTGTTGATGCAGTATATGACATAGACAACCCTATTAATCTCAGCGTTAGCGGTTTGCCTTCCAACACAACGGCCAGCTTTAGCCCTCCTTCGTTCTATGGTTCAGGTACTTCCACTGTCTCCATCGATACAACTGCCGCCACTCCCACGGGAACGTACAATTTGACTATCAATAGTACGAAAGGTAATGAGACAAGAACGACAAACGTCGCGCTGGTTGTCACGACGCTCGACGCAACCCCTCCGCAGGCAGCATGCTGTACGTACATTACGAGCGGCTCTTCTTACGTCCTGCACCTCACTGGGCAAGATACGGAATCAGGCATGCAATCCATTGTTCCGGTTCAATTAGTGAACGCGATCGCAAATGTACCGTGGTTCCCGGTCGGCACAACGAATGTCATTGATTTTACGGTGACCGAAAGCAGCTGGACCTCTTACGCGAAGTTCCAACTGACTGATGTCGCCGGAAACAAAACCTACATCAACCCTGTTACGGTTGATGCCAGCCGTCAACCAGGGACGTCTGTTCCCATTGAAATTAAAAATATCACTCCGGACGAGTTCGTGCTTACGATCCTAAACGGACCGAAAGGCGCGCCGGGCTTAAGGAATGTCCAAATTGACATTGCTGACAGCTCCATTCCGAAGCACATTCAGGTAACCAACTTAAAAGACGGCGAAACACGCATTATGGACCTTTCCTCCTACCTTCCCGCTAATCCCTACGGCACAACTGTTTCCATCACTCCTCTTGGCAACCCAAGCGGCATAGGGACGTTTGTTTTTGCGTCAGCGAATGTACACGTTACAATCCAGTAACTCTCACGAGGGATGGCTTACGGAAGAATGCGCTCGTGAAACCGGGCGCATTCCTTCGAAGCAAAATTTTACCGGCAGCGTTGTATGATTGCTGGAGTGTGAGTGCTGAATCGAGTTTCAATAAAGAAGCAGCCGTGACGCGCGAAGAGCTGGTGGGCTTGATTGCCGGTATTTACAAAAGATTTCTGCCGCCTGCGCAAACCTCCGAGGAAGTCACTGCCGATAGCCGACTGTTCGGGAGCGGAAGCCCGATTGACTCCATTGCGCTGGTGTCCTTGCTGGTGGAAGTCGAGCAGAGCGTGAATGAGCTTTGCAACACCGAAATTGTGATTGCCGATGACCGCGCCATGTCACAAAAGCGAAGCCCCTTCCGCACCGTGGGATCACTCGGGGATTACATCCACGTTTTGCTTTCCGAGCAGGGCAAGGGGAAGTGAGCACATCCGCGAATCCTATAGCACTGGTAACGGGTAGCCGCACTGGACTGGGAAAATCGATTGCGCACAGCTTGGCATCGCGTGGATTCCACGTCGTAGGCTGTAGTCGTCAGAATCCGGACTGGACACTGCCGGGATACGAGCATGTGCAAGCCGATGTCAGCGAGGAGCGGCAAGTTACATCCTTGTTAAGCCACATACGCCGCGCTTATGGCCGTCTGGATGTGGTTGTCAACAATGCCGGGGTAGCTTCGATGAATCACTCCCTTCTGACGCCGGGCTCCACCGTAGACCACATCTTAAACATCAATGTTCGCGGCACATTTCTGGTATGCCGTGAAAGCGCTAAGCTCATGCAGCGCCGAAAGTGGGGCCGGATTGTCAACCTCACGACTGTGGCAGTACCCCTGCGCCTCGAAGGCGAAGCTCTTTATGCCGCCAGCAAGGGAGCAGTGGAAGTGCTTACCCGCGTGCTGGCCCGCGAGTTCGCCGGCTTCGGCATCACGGTAAACGCAGTAGGCCCGTCACCGGTCGATACTGACCTGATACGGAACGTTCCCCCTGATCGTCTGCAGCAACTCGTGAATCAGTTGGCCATCAAACGCATGGGTACGCCGGAAGACGTGGTGAATGTCATCGATTTTTTTATTCGCCCGGAAAGCGACTATGTTACCGGGCAAGTGCTCTACCTAGGAGGCGCATAAGCACATTGGGATATCTCGATTGGCTATTCGACATTTTCGAGCGGAATCCCCAAAAGCCGTTCATGATCTGGCAGGACCGTCCCTTCAGCTATTCCTGGCTGCTTGACGCAGTGCGCCGCTGCTCACGCGAGTTCCATCAGCACGGGGTACAGGAGGGCGCGGTAACAGCTCTACGAGGCGATTATTCGCCGGAAATCGTTGCTGCTCTGTTAGCCTTGATTGATCGTCGCGCCATTGTCGTTCCGCTGTCCCCGGCAGTCGCCGCACAAGAAGCCGAGTTTCTGGAGATTGCCGAAGCGCAGTGTGTTGTTTCTTTCGAAGGAGAGACTTTGGATATCAACTGCCAAACTCGCCAGCTTCGGAATCCGCTTCACTTGCAGTTGACGGCTCGCGGCAACCCCGGCCTGGTGCTTTTCAGTTCCGGCTCTACGGGCAAGAGCAAAGCCGCCCTGCACGACCTTGGGCCCCTGTTAGAAAAGTTTAAAACTCCACGGCGGAGCATGGTCACGCTGACATTCCTGATGATCGACCACATCGGCGGCTTCAACACGCTGTTCTACGTGCTGTCAAATGCCGGGACCGTGGTCGTCAGCCCGAGCCGCGACCCGCAAGCTGTGTGCGCCGCCATCGCCCGCCACAAGGTCGAGCTTCTGCCCGCTTCTCCGACGTTTCTCAACCTTCTGGTTCTTTCCGAGGCATATCGCCAGTATGACCTTTCGTCGCTGAAACTGATCACGTACGGCACCGAGATGATGCCGAAGCACACGCTTAGCCGCATAGCCGAAATCTTTCCCAACACCGAACTGCTGCAAACTTACGGGCTTTCCGAGATCGGCATTCTCCGCTCCAAGAGTGAAAAGGCCGACTCGCTATGGGTGAAGGTGGGCGGTGAAGCTTACCAAACCAAAGTTCAGAACGGCACTTTGTGGATCAAGGCACAGTCCGCCATGCTCGGCTATTTGAATGCGCCTTCGCCATTCGACGAAGAGGGCTGGCTTGACACAGGAGATTTGGTCGAGGTGCAGGGCGACTACGTCCGTTTTCTAGGGCGCAGATCCGAGATCATCAACGTCGGCGGATTAAAGGTGTACCCTGCCGAAATCGAGGACGTGCTGCTTTCGGTTCCGAACGTGCGCGATGTGACGGTAACCGGCGCGGCTCACCCGATTACCGGCAACATTGTAGTAGCGCGGTTCAATCTGATCGAGGCAGAAGACCCCGGCGCTTTCAGGCAGCGAGTACGGGAGTTTTGCCGCAGCCGTTTAGAGCCGTTCAAGATTCCGGCCCGGATCGAGATTGTGGACGGAAATCAATTTAGCGGACGATTCAAGAAAATGCGCAACGCACCGGCGGCAGCGCCAAGCGTCGTGCCGCCCCAAAGTTGAAGGTTAAGGTAATTTAGCTGGCCTGCCGCTTGCGGGCGCGACGCGCCAGTCCCGCCAGAATCATACCGCCTGCTGCGAGCATGGACAGCGAAGCAGGCTCCGGGACGCCGGTCGTTGCAGTGGTGGCGTTAATGTTATCCACAGCAAGAGTAAAAGCCGTCGACAGTACGATGTTGTTGAAGGTTCCGGAGAACGCAGCAAGCCCTTCGCCGTTAGGAAAATTGCCCGGAGGCGCTGATGAGTTGAAAACGGTCGTTCCCACCAAAGCGGAGTTCTCAAATGCCTGCAACGTCATCGCTGCAGTGGGTCTGCTTCCCGTTGCGAAATTAAAGGAGATGCTCGACAAGTTTGATGAGAAACCAATGCTGATCGGACCAAGCGCAAGAGAGCTGCATGGAAAGAAACCTTGAATCAGGGAATTTCCCGACAGGGTCGCAAAATTCAATGGCGTTACATTACACACCGTTGCAGGCCCTGAAAATGACGCAGTAAGCCCATTCACGGTGCTGGTAAACGGAGCCGCCGTTCCAACAGCAACGTTTTCGAAATTGAAAATTGCGTCTGCACTGGCCGGTACCGCAACTAATAATGATAAAGGAAGAATCAATAATAAAAAAGATCGAATGGAGGTCATAATTTGGTGAATATTATCCCGATAGTCCCTACAAGTATAGACCGGGAGAGTACTCATGGTATAGCTAAAGGTTCCACCAATAAGAGCTTTTATATACGAGAGAAGTAAGAGTAGATCCAGTACTAAAAAGAGACACTGCCCTTATATCGCCTGACTCGTCAAGAGCGATGCTGCTTCTCTATCCAAATACACCTGGGCGTTCGGATGCTTTCGCACCAGCGAGGCTGGACACGCTTCGCTGATAGGTCCTTCGAGGGCGTTTTTCACAGCGAGCGCTTTGCGCTGTTCCGGCACGCAACAAACCCATGCCTGGGCGCGGAACAGTCCGGGACAGGTAATCGTCACCGCCTCTCGCGGCGTCGAGGCTAGATCAGGAAAGTGCCCTTCGCCCGCCTGCTGCCTTCGGCACGCTTCATCTAACACTACCTTTTTAACGATGAAAGGATCATCAAAATCGGCGGCTGGCGGATCATTAAATGCAATATGGCCGTTCTCGCCGAATCCCACAAAGGCCAGATCGATTGGCGCCGCCATCAACAGCTCTGCATAACGTTTCATCTCGCTATTTAGATCAGGCGCATCGCCAGCGAGGTAATGGGCTTCTTTGGGATGAACTTTCTCCACCAGCCGAGTTCTGACCCAACGGCGAAAGCTGGCCGGATGTTCGGCGCTCATGCCCGCGTACTCGTCCATATGAAATAGTTCAACAGCATTCCATTCAACGGGCTGTTGA
>CAXTWT010000079.1:0-16373 GCA_964247955.1 uncultured Bryobacteraceae bacterium
ACTCCCGAATTTTGCTGAACGCATTGCGGAAAGCCGTTGTTGAGAAAGTAAACGCCCAAGTAAGTGCTGGGCAACCCGGTAATGACCACCGGGTTCTGGCTATCGGCAATCCCTTGGCCGAAAGAACGGCAAACCTGCTGCGAGATGACCGCTACGGTTCTCCAGGTTGCAACATTGTGCTCCAGCGCCGCGAGGTTGAAGAACAACAGACCCGCTGCCGCCAGATACGCAATCCATGGATTCTTCCAATTTGCGTCAACCATCGTCGCCCACAACAGTCCGAACCCTAAAACAGGCAGATACAGGAATCGGGAACCGCCCAAGTCAGATCCAAGCAGAAGCAGGTGCTGAACCGGTAGACAGGCCGCGACCGTCAAAACGATGGAGGCAAATGCTACCCGTTTATCAATGTGGACTTTTAGGAACGTGACTGCCAGCAATGTCAGGTAAACAACTACGGCAACACTCAGCCAGATTCCTGTGCCGCTTGTCCAGTTAATGGGAAAGAACAGGTGAGCCCAGGTTCTCCACATCAGCGCCTTAACGGTTCTAACGGCGCTGAAATTTAGGACATTGGGACGCCCATTTATTTGGTAACCTCCGATGCCTCCCAGCATCCACCAGCGATAAGCAAAAGCAAGAACCGAAAGCGCAAGGATGGGCAGCGCGGCGCGGATCAGCCTCCTGCGAACCTCTCCTGAGTGGTAGATCGGCAATACAAGCAGCAGTAAAAACAAACAAAAGCTGGATTCTTTGCTGGCGAACGCTAAAACGCTGAGAAGAAGACTCACTACGAGCCAAAATACTCCTGTTTTCGTAGCGTACTGAAGCAGGCAAAGCAGGGCTGCTAAAACGAAAAAGGTAGCCAGTAAGTCAAATCGAGCGCCTGACCAGCAGACCGTCTCGGCGCGGGTGCCATGGGCCGCGAAGATCATGCCTGACAAAAGGGACGCCGGAGACGAGAAACGCAGCTTTCGAGTAAGCGCATAGACCAAACAGCAGTTCAGGATATGGACGCTTAGGTTCCACGCGTGCCACCGTAGCGGAATGAAATGCGCCCACTGAAAGTCCAGATAGTAGGACAAAAAGCCGACGGGACGAAAGCCCATTTCAGCAGGTTTGCCGAGAAATAAATTGCCAACGGTTTGTAGGTTCGCTTCCGACCCAAACGTGATGTTGACGTAATCATCGTGAAGCAACGGCGCTGAAAGTGACCAGCCGAAGGCGCAAATGCAAAGAACACCGAGAAATAGTAAAGCAGGAACCGTTCGTATTTGCCCCCGCTCCCCTGTTGGCCCCACGCGATGGTTTCCTTGCCGTTGCAAAAACAGGAGGAGGAGAAAGGAAAGCGCGACAAAACTTTGAAGGTTCAGGGGTGATCGGAGGGAAAAAGGCTCCGTAATTTCGTGCCCGGCGAAACAGCGAATGCAAAGAAGGATCGAGAACAGGGCAAAGATAAGGAAGACAACAACACGGAGAATGGCGGAAACGCTTCTGGCAGTCAGAAGCTAACATCTTACCTGAAGGCTGTTATCGCTCTTGCTTCCTCCGGGACCGCGTTATTTCCCATACGCTGCTTTTTACCATGAAACTCGTTATTATGGTGATATTGCAGAAGTAACATGTGTTTTCTGCATCTCGTGTGAATCTATGAGTGTTCCTGTTTCCCAGGCGTGGACCAACGCGTCTTATGTGCTGAGCCAGAAGCTGAAAGGACGAAAGCGTTATCCGCTGGTTCTGATGCTGGAGCCGTTGTTCCGCTGCAATCTCGCCTGCGCGGGTTGCGGCAAAATCCAGTATCCGGCGCATGTTCTGAAGCGTCAGTTGACGCCGGAAGAGTGCTTCCGGGCTGTCGAGGAGTGCGGCGCGCCCACGGTCGCCATTCCCGGCGGTGAGCCCTTGATGCACCCGCAGATCAAGGAAATTGTCGAAGGTTTGGTTGCCCGCAAGAAGTACATCTACCTTTGCACGAATGCGCTGCTGCTCGAAGAAAAACTGCCCCTGTTTACGCCCAGCAAGTACCTGAGTTTCTCGGTTCATATGGACGGCGAGCGCGAACACCACGATTTTTCCGTGTGCCGGGAAGGCGGTTATGATGCTGCCGTGCGCGGCATTAAAGCGGCTCTGGCGCGCGGTTTTCGCGTGACCACCAATACCACGCTGTTCGACGGCGCTGATCCAAAAAGCGTGCGCCGGTTCTTTGACGAGATGATGGAACTGGGCGTGGAAGGCATGATGCTTTCTCCCGGCTATTCTTACGACAAAGCGCCGGACCAGCAGCACTTCTTGGGACGCGCTCGCACGCGTCGCCTGTTCCGCGCCATTCTTTCGAACCGGAAGAGTTCGTGGAAGTTCAACATGTCTCCGCTATTTGGGGAGTTTCTGATGGGCCGCCGCGATTTCGCCTGCACTCCCTGGGGCATGCCGACCTATAACGTGTTTGGATGGCAGAAGCCCTGCTATCTGCTGCAAGACGGTTACGCGGATACTTTTGATGAGTTGATGCGCGAAACTGGCTGGTCCAATTACGGCACCGAATCCGGCAACCCGAAGTGCGCCAATTGCATGGTGCATAGCGGCTACGAAGCTTCGTCAGTCCACTATGGGTTTAACAGCCTGCGCGGCTTCTTCGGCATGGCCAAAGCCACGCTGTTCAGCCGCTATGGAGATGATTACGCCCAAGCGTTGCTGAACGAGCCCGTAAAGCCGGTGCATTCCTACAATCCGCTCGTGCAGATTCAAAAGGGGAGGGAAACCGAGGCTTGAGCGAAATCCCCCGTCCCGACGAACTCGAAGTCGCTCCCGGCTTTCAACACGAGCAACTGCAAGGCTGGGTTCCACCGTTGCAATCGGAGGAAGCCGTTCGGGAAGCGCTCGAAAAAGCCTTTGACTACCGTGGCGACGTTCGTATTACGCGCAAGGACGGCACGGTTGTGGACGGCTACCTTTACGACCGCCGCACAGGGCAAACCCTGGCTGATTCGCTGGTCAGGCTCCTGCCCGCTGATGGAAGCCCGCGCGTGAACGTCCCGTACAGCGATGTGGCCGCCCTCAAGTTCAGCGACCGTGATCCGGCTGCCGGTAGATCCTGGGAAGCCTGGGTTCGCAAGTATTGGGAGAAGAAGGCTGTCGGCGAAAGCGCCGAGATCGAATCCGAGCCGCTAGAATAGAAACTTGAAATTGCCGCCTTTCTTGTCATATCATCACGCCCAGTGGACCTTCTTTCAGAACCGGCTGAATCGCCTTTAGGCGCGCAAACTGTTCCGGCGCTTCGGAGCCGCAGGGAATCCCGCATTCTCTGGGCTTGCCTTGCTCTTTACACCGTCGGCCTGCTCGTCTACTCGCAAACCATGGCTTTCGTCTGGGACGAAGGCTTTCATCTCCTGGCCGCCCAATTAATTAACAACGGCAGGACGCCGTATATCGATTTCTGTTTTCCGCAAACGTTATTGAACGCTTATTGGAACGCTGCCTGGATGCACCTATTCGGGCAAGGGTGGCGCATTACTCACGTTCCGGCTGCCTTACTCATAGCGGGCACCGTTTATCTGACTGCCGACTACGTTTTCAAGTTCTTTCCCGTGCCGCGCTGGCGCTTTCCCGGCGCGCTTCTGGTCATTCTGTTAACCGGGCTAAATGACACTGTGGTGTCTTTCGGCCCAATCGCCCAGTCCTATGCGACAGGCATGTTCTTGTCAGTAGCGGCTTTTCGGCTGGCGGTAAGCACCCTTTCGCGCGCCTCGTGGCGGTGGGCATTCGCTGCCGGTCTCTGCGCTGGGGCAGCGGCGGGATGTACGCTTTTGACTGCTCCCGTTCCCGTCGTGATTCTTCTCTGGCTGCTGGTCTGCAACTTCGGAGGCCATCGCTGGAGCAAGGCAGCGGCTTTCTGCCTGGGATGCATTCTTCCCTTTGCTCCCATGATCCAGCTTTTTGCCCAAGCGCCGAGGCAGACATTTTTCAACATTGTGCAGTATCAGGCTCTTTTCCGCCGGGTGAATTGGCCCGGCGCAACGGTGCATGACATTGACGCTCTCACGGCCTGGATCGACTCGACTCCCGCGCTTCTGCTAGGAGGCTTCGCGCTTGCCGGATTTCTGTTTTTCTTACGGCAATCGGATTGGGATCGCCTCCGACGCGCCGAACTGTACCTATGCGCTCCCTTGAGCGGAGGGCTGATTCTTTATATCGCGACAGCTCACCCCACCTTTCAGCGTTACTTCATCTTCGCGGTTCCCTTTTGCAGCATTCTCGCGGTGGTCGGCCTGTATGTGATCGGTGGGCGTTTGGCGAGTTCTGACCATCCCTTCCGGCCAGCGGCGATTGTGGCTGTGCTCCTGATCCTCTCTGCCGCCAAAATGCTTTTCGATGACCGTGATTCCACTACCTGGAAACAATACGAAGATATCGCCAAAAAGATTGCGGAAGTCACGCCTCCGAACGCCAACCTGTATGCCGATGAGCAGGTCTACTTTCTGCTCCGCCGCACGCCGCCCCCCGGTATGGAATTTTCTTACTCGCATAAGCTCGACCTGCCTCCGAAAGAAGCGGCGCTGTTCCATATTGTTTCCGAGCGTGAACTGAACGAACAGGTAAAGGCCGGGAAGTTCGCTACTGTTGAAAGCTGCAAGGACGAACGCATTGAGGCCATGCAACTGTCCCAGCTATTTCCGCATCAGGCTGATATTAACGATTGCAGCATTTTCTGGGGAGAAGTAAAGCGCCGGTAGCCCAGCTTAGTGCGTCATTGCATACACGATATAGTTCACGCCCAGCCGAACGGCTAACGCTGAATACTTTTCGGGATACGCCGGTTCGTCGGCCCATTCCCAAGCATCACCGATATCGGAGTTAAACGAAATCGCCACCATTAAGCGGCCTTTGTCGTCATAGATGCCGCGCCATCGCGCCACATAACCGTCCAGCTTATGGCCCTCTCCCAAATGGCTGGCCCCGACAACTTGATACCGGTCGTCCAAATCATAAACCGTGTGAAAGGCAGCGTCGTTGTTGGGGATATCCACAATGGGCCGATCAGGAAAAACCCGCTTCATGCTTTCTTCAAAGACCTGCCATTCCGTTGTGCCGTGCAGATCATCAGCCATGAAGAACCCGCCGCGCAGGCAATAATCGCGCAACTTTTTCGCTTCCGGGTCGGTCAATCCCCATTCGCCGACCTGCACAGCATACAGCCACGGCCAGTTATAAACATCGTCGCCTTCATCGAGATTGACAAGCTGTTCCACCGAACGAGTGCTGACCCGTGTTAACCGCCGCACCGCTTCGGAAAAGTGCCGGTCCGCCCGTGGAAAATCCTGCGACCACAGCGACGTTCCTTCCCACCACGCCGGATTATCACGTCCCTCGTACCCGTTATTCCACCCCGGTGGAAACATCAACCGCGCAAACGCCCACTCGGTTTTATCTCCGTAGTCCGGCGGCAAGGGAATCGTGCCGAGACGATACTCAATTCCCGGCAACTCACGAAACGGTTTCGGCAGGGTACGGTCAAGCGCATATGCCGTGCAAAGACACGTAATCACGCTACCCGCCAGCAGAAACGCCTTTTGCCACTTCCAACGCACAACCTTGCCCCGAGGATAGCACCCGGCGACTGACCAGTATGCAAAATGCCCTTGCGTCGAAATTGTTAGAGACAAGTCGAACGCTTTTATAGTGGTTGTCGTGGCCAACGCTCGTATTCCCAGAACGCAAATCTTAGAGATCCGTGAAATAGCAGAAACCGTTTTTGAAGATGAAGATGCGGCAGTATCCTGGCTGTGTGAAGCTAATTTTGCAACTGATGATGTGCCTCCACTTAACCTTTTAGGCACTGATGCAGGCTTTGACCGCGTGAAAAATTTACTGCTCCGGATTCGGTATGGAGTACTCGCTTAGATGCGCGTAGCGCGCCTCTATAAACGCCAGCACTCCCGGAGGTCGTTGGAAGTCTCCGGGGAGTTAAGTGGTCTACACCGCTTCTTAGACCCTGCTAGCGGTGTTTGAATACGTAGCTTTACCGTTCCGCCCGGATCACGTTTATCGGATTAACCCGCACGGCGCGAAGTGCCGGAACCAGACTTCCCGCTAAAGCCGTGGCAATTACCAGAGCAATTCCCCCGCTGAACGCCGCCCCGTCTGCCGGAGCCACGCCCGCCAAAAGCGATTGGATCGCCCGCCCCGCGCCATACGCCAGAACAACACCCAGAGTTGCCCCTGCGCCCACTAATGCTACGCTCTGCCGCAGCACCATCCCAAGAATGTCGCCCGCCTGCGCTCCCATAGCCATTCTTACCCCGATCTCCTGGGATCGGCTCGCAACAACAAAACTGAGTAAGCCATGCATGCCGACCCCTGCCAGCACCAGCGCAATTGCCGCGAATGCTCCCAGAATGCGAATCTGCGTCAAACGCGATCCGGTTTCCGCCTCGACAATTTCGCTCAGCATTTGCACATCCGCAATCGGCTGCTGCGGATCGGCATTATGGATAATACGCTGGATTGCAGGCATCAGCAGATCCGGTTTGCCTGTTACCCTGACCACCAGATCCTTCGGCGTATAGAAAATGTAGCTATCGTCCGGCTGCTGACGGTACGGCAAGTACACCTGCGGCTCGCTGCTTCTTTCTAATCCGCGTACCCGCACATCGCCGACCACACCCACTACGGTGCGGTCGGCATCGGCAAAATGGAATACCTTTCCCATCGGGTTCTCATGCGGCCAATATTGCCGGACAAACGAAGCGCTTACTACGGCTGCCATCGGTTTAGTCAGTGTGTCGGTTTCGCCCACGTCGCGACCCCCCAACAGAGGTGTGCCCATCAGTGTCAGATAACCCGGCGTAATGAAACGTGCGCTCGCCAGCCGGTGACCTCCCGGTTGGGCCAATTGCCCTGGAATCGTCACCTGCCAAACTCCTCCACGAAAAGCCATAGGCAAAAAGCTCGTGTACGCCGCGCCGCTCACGCCCGGCAATCTTCCCACTTCCGTCAGTACCTTCCGGTAAAACGCAAACCGCGCTGCTGCCTTTCCGTACTTGGTCATGGGCAAAGTCGTTCGCATCGTCAGCACGCCTTGGCTTCGGAACCCCGGATCAACCTCCTGCACTTTCAGCAGCGCGCGCATCAGCAAGCCTGCCGAGATCAACAACACAACTGATACGGCAATCTCCGCCAGCACCAGCGCCGAGCGCAATCGCTCTCTCCGTCCGCCCACACCGCCGCGCGATCCCTCTCCCAGTGCCGCTGCAATTATATCCGCGCCGGTTCGCAACGCGGGAACCGTGCCGAACCCGACCGCCGTTGCCAGCGAAATCAACAAGGAAAAGATCAGCACCCGCCCGTCAATACTCGGTGTCTGCGCCACCGGCAGCGCTTCCGGCACTAATCTGCCGAGAAAAGGGAGAATGGCGAACGCCAAGCCCACGCCCGCCGCACCGCCGCCGAGCGCCAGAACAGCGCTCTCCGTCAGCATCTGCCGTATTAGCCGTTCGCGCCCCGCTCCCATTGCTGCCCGCACCGCCAACTCTTTGCGTCGAACTAACGCACGCGCCAGCAACAGATTCGCCACATTCGTGCAGGCAATCAGCAGCACACAGACCGACGCTCCCAGCAAAACGTAAAGCAGCATCTGCGGAGACCTTTCGTTCATCGCCTGACGTAAGCTTTCCGTCGTGATCCCGACATGCTCATTCTCTTTCGGGTACTCGCGCCGCAGCTCTGCGGCAACCGCCCGCATCTCTTCCCGCGCCTGCTCCAACGTCACCCCAGGCTTCAGCTTCCCCAGAACATGCAGCCAGTTATCTGTCCTGTCCACGAAATTGTCTTTCGTGAAGCGCAGCGCCGTCCAGATTCTGCTGGTCCGCTGCGGAAAATAGAACTCGCGTCCCATCACCCCGATAATCACGAACGGCTCGCCATCGAGTACTACTTTGCGCCCCAGCACGCCCGCATCACCCCCGAACCGTTCCTGCCAGAACCCGTAACTCAGCAACGCTGTTCCCGGTGCGCCGGTGCGGTCATCCTCTGTCGTGAACACCCGTCCCATGGCTGCTTGTGCGCCCAAGATAGGGAGCAAGTCCGCGCTCACTTCCGTGTACTCAATCTGCTCCGGGTCACCCACCCCCACCATATTCATGGAGCCGGTATGGTACGCTGCCATCTTCGTAAAGGACCGGCCCATTCTCTTCCAGTCGCGGTAATTGGCCGGGGAAGGCTCCATTTGCTGGTAGCTGTAAGGCGACTGGTCCTCCCATAACCGGACCAACCGGTCGGCATCGGGGAAGGGAAGCGGACGGAACAGGATATAATCCGCCAGCGAAAACGCCGCCGTGGTTGCGCCGATTCCAATAGCCGCTACCAGAACGACCGTGCCGGTAAATCCCGGCGAGCGCCGCAGGCTGCGAAACGTGTACCGCAAATCCTGCCGCAACAAATCGCCATGTGTCTGCGCCGCCGTCAGCGCAACGTCGAATAACGCTTCAATCCATAACAGCACCCGCCCAAAAACTCCCGGCGTATCCCGGAGTCGCCGGGCAAAGATCGCCGCCATCTCATCGCCGTACTGCAAACGAAACGACTTTGGGCACAACCGCAACAGCAATTGGTACATCGCCATCATGCCCGCCCGGTCACAAATCCGCTTTCCCGAGCCAGTTGGAGCAGTTCTTTTAAACGTCGCGCTTCCGCCCGCGCCACGGTTTTGCCAAATGGTGTAATCCGGTAGTAGCGCCGCCGCTCATCATCGAACTCCGGGTCAGGGCGTTCCGCCGTCTCCGTAAGTAATCCCTGCTCCAGCATTCTTCCAATCGAACGATACAGCGTTCCCGCGCTCAGTTTCAGCTTGCCCCCGGTTCTTGCGGCGACATCCTGAATAATTCCGTACCCATGCCGGTCCTCCTCCGCTACTGCCATCAAAATATGAAATGTTGCTGCAGGCAAGGGCAACAACGCTGCTGGATCAAGCAAGGAATCGGTCATGGATCAATTATATCCACAACGAATACATTGTCAACGGCTATATCCGGGTAGTATGCAGCGGGAACAAAGTTGATTCCTGCGCCGTCAAAATCAGGGAAAGGCCAAGTTTCATGCGCTGGGCAATGATAGCGGTAACACTCTTCATAAGCTGCCCGTGCATTTTTTCCCAAAATCCCGACGATGTTTTCTTCCGAATCAGCACTGTCAGAAAGCCTGCCGTTTACCACATAGGAGAGCGCGTCGAAATAAAATTGGCTTTCTCGACCGCTCATCCGGGCAGGTATGGAATTGAATACGGCTACGGCTTTCCTGGACATCCGAAAGAAGCTTACACCCTTACACCCGCAGAAGGAGCAGAGAATCCCCGCGTCGATCCCGGTCAACTTGGATTTATTATGGTTGGTTCAATCCTGGGAGAGTATGACAGGCTCGGTAGAAGATCGCTACCCATCGCTGCTGATCTGAACGAGCGTTTACGTTTCAAGAAGCCGGGCCGCTATCGCTTCCACGCCGTTTCTTCCCGCATCTCTTATTTCACTAAAGGAGAAAAACGCAAAGCTTTTCAAGGCGATTTTCAACTTCGCTCCAATGAAGTTGAATTGACAATCCTGCCCGCCGATAAAGACTGGCTCGCTCATGAGTTAGAAGCCATTAATCGCTTGTTCGACTCGCCTGACGGGGGGACGCAAGTAATGGCTGCCCGCCGCCTTCGTTATCTTAATGCGAGAGAAGCTGTGCCGGAAATGGCGCGCCGCCTTCCTGGCAGTTTGAATCAGCAGTATCATGCCGAACTCTACGACGGCCTGCGGGAATCTTGCTGGTCCGACCAGGTAATCGCAAATCTTCAAGAAACGGGTCGCAACCCTGAGCGCTTTGTTGGCGACGACACTGTTGAACTGCTGGCAACTGTGATTTTGCAAAATGAGTACAAGAATAAGCCTCTGCCGACAGCAAACCCAAACGATCCCGAGCAGCGGAAAGTTCTTCAGTCTGCCTTGGAAGAGCGAAGAAAACGCTTCGGAACTCTCCTTGCGCAATACTCCTTCGAACTGTCAAAGAGTGTTCCTGCAAGAAGAGGACGGTCCCGTGCTGACACCGTTTTTGCACTGTGGAAGGCTGCGGAAGTACACGGCCCGTCTGGGCCTTTAGCTTCCCCAGAATTGCCGTGCTTACGGCAGGAGATCGTTTCCGTCGCAAACAATCTCAGTCCTGACCAACTCTATTGGCTTCTTTCAAAGAGCTACTGGGAAAGACTGCCCAAAACAAAACTGCTCCCTGTTGTTGAAAAGCTGGCTGCCGCTCCCCAGCCCATCAAAGCCGGTTTACCCGTTCAAGACCTCCGAGGAACCGCCGCTGCCCGTTGGTGCGAACTGGATGCCGCTCACTGCACCAATATTCCACAATCGAACCGCTAAGATCTGTTACTTTTCTCAGATGCGCTTCCAGTATGGAGGCGCATCCAAAAGGGAAGATCAGCAAAAATCTTAATTTTTACTCCTGGAGATGATGATGGCAAGCAAGGAAAAGAAAGCCGATAATAAGCTGCAAGGAAGTGGCGGCGCTCAGGGCGGACGCTCGAAAGGATCGAGCAAAAAAGAAGAAGGCCGTAAAAGCAGCGGCAATAAAAAGGGCGGAACCTAGCGAAAACCGTCGGAACACACGCCGCCGCTGAAATCCGAAACGGGGTGAGCACCCAGACTCGCCCCGCCAGATCGACGCAAAAGCCCGGGCGAGAGCTCCCGAGCGTAAAGCGTCATCAGCTTTATCGGCACTTGGTAGCCAGGACGATAGACCCACGCTCAAATAAAAGTAGGAATTATGGAACCCTTGCGGAAGCACCACTCATTACGCTGGAGCAATTCATTTAACTCCAAGCGCCTCTCGGATTTTGCGATGAGCTGATTGAAGGAAACTGTAGTTTGAGTCCTAAAAAAGCAGGGCCAGTTCACTCGGAACTGGCCCTGCTTCTGCCGGTAGGGTTTTATCGACGCCAGTAGCCCGGATAGTAGCGATGTCCGTAATATCTTGGACCAACCCAATAGGCCCCGGCATACGGACGCGAGGCCCAATATCCCGTTCGCCAATAGTAACGGGGTCCAACCGGATAGTAATAACCCGGTACCCAACCATACCCTGGCCCTGGAGCAACCGGTGCGGCATAGGCCACAACCGGAGGCGGAGGTGGCGGCGGAGCATAATATTCAGGTCCATAACCCCCAAATCCGATGCCAAAGAACACGCGAGTGCCCGCAAACATGGAGCTTCCAGCCAATAAGAGCAGTGCTAACAACTTGGTTTTCATAACAGTTTCTCCTCCCCGAATCATTGCCGCTTCAGCGGTCTCACACACTCTCTATGCATCCGGCATGCCATTCGTAAGTGGTTGATTTTACGATGTAGTTTCTGAAACAATGGCTTTCGTCCACCATCCCTGGTGCATTTAAGCCACTTTTGAAACGAACATTCCTACTGCTGTGTCCGGCGACAGTCTTCTTAAGCGCCTTTCTGCTGTTCCTCCTGGAGCCGACCGTCGCGAAGGCCATTCTGCCGTGGTTTGGCGGATCAGCGGCGGTCTGGGGGACGTGCCTTGTCTTCTTTCAATCGGCGCTGCTGCTCGGTTATGGCTATGCGGACCTGACGAGCCGAAGGCTTTCACCGAAACGGCAGGCGGAAATCCATATCGTGTTGCTGGCGTTGAGCTTGGCCTTTCTTCCGCTCACGCTCCAGCCTTGGTCAGGCTCAGATGGGGCAAGAGATCCGATCGTGAGTATCCTGGCGCTGCTGGCGACTGGAATCGGCCTTCCGTTCTTTCTTTTGAGCGCGACCAGCTCCCTGGCGCAAACCTGGTATCGGCGGCTGTATCCCCAGGCAGATCCGTATCACCTGTTCTCGCTTTCCAACTTCGCTTCGTTTCTGGCGCTGCTCGCTTATCCGTTTCTGATTGAGCCGCGAACTGCCTTAAGCACGCAAGCGAGGCTATGGTCGGCTCTCTTTGCGGGATTTGTTCTGCTTTGCGCGACTACTGCCTTTCTCAGCCGTACGGGTATCGACATGCCAAATGCTTTTGCTGGAGGCAGCGAGTCGATTCCACTGCGGCGGCAATGGCAGTGGCTGGCGTTCTCCGCTGGCGGCTCGATGCTGCTGCTGACCGTGACGGATTATTTAACGCAGAACGTCGCGCCGGTGCCGCTGTTATGGGTGTTGCCGCTGGCTTTATACCTGCTGACCTTTACGCTCGTGTTCAGCCGCAAGCAGTTTTATCCACGCTGGCTCGTGATCCGGCTGCTTGCCGTCTGTCTGGGCGCGATGGGGTACGCCTTATACGACTCGCGCGGGATCGGCGCAGTGCAGATCAGCCTGCCGATCTTTTGCGCCGGGCTTTTCGTCTGCTGCCTGTTCTGTCATGGCGAACTGAACCGATCCAAGCCGGAAGGCGCAGCCCTGACCTCGTTCTACCTGATGGTGTCGCTGGGCGGAGCCGTCGGAGCGATGTTTGTGGGACTGGCCGCGCCACGGCTGTTTTCCAACTTGTACGAATTCCCGCTCACGCTGTTTCTGATCGGGCTGCTGGCGCTCGGAGCGCTGTGGCCGGACGGGTGGGCTTCGCGAACTGTGTGGAGTTTGATGTCAGTTGCTCTAGCGTGCGTGCTGATTTTCAAAGTTGGAAGTTTGCGGTCTCAATCAATCGTCAATATGCGCAACTTTTATGGGGCGCTGCGCGTGACCGAATCGAGTGAGTATGGAGGGCGGCCCGCGCGAATGCTTTATCACGGCACCGTTCTGCACGGCGCTCAATTCCGTTTCCTGCCATGGCGGAAGGTTCCCATCACTTACTACAGTTTCGATTCCGGCATCGGGCTTGCCTTACAGTTCTGCTGTACGGGGCCGAAGCGCGTCGGCGTGATTGGATTGGGTACGGGCACGCTTGCCGCTTACGGAAGGTCAGGCGATTATCTCCACTTTTACGACATCAATCCCGATGTGGTGCAGATCGCAAATTCGCTATTCACCTACTTGCGGGACAGTTCTGCCAAAAAGGAAATCACGCTCGGAGACGCCCGGCTTTCGCTTCAGTCGGAGCCGTTGCAGCAGTTTGATGTGCTGGCCGTCGATGCCTTTTCGGGAGATGCTATTCCCGTTCACCTGCTGACCGGGGAAGCGATGGACTTGTACTTGCGGCATCTGAAGCCAAACGGGATTCTGGCTATCCATACCTCCAACACGTTTCTGGTGCTGGATGCAGTTGTCAAGCAACTGGCCGACGAGCGCGGCTACCCTGCGAAGCGAATTGAGAACGAAAACAACGAAAATATGTGCGTAGCCGCTTCCGCCTGGGTGCTGGTATCAAGAAACAGCCGGTTTATGACTTCCACTCTCGTGACGCAACGGGAAACGCCGATCGATGTGCCAAAGGGACTGCGGCCATGGACGGACGATTACAATAATCTATTTCAAATCCTGAGGCCGCTGAAAATCTTTTCAAAGGCTTCAAACTGAAGCGGCAATTGCCGAGCGTTGATTGACCTCGGCCATCAGTTGGTAAGACCGCATGCGGAGGAGGTGGTCATGCATGATGTTGACAATCAGGACTTCGTCAACTCCGCCGTACTCGCTCGATAAGCTTTCGAGCGCCCCCTGAACGCGCTCCGGCGAGCCGGTAATCAATCGCCGTCCCGGCGGCATCGAATCGGCTTCCATCCCTTCCCCGGCGAGAAATCCCTGCGCCTTCTCTACCGTGGGCACCGGAATTAATCTGCCCCGGTGCAGCAGCGTCATCATCATGCGCATGCTCGCCGAAAGCCGCAATGCTTCTTCGTCTGTTCCGGCGCAAATGGCCCAAGCTGCTACCAGAACATACGGCTTCTTCAAACGGGCGGAAGGGCGAAATCTTTCACGGTAGTACTCCACAACCTCCGCGCCATGAGCATTGATGAAATCTGCGAACACGTAGGGCAGCCCCAGTTCAGCCGCCCAAATCGCGCTTTGGGGAGAGGAGCCGAGCAAATACGGTTCAGGACTAACAAACGGAGGACCGGACCAGCGAGTTCCCCCAAAATATCCCAGCAACTCTTCCAACTGCTCGCGGAAATCATCAGGAGCGCGCTGCCGCCGGTCCCGCTGCAACGCATAAGCGATGTTGGGGCTGGTTCCCGCCGCTCTTCCAATTCCTAAATCGATGCGTCCGGGAAACATCCCGCTCAACATGCTGAACGTTTCCGCCACTTTCAACGGGCTGTAGTGCGGCAGCATAATCCCGCCGCTTCCCACCCGTATTCGCGTGGTTGCCGCTGCGATGGGGCCGATCAAAACTTCCGGACTGGCGCACGCCAACGCAGGCGTGCCGTGATGTTCTGCTACCCAGTAGCGCCCGTATCCCAGGTTTTCGGCAAACTGCGCCAACTCAACCGTATTCCGCAGCGCGTCCCCCGCTGTTGTTCCCTCCGGGATTGGAGATTGATCTAAAACACCGAATTGCACAGGAGCCTCTTTCCTCCCTTCTATAGATCCGCAAACCGCCTTTAAGCTGCAAAACACCCTGATACTCTCGAAAAAGATGCGTTTCCTCGTATTTTTTGCTGCCGCCACTGTTTTGACGAGCGTTCGGGCGTTCCCGAAAGACCAAAGCACCGACTACAAACATTGGGACACCTATAGTGGAGGCCCTGACCACATTCATTACACAGAACTCAGTCAAATCAATCGCAAGAACGTCGCTAATCTAAAGGTCGCCTGGAGCTATGACACCGGAGACGCCTTCCGAGGCTCCGAAATGGAGTGCAACCCGATTGTGGTTGACGAAACCCTTTACGCGACCACTCCCAAGCTGCGCCTCATCGCCCTGGACGCCGCAACGGGCAAGCTGAAATGGAGCTTCGACCCTAATAATGGCGGTCGCGTGCTGGGAAAGATGCGCAATCGCAGCGTCGCTTACTGGGCCAGTTCGGACCGCAAGGACCGCCGCATTTTATTTGTCTCCCGCCAATACTTGTATGCCGTGAATGCGGCGAACGGCGAGCTGATTAAAAGCTTCGGGCAAGACGGACGCATCGATTTGCGCAACGATTTAGGCCGCGATCCCGCGCAGCAATCCGTCACCGCCACAACGCCGCCCGTGGTCTACAAAGATCTGCTCATTATGGGCAGCACCGTCGCCGAAACCCTGCCCGCTTCGCCCGGCGATATTCGCGCTTACGACGCCTGCACCGGAAAATTGCGCTGGTCGTTCCATACCATTCCGCATCCCGGCGAGTACGGCTATAACACTTGGCCGCGCGATGCCTGGACCTACAGCGGCGGCGTGAACAATTGGACCGGCATGAGCCTGGACGCCAAGCGCGGGGTGGTCTACGTGCCCACGGGTTCCGCCTCCTTTGACTTCTACGGCGCAAACCGTTTAGGCGATGACCTGTTCGCCAATTGCATCCTGGCGCTCAACGCCGAAACCGGCGAACGCTTGTGGCATTTTCAAACGGTTCATCATGACGTGTGGGACCGTGATCTGCCTGCCCCGCCCGCGCTCGTCACCATCCGCCGCAACGGGCAGAAAGTGGACGCTCTCGCCCAAATCACTAAATCCGGGTTCGTCTACCTGTTCAATCGAGACAACGGCGCGCCGCTCTTTCCCATCGAGTCGCGTCATTATCCAGCGACTGACGTTGACGGTGAAACGACGGCTGACACGCAGCCGCTTCCTGCCAAGCCCGCGCCGTTTGCGCGCCAGTTTTTAACGGAAGATCTGCTCACCGACCGTACTCCTGCCGCGCACCAAGCTGTTTTAGATCGTTTTCGGCAGGTTCGCAGTAACGGCCAGTTTACGCCGCCGAGCTTTCAGGGCACGGTCCTGTTCCCCGGTTTCGACGGCGGCGGCGAGTGGGGCGGCCCGGCTTTCGATCCCAAGACCGGTCTGCTTTATGTGAATGCCAACGAAATGGCCTGGATCTTGCGCCTTATCCCACATCAATCCAGCGCGAGCGCCCACAGCGGGAAAGAACTCTATGCGAGCGAGTGCGCCACTTGTCACCGGCCCGACCGCACCGGCGCGCCTCCGGATTTTCCTTCGCTCCTCAACATCGCGAACAAACTCAACGCGGATGAAGTGGAAACCATGATTCGCGAAGGCGGCGCGCGCATGCCTTCTTTTCGTCGTCTTCCGCCTGGGGACATCAAAGCCCTCGCAAGCTACCTCGTCTACAACGAAAACGTAGAACTCGGCAGAAAGGAGCAAATGAGTTCTCCTATCGATCTGAAGTACGGAACGGACGGCTACAATCGTTTTCTTGATCCCGACGGATATCCCGCCGTCAAGCCGCCTTGGGGCACGCTTAACGCGATTAATTTGAACACCGGAGAGTACGCCTGGAAAATTCCGTTTGGAGAGTATCCCGCTCTGGCGGAAC
>CAXTWT010000080.1:0-5601 GCA_964247955.1 uncultured Bryobacteraceae bacterium
ACCAACCCGCTCGCTTACGGAATGCCCAATCAATTGGACGTGTTTTTCGACAACAGCCCCGTATTCCGCTTAAAACCCGATTCCACGTTGAAAGGCACAAACGCCGTGGCCTGGTTCGCCAATGGTACGCCGCTGCATAGCGGCTGGGCTTGGGGACAGCAGTATCTCGACGGCGGCGTCGCCGCTGCTGCTTCTTCCTTGGGAGCCGGTAAAGTGGTTCTCCTCGGCCCCGAAGTCGCCTTCCGAGGTCAGCCGCACGCTACCTTCAAGTTTCTCTTTAATAGTGTTTATCTGGGCAGCGTTAAAAATGCCGGAGGACGAATGAAGTGAGTGGGCTGGATCTTCTCCGCAACCGTTCTAACGCCGCCATGCACAAGGAGCCTGTCACGATGCTCACGCCGATTCCAGCCAGCACATCAGCGGTATAGTGATACCGCCCATAAATCGTCGCCAGAGAAACACTGACGGCATACAGCGTTAACGCCCAGCCAAGCAGCTTTTTTTTCGGCTGAATCACGAACATGGCCCATGCCGCTGAAAAAGCGGAAGACACATGCGCGCTCGGAAACACGCCCACGTGAATCGTAGCTTTGCTCAAAATGAAAAGATTGAAATGCCGCACCCAAGTAGTGACATGCGGTATTCCAACATCGGGGTATAACAAGCGCGGCGGCTGCGAGGGGAAAAACGGAAACAAGGTATAAGCTCCGAGTGTGCCGGCTAGATACAACACAAAGAAAAGATCAACGTATCTCCGCAGCCCGCGACTGTATAGAATGCCGACACAGTAAAAAGGAAAACCGTAAACCAGCAGATAACAAAACTCTAAGTAGAAAGGAATAACTGCCCCAAGGCTCTCAACTACTTTTTGTAAGTGCCAGGTTTGCAGCAGCGTGAAATCCTGCTTGATCCAAACCGCTTCGTAATGGTGCGGAAAGCGCCTTGGCAGGAATAACTCCATCTCTTGAAACGCTGCTAGTGTCAAAACGATCGGCAGCCAGTCGCGAATCCGGCTGACGATTACCGCAAACTTGCTTCTTTCGGAGGAGGCGAGCAGAAACAGAAAGACGAAAACAGCCAGCGCGATAAGGAAAGGCTGAAATCGAAGCCGCGGCCGATCAGGAAAAAATGGCTCCAAACAAGCGATGTAACAAAAGAAAACGATGCAGATCCACTCGGACTTCCTCAGTCCCCACTGCCGCAAGGAGCGCATCAAAGAACTGTCGGGTCCGTTCGGTAGTGACGAGGTTGGAAGAAGAGCGCCAGGGCTGCCAGCACTCCTGCCCAAACTGCCCATATTGTTAAGTAACGGTGTTGGATCAGAACGCCGGAGATCAGCGGCGCAGTAATTTGGGCAATGGACATCAGCGATTGAGTAAGTCCAATAATCGTACCCTGTTCCCGTTTGCCTGCCTTCTGAGTTACTAAGCTGGTAAGCGCCGGACGCAAACCGGCCCCGCCCACAGACGATAAGGCATTTACCCAAAGCAACTGGGGAACAGTTTTGGTAAGCCCGACTGCGGCATAGCCCAGGGCGGAAGTAATAAAGCCAATCTGAACGACGCGCTTTTCACCTAGCCACTTCACCAGCCTGCCCACGACTCCGCCCTGCATGATAATGCCGAGAAAACCGGAAAAAGCAAAAATGTACCCAATCTCCCGCACTCCCGCCGGATGCCCATTCCACGTATATCGGCGCTCCGCAAACAACGCAAATCCTGAGATAAAGGTGGAAAACGAAAACGAGAAGAGCAGCCATTGCATGAGCAAACGCGCAATCTCACGATCCCGGAAATACTTTCGGTACTCGCCCCAGGAGAGCAACGATAACCGCTTTCCGCCGGGGCCGGGGTTGTCTAACTCCTCTTGCCTGTGTTCGTGTATCGGCTCCCGGCGGGGCAGCAGAAAAAATGTACAGAGAATCGTCGTGAAAGAAAGCCCCGAAGCCGCGAAGATCGGAGCTCCATAGCTGAAATGCGCCAGATATCCCGAAATGGCAGGGCCGACGAGAAACCCAAATCCAAAAGCAATCCCGATTACGGCAAACGCTTTCGCGCGGTTCTCCGGCTTTGTTACATCACTGATGTAGGCTTGAGCAATCGTTAGATTTCCGGCGGTTGCTCCATCGATTGCCCGCGCGAGAAACACGAACCAGATGTTATGAGCAAAAGCCAAAATCAGAAAACCGACCAATGTTCCCGCTTGGCTGACTAACAGCAGCGGCCTACGTCCCAGCCGGTCTGATAATTGTCCCAGGATAGGACCGGCAATTAGTTGGCAAAACGCGTAAACCGATACCAAGGCGCCGACCTGTGCGGGAGAAGCTCCCAGCCTTTCTGAGTAAAAGGGAAGGAGCGGCAAGATGATAGTGAAACCGAGAATATCGACCGCGACAATCAGAAAGATCGGAATCAGCGGTGATGCTAACTGCCGGACCGGGCTCGCCTCGGTAGGGGGCAACTCAGGCGTAGTCACAATACGATTTTAGCGGTACGGGATTTACCCTCCGTGGACCGGCCAACCAGCTTAGTCTTTCAAGATTATACGGCTATGCTGATTAAAACGATTGGCTTATGCGCAAAAACTACCGGGAAAAAACTTGTAAGTTCCTGTAATTGAAAGGAAAAACCTAATTAAAAGTTTGGTATTATTCGTGCAGGAAGACTCAGTGTTATGAAATTGTTTTACCCCGTGTTCGCTGTAGCGCTGCCGTTAGCGCTTTGGGGGCAAGAGCCGAACCCGACGCAGTCGGCTTCGGCACCTGCCGCATCGGACAGCGCTAACCCAATTTTCCGTGTTCAAGTGGTATCTCGTTCGATTCAGGCTGTTAGTTACCGTAACCGCAGCGGATGGACGAAAGTTGACTTTCAGGGTACTTCCCTTGCTTCTCAGGCCAAAGGCACTGCTGAGGTGAACAGCCGCCCTGGAAATATGGAGATCAAGGTTGACATCAAAAAGCTTCCAGCCCCGCAAACCTTCGGACAAGAGTTTCTTACGTATGTATTGTGGGCCATCACGCCTGATGGTCACGCCGCAAACTTAGGTGAAGTTGCGCTTGATTCTGACGGCAACTTTAAAGGCACCTCAACCACGGAACTGCAATCTTTTGGCTTGATTGTGACTGCTGAACCTTACTTTTCGGTCCGGCAGCCCAGCGATGTGGTGGTTATGCAGAACGTAGTTCGCCAGGATACGCTCGGCAAGTACGAGGTTGTTGATGCCAAATACGAACTGCTGCAACGCGGCTCCTATACGTACCATGTCCCCCAATCGCAACAGCATCCGGTTCTGACGACTGACAAAAAAAGCCCGTTGGAGTTGTATCAGGCTATGAATGCGGTAGAGATTGCAAAATACGCAAAGGCCGATCAATACGGCGGTGACACGTATCAGGATGCTGTTAAGCTTCTGCAGCAGGCGGAAGATTACCGGGATCGCAAACAATGGAAGCCTTCCATCATGACTTCGCGAGAAGCCATACAGAAGGCTGAGGATGCACGCATCATTTCGCTTCGCAAACAGCAGCAATTAGAGCTGGACAAAGAACGTCAGGACGCCGCTGCCAGGCAAGCTGCCGCCCAGCGCCAGACATTGCTGGCGCAACAACAGGCCCAGGAAGAAGCGCGTCAAAAACAATTAGCGGAAGAACAAGCTCGTCGGGAAGCGGAAAGCCGCGCCGTCGCTGAAAGAGCTAAAGCCGATGCCGATGCCGCCCGCGCGCAAGCCGATCAGGCGCGCGCCCAAGCGCAGCAGGCTGCTGCTGAAGCAGACCGTTTGCGGCAACAAGCCGTGATGGAGAAAGATCAACTCCGCGCACAGCTTCTCCAGCAGTTCAACGCCGTGCTTCCTACCCGTGAAACGCCGCGTGGTCTGGTGGTGAATCTACAGGATGTGCTGTTTGACACCGGCAAGTACACCTTGAAAGAGCCGGCGCGCTTGGCTTTAGCCAGAATTTCCGGTATCGTTATCTCCCATCCAGGGTTGAACTTGCAAATTGAAGGCTATACCGATAGCACCGGAACAGCCGAGTTTAATCAGAAACTATCAGAGCAGCGGGCGAATACAGTTCGCGATTTTCTGCTCAACCAGGGTTTGAACACTAACAATATGACGGCGGTTGGATACGGCCCCAACTATCCTGTTGCGGCCAACGATACAGCAGCGGGCAGGCAACAAAATCGGCGAGTGGAACTTGTCGTTTCCGGTGAAATCATCGGCGTGAAGATTGGAACGCCGCCTACTGCGTCCCCTGCCCCGGGCATGACAACTCCCACAGCAGCAACTGTGCCGACGCAGTCAGCCCCGCCGATCAACAAGTAATTCTCCAGTTGCAGTTACTCCTGAAGCTAAACTCAATTAACGCCGCCCGTCAAAGGCGGCGTCTTTTTTGCGCCTGACGAGCACGATCGTGAAATCATCGTGAAACGCCGCATTGTCGCACCAAAGCCGGACGTGCCTAGCTAAAGAATGGATAATTTCCTGGCACGGCTCTTCTTTCCATCTCGCCAGAAAAGTAGCTAGTCCCTGTTCGCCAAATTCTTCACCTGCTGCGTTGCGTGCTTCGGTCACTCCATCACTGTAAAGCGCCAGCAGATCGCCCGGTCCTAAGTCAATCTCATGCAGATGATACTGCGCGGACGGTGAAATACAGAGAATCAAGTCACTCCCTGGCAACTGCTCCACTAAACCGCCCGCCCGCAGCATGAGGGGATAATTATGCCCTGCATTGCAGTAGTGCAGTTTGCCGGATTCCGTATGGAGCAGCCCGAAAAAGAAGGTGATGAATTTGCCAAGCGGAAAGCGACCGGCAAGATTCCGGTTCAGAAGCGTGACCGCCGTCGCAGGATCAGGCTGAGTTTCGGCAAACATCTGAATGCGGGCTTGTAATCCCGACATCATCAAAGCGGCGGGCATGCCCTTGCCGGAAACATCGCCGACAATCAAACCAAGCTGCCCGTCCTGATACGGCGTGAAGTCATAATAATCGCCGCCCACTGTTCGGCAGGGCAAGTTAAATCCGGCAATGTCGTAGCCTTCGTAAACTGGCGCTTGCGCAGGTAATAAACTTTGCTGAATCTCGCTCGCCTGTGAGAGTTCGGACGCCATCAGCCTTTCTTTTTGCTCCACCTCCACGAGTCGGGCGTGCTCGATGCGAATGGCCGCGACGTTCGCCATCACTGTCAGCAGATCCAAATCTTCGTGCTGGAAGGGACGAATGACGTTTCCATTATCGACATAAATCAAGCCGATGACCCGGTCCCCGGTTTGCAGCGGCACCGCCAATATGCTGCGCACCCGATGGATAACGATGCTTTGCTGTTTTTTTAAAGCGTCGTCAGCCTGCGCGTCGCTGATGACGAGGGAGCATTTTTCCCGAATGACCCGGTCCCGCACCGCTGTGCTGATAGCGAAGCCTTCGCCTTTGCTGGCGCGAACTACCAGCTCGTCTCCTTCCAGGGTGAGAATGACGCCCCGTTTTGCCCCCATCGCTGACAAAGTGAGCTGCAAAATGACGGAAAACAATTCATCAAGCGGCTGATGGCCGGCCAACTCCTGGCCTGCCCGTATTAACGCTTGCACGACGCGCAGAGTATTGAGCGA
>CAXTWT010000080.1:5701-6764 GCA_964247955.1 uncultured Bryobacteraceae bacterium
ACCGTTCCGTTACGGCTGGCGCAGTCTTTTATGAACCACTCATTCTGCCTGCATTCAATGGCCAAGTGGTAACGCGACAGCCATGGATCTTCCGGGTAAGCTAGTTCATTATCAGCGGATCGGCCTAATGTGACGGCATGCGTGCCTAGCTCGACTTTTCTTGAAATGCCCTCCGGCCCCGAAATCAGCAACTCCATACAGGAAGAACTTTACCTTATCATTGACGTCAAATCAGGAAGTTCACACTAGGTAAAAATTCCGGCCTGCGCCGCGCCTTGCGGGTCTGCTCAAAGGCGTAAGCAATTCTCAGAAGTTTCGGCTCGCTCCAAGGAGCGCCGAAAAAAGAAATCCCCAAAGGAAGTCCGAACTGGAATCCGGCGGGAACCGTGATGTGTGGGTAGCCGGCGACCGCCGGAGGCGATGCGCATCCGCTATCAGCCCGGTCGCCGTTCACCCAGTCCGTCAACCAGGCAGCCCCTGCTGTCGGCCCCACAATCGCATCGAGTTTGAATTTGCCGAGTACTGCGTCAATTCCCCCCCTTTGGGTCAGCTTCCGGTTCGTTGCTAACGCGTCCTTGTACGCTTTTTCCGTCAACGGACCTTTCTTCTGCGCCTGCTCCATCAACTCCTGCTGGAAGTAAGGCATCTCTTCCTGTTTGTGATCGCGATTGAACCGGATGCACTCTTCCATTGACTGAACCGTCCCTCCGCGACTGCGCAGATAAGCATTCAAATCCGCTTTAAACTCATACAGTAGAACTTCCGTTTCCGTTTCGCGCCATGTCTCAAAAGTGGGAAGATCCGCCGGATCGATGATTTCCGCGCCGGCGCTCTTCATAAGTTGAATGCAATCTTCTATGGTTGCTGTTACTGCCGGGCCGATGTTGAAATACTGGCGTGCAATTCCAATACGCGCGCCCCGCAATCCGTTCGGATCAAGAAAGGCCGTATAGTCAGGGAATCCTTTGCCCGTGCTTGCCCGCGTGGCGCTATCGCGCGCATCCACCCCTGCCAGTGCGCCGAGCAGAATCGCGGCGTCATGAACCGTACGCGCCATCGGCCC
>CAXTWT010000080.1:6864-16344 GCA_964247955.1 uncultured Bryobacteraceae bacterium
GATCCGCCGTGTCGATGTTGTCTTTCAACAAAACCGGAACGCCATGCAGCGGACTTCGCGGCCCCTTAGAACGGTATTCAGCGTCAAGCGACTTCGCTATTGCTAAGACATCAGGGTTCACTTCAATGACCGAACGAAGTGTCGGCCCTTTCTTATCTATTGCATCGATCCGCTGCAAATATAGTTCAACAGCCCGCTCCGCCGTCAGCGAACCTTCTTGAAGGCGCTTTTGCAAAGCAGAAACCGAAATCTCCTCCAACTCGAAAGTGGGAGCCTCTCTCCTCCCTTGCGCGCCCTTTATGGAAGAAAACGCGCCCGTAGCCGCACTGGACAGGAGAAACTTACGTCGATTCATCAAAAGTCCAGGGTACGACGTGTTTTATAGAGACACACAAAAAGAAGAATTTCAGGACATATTAATGGTTTTGTAACCTGGATGTAATGAACTCTCGGTTACTCTGTGGTTGGACAGCCAATCTGATTCAAATATGAGAAAAATAGCCCTGATTGAAGACGATGCCGATCTGTATTCTCTGGTGCGATACAACCTGGAGAAAGAAGGATTTGGGGTTGTTGGCGCGCAAACCGGCAGAGGCGTGCTCGACTTGTTTCGGCGTGAACGGCCCGACCTGATTCTTCTCGACATCATGCTGCCGGATTCGGATGGCCTGGAAGTCTGCAAGGGCATTCGCCAGCATCCGGAACTGGCGCATATTCCTGTAATTTTTCTAACAGCGCGGGCCTCGGAAACGGACCGTATCGTGGGCCTGGAATTAGGAGCAAATGATTACATTGTCAAGCCCTTCTTTGTCAGGGAGTTGATTGCTCGCGTTAAGATCCAATTTCGCGGCCAGACTAGTGCTACTCGCGTGTTGAAAGCAGCGGCTTTGGAACTGGATCGCAGCCGTTGCGAAGCTCGCCTCGACGGTAACCCTTTAACACTGACCGCCACTGAATTCCGTTTATTGGAATTTCTCATGAGCCGACCGGGTGTAGTCTTCAGCCGCGAACAACTGCTGGATGCTGTCTGGGGACATGATCGCGCTGTCACCGACCGCACTGTTGATGTGTACATTCTCCGGCTGCGGCAAAAAATCGAGTCGGACCCGGCAAACCCGCTTTACATTCGCTCTGTGCGCGGCTTCGGATACAGCTTCAATAATGCTGTGCAAGTTGAAGACATTCAGGGGCGATCCGTTGCGGCAGCAGCGACTGTATAGTTTCAGCGAATCAGAAAACTGGAAAGCGAGTCGGCTTCGGCTTCGCTCTCATCAACGCTTCGCACCACTGCCAAGCGCGGCCCTTTGTGCAGAGCGGCGGCAAGATCACTCAATCGTTGGGGATTGCCGACCGCATACACTTCTACCCGGCCATCTTCCAGATTGCGTGTCCACCCTGTTAGTCCCAAAGAGGTTGCCTGGTGTTGCACGAAGTAACGAAATCCTACCCCCTGCACTCTGCCCGTGATAAACCACTGCTTTCCTGCCTTTGCTGCCATACCGTTATTGTGAGCCGGCGCTGCCCCTCTGCCAAACTAGAAACAGGAATCACAGAAATCCAATATGGCATTTCCAGTGCAGCGGCCCCGGCGTTTGCGTTCCGGGGAAAGCATCAGAAGACTGGTCAGGGAAACACAGCTAGCGCCGTCGCAATTCATTCTTCCGTTGTTTGTCTGTCCGGGAGAAGAGATTCGCCGGGAGATCGGCTCCATGCCGGGAAATGCGCAGCTTTCGATTGATCATCTCCTGCGTGAAGCGGAAGAATGCAAACAACTCGGCTTAGGCGGACTGATCCTCTTCGGTATTCCCGAAGAAAAGGACGAACTGGCTTCCGGCGCTTACGCCTCCGACGGGATTGTGCAGCGTGCGGTCCGAGCTTTAAAGCAGAACGTTCAAGGACTGCTGGTGATGACGGATGTCTGCAATTGCGAATACACCAGCCACGGCCATTGCGGACTCATCAAGAACGGCGACGTGGACAACGACGAAACCTTAGGGTGGCTGGCGAAAACCGCCGTTTCGCACGCCGAAGCGGGAGCCGACGTGGTTGCCCCCAGCGACATGATGGATGGAAGAGTAGAGGCCATCCGCAACGCCCTGGACAAAGCCGGGTTCGTCAACACGCCCATTCTGTCGTACGCCGCTAAGTACGCTTCCGTTTTCTACGGGCCTTTTCGCGAAGCAGCGAAATCAACTCCGCAGTTCGGAGATCGGCGCAGCTACCAGATGGACCCCGCGAACGCCCGTGAAGCTCTGCGTGAGATCGCTTTGGACTTGGAAGAAGGCGCGGACATAATCATGGTCAAACCGGCTATGCCTTATCTGGACATTATCCGCGAAGCACGAATGCAGTTTAACGTGCCGATTGGGGCTTATCAGGTCAGCGGCGAATTCAGTATGATTATGGCGGCAGCAGAAAAAGGCTGGCTCGATCTCGACAGAACTATTATCGAGTCGCTCACCTCCATCCGGCGCGCCGGGGCCGATTTCACCCTGACCTACTTTGCTAAACGAGCAGCAAAGTTGCTGGCGTGTACCTAAGGGCACTCACGGTTCCGGCAAGCGCCCGGACAGATAATATTTTTGCGGAGCGCCGCGTCGCATGCTCCCATTCAAGCCGCGCGCTACACGAATTGCAACCGGCTGCCCCGGCTTCAGCGTTGCCTGCAATTTCATCACATCATCCGGCGAAGCTACTGGCTGTCGATTGATGGAAAGAATGGCGTCGCCCTCCACCATTCCGATGTCATCGGCAAAAGAACCGGGATCAACGGAAGTGACCTTCACGCCGTCCTTCTCTTCAATCTCCAGGTCTTTGCGTTCCTTGGGACTCAGCCGCATAATCGTGATGCCGAACTTGGCGGGAGCAAGATGCTTGGGAGTCTCCGGAGCAATCGGGCGGTTCTCAACAACTTTAGGCTCGTTCTCCCAAACTTTAGCCCGCTCTTCGATGGTCACTTTATAATCAATCTTCTTGCCGTTACGGTCCACCGTGACCAGAGCCGACGATCCAATCGGCAGATCGGCTACTTTGGTTACCAGTTCCTCGCCATCCCGGACCGGCTTGTCGTCCATGGCAATCACCACGTCATCGGCCTTGAGTCCCGCCTTTCCTGCAGGACCGCTCGCGGAAACCGATTCAATCAGAACGCCGTGATCCAGACCGAAAGCGCGCAGCGTGTCGGAGTCATTCGTGCCGCGAGTCCATTTAATGCCGATAGAACCGCGCACCACGCGGCCCGAGCGGATGATGTCGTTATACACCTTTACCGCCATGTTGGACGGCAGCGCAAACCCGATTCCCTCATAGGAGCCGCTGTGCGTGGCGATCATGGTGTTCACGCCGATCACTTCGCCGCGAACATTCAGCAAAGGTCCGCCGCTGTTGCCGGGATTAATCGCCGCGTCCGTTTGCAGAAAATTCTGAAACTGGTTCGCGCCGGGAAGATCGCGGGGCGTTCTTTCGGCGCTGACGATGCCCGCTGTCACAGTCGCCTGCAAGCCGAACGGCGAGCCGATCGCAATCACCCAGTCCCCCACCTGCACGCTGTCGGAGTTGCCGATCTGCACCGGAATCAAATGCTGTTTCGTATCGATTTTAAGGACCGCCAGATCCGTTTCCGTATCGAAGCCGATCACCCGCGCCCGGTAATCAAGCTCCTCGCCCGGCAGCTTGACCTTGATGCGATCAGCCTTATCGACCACGTGATGGTTTGTAATGATGTAGCCGTTCCTGTCAACGATAAAGCCGGTGCCGGAACCTTCCATGCGGAAGGAACGCGGCTCCTTTTGACCGAAGAAGCGCCGGAACATGTCGGACGGGTCGCCCTTGCGGGGATTATCCGCGCCGTCGCCATTATCATCTTCCTCCGCGCCGTCATTATCATTTCGGCGCCGCATGCTCTTGCCGGGTTTTGCGAGATAATCGGATTCAATATAAACGACGGAAGGCTCCACGCGCTTCGTCAAGCGCGTAAAATCATTCGCAATCGGAACAGCCTGCGGAATCGTTAAGGGCGTAGCATCCGGCGCGCCCGGCGGCGCAGTCTGCCGGTCCGCTTTGACGCTCGTATTCAGAAGCGTACCGATAATAATGCCGACAGTGAGGGTAAAAAACAGCAGAAAAAAGCTCAACAGTTTCTGCCGCTTCATTATTTGCAGGAACAACATGGAGGAGGAAAGCCTTTCGAACCGGTACTTTCCAGTATAAAGAATCCTTAAGGAAGATGGCTCAACTCATTGGAAACCGCTGTATTGATCTGATAACCCAAAATAGGTTATCATTAGCTGATGCAAGTTGCTGGATCGCTGAACACAGGACTTTTTGAATATCCTGCTTTCGACTACGCTTCTGTGTTCAAACAGGGAAGTTCTCCTCTCGTACCTGTTCACGTAACCAGCTTGGGCGCACTTTACTCTGCTGATTGTCTTGCCGTGTTGCCGTATGTAAAAAACGAAGTGGTGGACACAGTTTTTGTTGATCCTCCCTTTAATTTAGGTAAGAAGTATGGCGCTAATACGAACGATCTTCGCAGGGAGCAAGATTACATTGTATGGTGCAAATGCTGGTTGAGCGAATGTGTTCGAGTTTTAAAGCCGGGCGGAGCGATTTTTTCTTACAATCTTCCCAAGTGGAATGTCCTATTGGGCGCGTACTTATCCGAACTTGGTTTGGAGTTCCGCCACTGGATTGCTATTGAAATAAGCGCATGCCTGCCCATTCCAGGCCGTCTGCACCCAAGTCACTACAGCCTTCTGTACTATACAAAAGGTAATCCTAAAACGTTCCGGCGAGTACGAACGCCAATACAAACTTGCCGTCATTGCGGCGGGGAAGTAAAGGACTATGGCGGGCATCGTAATGCGATGAATCCTAAAGGTGTAAGTCTCAAAGATGTATGGACGGACATTCCTCCTGTTCGCCATTGGAAGTTCAAGTCTAAAACCCGTCGTGCCAATGCTCTCTCCACCAAAACGCTAGAGCGCGTTGTTGAAATATCGACAGTGCCGGGAGATCTTGTGCTTGATCCGTTCGGCGGCAGTGGAACAACGTACGCTGTTTGCGAACGGAAGGGAAGACATTGGTTAGGAGCCGAAATTGATTTCTCTCCTGAAATTGTGGAGAGGCTTCAACTCAATGAGATTCAGAACCATCGAAATGACGATTTTGTGGAAACCTGATTACCCAAGCGCGCGACCGTCGGTGCCTTTAGGAATGCGCGGCACATCCTTGCTGACCGCATCGTGTTCAATAGCCAAGATCTCCAAGACACCTGACTCTGCAGGAATCGAGCGCCAAAGATCAAAATAAGGCGCAAGTTCTTGGATATTCCCAACGCGATCCGTTAGATACTGGTACAACTCCCTCAAAGGCACAATCAGGATGCCTGCGGCGATAACTTTCTTGGATACAAGCATGGCCATCTTGTTTAATGAGCAGTGGCTTGAGGAGATATTCCCGGTTTCCCACTCCAATACACAAGATCCAAAACTGAACTGATACACAGCGTCGAATTTTCCGAGAGCTTGCCCTTGTGCATTTTTTGCCTGCGCTTCGATTCTCCAGCCAGTCAGTTTGAGCTGGTTCATCAAGCCAGTTTTAATTGGCTTCACGCCATTGCCCTCGCCGCTCTTTTTCCCGCTTTCCGGGTAGGGTAAATAGCCTGCTGCCCGCTGGCCATGATACCGCTTTTATGGCGTCATGCAGCCTTTTGCGTGCATCTATCCATTCACTTGATTGCGCAAAAGAGCCGGAACTGATTAGCAATTCTTCACGAACAATCTTCATCAGGACACTCCGAGTAAAACCGTTTCAGCAATCGAATAGGATCAGCTCCCAGGGCTCTAGCGACGGTATCAAACTCAACAACGTCAATCCTCCTTTCACCACGCTCCATCTTCGAGACGAAGGATTGTGGTTTGGAAAGTCTTTTCGCTAATTGCGCCTGCGTCAAACCAGCTTTCTGGCGCACTTCGACCAGCAGGGTGCGAAACCGTTTATAGTCTTTGGTGAAAGCGGAAGAAGGCAAACTGAATCCTATCGAGCGATCTCATTCCTTCCAGTAATAAAACCGAACTCAGGTTTATCCCAAAACAGGTTGCTGGAGACGTCTTGGCAAGTGCGTGAGTACTGCCCTTATTACATACTTAACGCCTCCCGCGCACATCCTATTTCCGTTTCAGCCTGTCCCGCGTCAATTACCGACTCCACAATAACCGGAACCTGCTCCGGAATCAGTTTAGCCACGAACTGAAATACCTTTGCCGCAGCAGGTGAAATCGGGCGGTGCTGACCGTCGGCATCCACTTCGCTGATATGCACCTCGGCCAGCCGGTCGCCCAAAGCATGCAGCAGCAGTTGGGCCTCCCTCATGCTCGGATCAATTTGCCGGGCATGGCCGATATCGAAACAAAACTGAGCTTCCGGAAGCTGTTCAAAGACCGGAATCAACTCATCCACATTCCTGCCTATCTCTTTGCGCCTATCCATATTCTCGATCAGCAGCTTGTTACCGAGGCGGCTCCACAACTTCGGCGTAAATAGCACGTCCGGGTGTACGATTATCGGGTAACCGCGTGCGGCAACCAATCCTAGATCAGCAATCACCCGTTCTTCGAGTTCCTGCCCAAACCGGCTAGGCGCATGAAACGAGACGAATCGAAATCTCTGTAATTCCAATTGAGGCAGCGCGGAAATCAAAGGTGCAAGCTCCTCGATGCGCAGTGCCGACAGTTCTACAACGTCAATTTGATAATCCCGCAGCAGCGCCAGCGCCCGCCGGAAATCGCCTTTTGCTAAAGCTCCCGTTGAAAAGCCAATCGGTCGTTTCAAAACACTCCGTACTCCATCGTCAACTCGCACAAACCTTCGTGGCCCTTCAGGAATAAAGTCACTAAGCTCCGGTGAAATTCGCGGCTGATACCGCCCATCTCTTTCCAGACTTTTGAACTGCGCAGGTCTTCATGGCTATGCGCTTTTTCCAATTCCGAGCGCTTCTCAGGGTCATCCAGAATCAGGAGAAAACGGTTGTATGAATCGAACAAAGATCGTGCGGTGTCTTGCGCAATGCTCAATTGAACGCACGCCCGCGCCAGCACCTCCAACGGTGGAAATGCGAGTTGTTGTTCCAGGTATCCCGTTAAGGGCGAAACGTTCTTCGCATCCGACTTCAATATATTGATTGCCTCGGCGACGGCGCTATCAAGATGGCAAAAGAAGCAGTGCATCAGCCCGGCGGCAAAGATCAGCTTGCGCGACATCCGCAGCTTCGCGTTCCGCAACGCCCATTTTCGGTCATCCGCCCGCTGCTTATACACAAAATCAACCGTGATCGTGCGCCAGTAACGGGTAAAGTCGTTCAACAGAAACCGAGGAATACGAACGTTTTTGCCCCCGTACAAAAGCCCCCGGTCATCCTGTACATAACGCCTGACCACCTGCCGTCGTACCCGGTCATATGCCTGGCGGTCCCCGACCGGCAGCGATTCCAACAACAGCAGCACGCGCCGCGTCGTGTTGGAGTTGCGGTCATCCTCGCCTCCGATGTTATGGACCAAGTCATGGCTCCCAACCATTCTGCCGAACACGCCGCTTTTCCCCGGCTCCACAAAGCGGCGCGAAGCGAGCAGGCGCGCAATCCCGCGCTCCTGCTCCTTGTGTTCCGGAGCAGCCGGTCCGTCCAGCAACAGAATCCAATCGAGATCGCTGCTGCACGTCACCTCTTGCCGGGCGACCGACCCAAAGACTACTAAGCTCGTGTCCGGCGAGTGCCGTTGGTGAAACAACTCCTCCAACTCCCGCCGCCGCTGAACCGTGTTCTCCTGCGCCTTGCGGATTGCCGGCCATTCGGCCCCAAGCTGTTCGGCAAGAACACTGATATTCGGCGTGCTGGACGAGATCTCCACTAGGTAAGTATCTTCTCTATCCTAACGATCCAGGCAGATGAGCAATAGGCGCCTTACGGGAGTGTATAAAATTGATATCGAATTCGCCAGCTTGCCTTTTTGCCTGGAGGCACCCGCAAGGCAATATAGGCTTCCGGGCAAACTGTGCTGCGGATCGACCAGAGATACAACTTGGAAAGCGGATGATCTCCGATTTCGCGCACGCCCGCTTTCACCTTTGTATTCTCGACTCGAATGTCGTTGTCCTTTGCTTCACTGCCGTAGCCTTGAATATAGGTAGCGGCTGACTCCCTCGGCGCATCCCGCAATTCCCGAAGGTAAACCAAATTATTGCCGGGTACTTCCGCTAAGCCCTTCAAATCATCGGTTGCTTTTGCCGCGAACGGAAATTTAACAGTGAAACCGGGGCCGGTCGGCTGCCCGTCAATCACATAAAAGTCGTGATTATAAACTTCGGTTTCAATCACCCGCTTGCCTGTGTTCTTCAAGCTGTGTTCCAAAACCAGTTCCGGCTTGCCGCTCGCGAGCCGCACCGTTTTGCTGTAAACGTACTTGTACCCGCGAACTCCCATTAGCTCCTGTACAAACTCAACTCGGTCCTTGCCGGGGCGGACGATCCATTTGCCGTGGTCAATAATCGGGTAGTTTCGCGCAAACTGATATGGCTCATTATCAAGCTTGCGAAGAACCCCGACCCCGATCTTCACGAAAAAGTCTCCGGGTTGCGCCTCCGCATATCCCAGTCCGCCGTCCTGCGAGCGGAACTCCTCGACCGGCCCCGTGATCGCATCGTGCAGCGTCGGCTCATACTTAGGAAACCAAACCCCGAAGTAATGATGACCCGCGTACTCCAGCCGCGCGATCACGCCGGACCAATCAAAGCGCCCGCCGCGATAATACCCAGTATCTGCGTTCGGCAGATAAAGAGTCGCCCGGATCGCGCCGTTCGTAATCTCAGCCTGAGGAAGTTCGGCGGCGGCAACACCGAAGCAAAAAAGAATGCCAAACAAAAGCCTTTGCGGGTTCTGTAGTGAAATAACGCCTCCTGTGAGCTCCTTCAAAATCTTATAGGAAAGACCATCTTATGCTCGCATCCGGGCCGACCAAAGATTATGCTATCCCTGCATGCGATAATTACGGCTTATTTAACAAACGCGTAGCTGGAGTTCTGCTGATATCGCCGAACTCTGTCGTTTGGGTCCACTCCTGCTCGCAACCATAACTAAATTGATTGTAAGGAGCGTAATGTCTACTCCCCCCATGCATGATTTTCTGTGTCTCCCCTACTCGGAGCTGGAAGAACTGAACTTACATGCCAAGCAGCAGCGTAAGAACCGGGTGCCGGCCGAGCAGATTCAGGAAGAACGCCTCAAATACCTGACCGATGAGAAGCGTATTAAGGCCGTCACTGTGCTGTTCAGTGATCTTGAAGGCCGCCTGCACATGCTCGACTATGACAAGAAATTTCTTCTCAACAGTTGGGATAACCTGACCTTTGACGGCTCGTCCATTCGCGGCTTCACGGCGCAGCGCGAAAGCGATCTCCGTCTCGGCATGGATTGGAGCGCTTTCTATT
>CAXTWT010000081.1:0-16340 GCA_964247955.1 uncultured Bryobacteraceae bacterium
TCGCGAGGGCGGCCGCACCGTGGGCGCCGGCACCGTCACCGAAATCGTCGGGTAAGTAAAAGTCAAAGTTGCTCGGATGGGTGCTTCCGTTTGGGAAAGCACCCGTTGGGTAAACAAACGATAAAAAAATGAAAGAACGTATTCGCATTCGATTGAAGGCGTATGATCACCGGATTTTGGATCAATCGACAGGCGATATTGTCGATACAGCCAAACGCACCGGCGCTACCGTAGCAGGGCCGATTCCGCTGCCCACCATAAAGAACCGTTATACGGTGTTGCGGTCGCCGCACGTCGATAAGAAGTCGCGGGAGCAGTTTGAAATTCGCACGCATAAGCGTTTGCTCGATATTTTGGAGCCGACGCAGGACACAGTCGATGCATTGATGAAGCTGGATCTTCCGGCAGGCGTGGACGTGGAAATCAAAGCGTTCGGTAAAAAATAAACGCAAGGAAGAGGGAAATGAGTCCAGGAATTCTCGGCAAGAAAATCGGCATGACGCAAATCTTCAACGCGGACGGGACAGTGGTGCCCGTAACGCTCGTGAAGGCTGGTCCCTGCGTAGTCACGCAGCGCAAAACACCGTCCATTGATGGTTACGACGCTGTCCAGTTAGGGTTTGTGGAGTACGCCAAAAAGCAGAACAAGCCGATGTCGAAGCATTTAGCCAAATCGGGTGCGGAAGGCGTTAAGTTTTTGCATGAGTTTCATCTGGAGAGCGGGTCCGGTGATCTGAAGGCGGGTGACCGCATTTTAGCGGACGAGTTTAAGCCGAAAGATGTTGTGGACGTGATTGGAACCAGCAAAGGCCGAGGGTTTGCGGGTCTCGTGAAGCGCCATCATTTTCGCGGCGGTCCGGCTTCGCACGGGTCTATGTTCCACCGCGCGCCGGGATCAATCGGTGCGTCGAGCTTTCCGTCGCGTGTCTTTCCAGGCATGAAGATGGCTGGTCGTATGGGGAACGCCCAAGTGACTGTTCGCAATTTAGAGGTTGTCAGCGTAGATGCTGAAGACAATGTGATCGCTGTGAAGGGCGCTGTTCCGGGACCGAACGGCGGTTATGTGATGGTTCGGCGGTCCCGACGTTAAAACAGGAAGCAAACGATGCCGAGTGTAAACATTATTGATCTGAATAACGCGACGGTCGGCTCCGTAGAGCTGTCGGACGCTGTGTTCGGTGCGGAAGTAAACGAGGACCTGCTGTATGAGGCCGTACGACAGCATCGGGCGTCACAGCGGCGCGGAACGGCGTCCACCAAGACGCGGCATGAAGTTTCCGGTTCGGGCAAAAAGCTGTGGAAGCAGAAAGGCACCGGCCGGGCGCGTATGGGTTCGATCCGGTCGCCTTTGTGGCGTCACGGTGGCACAGTTCACGGACCGCAACCCAAGAGCTATGCTTATAAGCTGCCTCGCAAAATGTTGTTAGGCGCTTTGCGTTCGGCTTTGTCGGCTAAGGTGCGCGACGGCGAGTTGCGGGTGATCCAAGCCTTCAACTTGGCCGACCACAAGACCAAAAATCTGCAGCGGGTTTTTGGAACTTTGCAAACGAAGAAGACGGTTTTACTGGTGGAAACCGGCGACAATACGAATCTGCAACGGGCTTCGCAGAATCTGCAAGGCGTCAAGTTGGTCGCCAGCAAGGACGTGAATGTGTACGACTTGTTGAAGTATCAGGAAGTGCTGCTGACCGAAACGGCGGCGCGCAAGCTATCGGAGGGTTTGGCGTAATGAACGTGTATGAAGTGATTCGGCGGCCGCTCATTACCGAGAAGGGCCATGCGCAACGGGAAGCGGATCGCACCTTGTGTTTCGAGGTGCATCCCGACGCAAACAAAATTCAGATCAAACAGGCAGTGGAAACGGTGTTCAAGATCAAGGTCGAAAATGTCCGCACCAGCAATTACGCTGGCAAACTGCGCCGCCGGGGCCGGTTTACCGGCTATGCGTCGGATTGGAAAAAGGCGTATGTGCGGTTGCAGGCAGGCCAAAAAGTCCCTGAGTACGCGGACATCTAAGGAGAAAGCAGACACGTTATGCCGATTAAGAGTTTTCGTCCCACAACGCCGACGCGGCGCTTTCAGACTTACCTTACGCGCGAGGACATCACCAAGGATCATCCTGAAAAGTCGCTGGTGGAAGGCAAAAAGCGCACCGGCGGCCGTAATGCTCATGGTCAAACTTCGAGCCGATTTCGCGGGGGTGGGGCTAAGCAAGCGTACCGGATCATTGATTTTAAGCGCGATAAAGAAGGCATTAACGCCAGGGTGGCAGCAATTGAATATGATCCCAATCGTTCTGCCCGCATTGCCTTGTTGAACTATGTGGATGGTGAGAAGCGTTACATCATCTGTCCGGTTGGGCTGGAAGTAGGCCGCACGGTGAATTCCGGGCCGACTGCCGACATCCTGGTGGGTAATGCGCTTCCTTTGAAGAACATTCCGGCGGGTACGGTGGTGCATAACATCGAGTTAAGGCCGGGCAAGGGCGGGCAAATGGCCCGTTCAGCGGGCGCGCAGGCTCAGTTGGTTTCGAAAGAGGGCGGTATTGCTTTGTTGAAGCTGCCTTCCGGCGAAGTGCGCCGCGTACAACTGGAGTGTATGGCGACGGTCGGACAGGTGGGCAATGTCGAGCATGAAAACGTATCGCTCGGCAAAGCGGGCCGCAGTCGCTGGCTCGGCAAGCGTCCGCACAATCGCGGCGTTTCCATGAACCCGGTCGATCACCCGCACGGCGGCGGTGAAGGCAAAACGTCCGGCGGTCGCCACCCCGTGACGCCTTGGGGACAGCCGACTCGCGGTTACAAGACGCGCAACAATAAGCGGACGGACCGCTGGATTGTGACGCGCAAAGCGAAAAAGCGGTAAGGGCTAAAGAAGGAATTGTAGATGAGTCGATCGCTGAAAAAAGGACCGTTCACGGATGACCACTTGATGAAGAAGGTGGATGTCCTGAACAGCAAGAATCAGAAAACAGTAATCAGAACGTGGTCACGTCGTTCCACCATCGTGCCGGATTTCATCGGGCATACGCTGGCTGTGCATAATGGCAAAAAGTTTATTCCGGTGTATGTGACCGAGAACATGGTGGGCCACAAATTGGGTGAGTTCTCGCCGACGCGGACCTTTAAAGGCCATGCGTCTTCGAAAGCTACGGAAAAGGCGGCGAAGTAGGTATGGCGGATCAAAAACAGGTTCTGTCGAAAGCGGAAGCTCGTTACATCCATGTGTCGGCGCAAAAGGCCCGGTTGGTGGTTGACATGATCCGGGGCCGGGGCGCAGGCGACGCGATTATTCTGTTGAGCGCCGTTAATAAACGGATCGCTCCGGTGGTCGAAAAAGTGCTGCGCTCCGCCATCGCCAATGCGGAAAGTAAATCGAATGACGTGGACGTGGACCGGCTGTTTGTGACAGAAGCCTACGTTAATGAAGGACCGCGCCAGAAGCGGATTCGACCGGCTCCGATGGGTCGAGCGTATCGTTACCAGCGCCGCACGTCACATATTGTCGTAAAGCTCGGCGAGCGGGCCGCAGAAGCGGAAGAGGCATAAGAGAATGGGTCAGAAAGTACATCCGTACGGGTTTCGCTTAGGCGTAACCAAAAACTGGCGTTCGCGCTGGTTTGCCAAGCAGGATTATTCCAAACTGCTGCATGAAGATCTGCAATTGAAGGAATCGCTTCTTTCACGCCTGAAGGCAGCGGGCATCAGTTCGATTGAGGTAGACCGGCCTGGCAACAAACTGCGGATTACGATCCGGACTTCGCGTCCCGGCATTGTGATCGGACGCAAAGGCGCAGAAATTGAAAAGCTGAAAGGCGATCTCGCCAAAAAGACGAAACGGGAAGTCTTTATCGACATTCAGGAAGTACATCGTCCCGAACTCGATGCGCAGCTTGTTTCCGAGTCGATTGCGCTGCAATTAGAAAAGCGCGTGGCGTTCCGCCGTGCGATGCGCAAGTCCGTGGATTCGGCGCTGCGTTTCGGCTGCAAAGGCATTAAGGTTCGCGTGTCGGGCCGGTTGAACGGCGCCGAAATCGCCCGCAGCGAGTGGTATTTGCAAGGCCAACTTCCGCTTCATACGCTGCGTGCGGATATTGACTACGGCTTCAGCCAGGCATACACCACTTATGGCGTCATCGGCGTCAAGACATGGATCTATAAGGGTGAAGTGCTGGAAGGCGGCAATCGCCGTAACTCGCTCCGTAATGAAGGTGAGCCGCGCCGCCGTCGCCGGGATGATCGCGGCGGAGACCGGGACCGGGGTGGAGATCGTGGCGGGCGTGACCGTGGCGGTGATCGTCCACCGCAGGGGCAGGTTCAGCAAGCTCCCGCTCCTGAAGTAAGCGGACCGGCAGTGCAGCAAGCGCCGGGCGAGTTGCCGAAACCGGCAGCCAGCGCTCCGATCATTCCGCCGTTAGCTCCGGTAGCTCCCTCCTGGAAAACGGAAGCTCCGCCATCAAGCGCTCCTGAAACTAACGTCGATGAAGGAAAGGGGAACGGGTAAGCATTATGTTGATGCCGAAAAAGGTTAAGTTCCGCAAACAGCAGCGCGGCCGCATGACGGGCAAAGCCTGGCGCGGCTCGGCGCTCTCTTTCGGAGAGTTCGGGTTAAAGGCGATGGAGTGCGGTTGGGTCAGCAATCGCCAGATCGAAGCCGCTCGTATTGCCATGACGCGTTTTATCAAGCGCGGCGGCAAAGTTTGGATTCGTGTGTTCCCGGACAAGCCGATTACCAAGAAGCCGCCGGAAACCCGCATGGGCAAAGGCAAGGGCGCGCCGGAAGCATGGGTGGTTGTGATTCGGCCCGGTAAAGTGTTGTTCGAGATGGAAGGCGTTTCGCTGGAAACGGCGACGGAAGCGATGCGGCTGGCGGCGATGAAACTCTCGGTTCCCACGAAATTTGTGGCGCGCAACGTCGCCACGGAATCCGCTGTGTTGACGCCGAAGGCCGAGTAAATCAAAGGTCATGAAAGCAGATAAACTTCGCAATATGGATGCCACGGACCTGCAACGGCAGGTTCAGGATGCCCAGGAACAGTTGTTCCGCTTGCGGTTCCAGATGGGCATGGGGCAGTTGGAAGGCTTAAAAAAATATCGCCTTCTCAAGAAAGACCGTGCGCGCATGCTGACTGTGCTGGGCGAAAAGGGCCGGAATGGTGAAGCGCCCCAGGCAGCAGCGGTTACGAAGACTGCGGGCAAGGGAAAAGCAGGGAAAAAGTAAAAGGATATGGCGGCAGCAACAGAAACAGCGCCTCAAACAGGGCACAAGAATGAAAAGATAGGTGAGGTGATCTCGACAAAGATGGCGAAGACCATCGTCGTAGAGGTGACCCGGCGGGTGCCGCATCCGGTTTACAAGCGAATTGTCAACAAGCGCAAAAAGTTCTATGCGCATGACGAGCAGGGTACGGCCAAGATGGGTGATGTGGTGCGAATTGTGGAATCCCGTCCTCTGAGCCGTTTAAAGCGATGGACACTGGGCAGCGTGCTGCGGCAAGCCGTGCAGGTAGGGATTGAACACCCGGCGCTCGAAGGCAGCGCTGACACCCGCGTTAAGCAAACACTTAAAAAGAAGTAGAAGCGATTCGGTGAAATGGGCGGGGTTTCCGCCAGGAGTTTAGGAGAAACGTCATGATTGGAATGCGAACCATGTTGGAGGTAGCCGACAATAGCGGCGCGCGCAAGCTGCAATGTATCTTGCCCCGTGGCGGCGACCTTGGGTTGCGCGCCGGCCTGGGCGATGTGATTACGGCCAGCGTGAAGGAAGCCGCGCCCGATTCCAACATCAAAAAGGGCAAGGTGGTTCGGTGCGTGGTGGTGCGCATGCGGAAAGAAACGCGCCGCAAAGACGGCACTTATATCCGCTTTGACTCGAACGCAGCCGTGCTGATCAATGAAGTGGGCGAGCCGGTGGGAACGCGCGTGTTCGGGCCGGTAGCGCGTGAGTTGCGCGACAAGCGTTTTATGAAAATTGTGTCGCTTGCGCCGGAGGTCATTTAAGTTATGCCGAAAGTTGCTTATCAACGCCGTGAAGAGCGCGGCAATCGTCCGCCGACGCGCGTCAAAATCAAGAAAGATGACATGGTGCGCGTCATTGCCGGACGTGACAAGGGGAAAACCGGCAGAGTTCTCGAAGTGAATCGCTCTACGGGCAAGGTGACGGTTGACGGAGTGATGGTGGTCAAACGTCATACGCGTCCAAACCCGTCCAAGCAGATCAAGGGCGGCATCGCGGAAAAGCCCTTGCCGATTCATGTTTCGAACGTGATGGTTCTGACTTCCGGCGGCGTTCCGACCCGTATCGGCTACAAAATGGAAACGGTCGGCAATACCGTGCGGCGCGTCCGCATTGCCCGTAAAACCGGGGAAGCGCTCGATAAAAAGTAGTTTGGGATGAAGGCCGTTTGGAATCGGCCGCAACAGGGAAACGATGGCAAAGAATACAGACACAAACGCAGACGCGAAAGCCAAGAGTCGTAAACAGGAAGTTCGCTCCGGCGCTGATACTCGGCTGGCGGAAGGACGTCCGCGCAGCGCCAGCGGCGGAAAAGCACGGCTCCGGGATCACTATATGAAAACTGTCGCCCCGGCCATGAAGCAGGATTTCGGTTACAAAAACCCGATGGCCGTGCCGAAGGTGGAGAAAGTTGCGATTAACATCGGCTTAGGCGAAGCAACCGGCAACAGCAAGCTGATGGATAGCGCCGTGAACGAGCTGGCCGCGATTGCCGGGCAGAAGCCGGTTGTGACTCGCGCCAAGAAGTCTATTGCAGCGTTCAAGCTCCGCGAAGGTATGGCGATCGGCTGCATGGTGACGCTGCGCGGCGACCGTATGTATGAGTTCCTGGACCGGCTCATGAATGTGGCGCTGCCGCGCGTACGTGACTTCCGGGGTGTTTCGCCGAAGTCTTTCGATGGTCGCGGCAATTATACGCTCGGTTTGCGGGATCAATTGATTTTCCCCGAAATCGACTACAACAAGGTCGACAAAACCAAGGGCATGAACATCAGCATTACTACTACGGCAGAGACGGATGCCGAAGGACTTGCGTTATTGCGGCATATGGGTATGCCGTTCCGTCAATAAGGAATAGGTTTTCGATGGCAACTACTGCAAAGATCGCAAAAGAAGTAAAGAAGCTGGCGGCTATGGAGCAGGCTCGAAAGGCCGGGGTCGCTGTGAAGTTTCCGACTCGCCTGCGCAACCGCTGCAAAAACTGCGGACGGCCGCGCGGGTTTCTGCGCAAGTTTTCCTTGTGCCGTATCTGCTTCCGCAACTATGCTTTGTCTGGTGAAATTCCGGGCGTAACGAAGGCAAGCTGGTAAACAATTACTCCGTTTTTGGCTCATCGCAAGCGCGGCGGGCTTACAATCAAGAATTTTAAACAATGAAAGGTGCTGAAAGGTAGGAAATGACAGCAGACCCCATTGCCGATATGTTGACGCGAGTGCGCAACGCGATTATCGCGCGCCACGCCAAGGTAGACGTACCGGCTTCCCGCTTAAAGAATGAGATTGCCCGTATTCTGCGCGAAGAAGGTTACATTCTCAATTTCAAGCTGACGGAAGAAGGCGCGAAACGCCACATCCGTTTATACTTGAAGTACACTCCTTCGAATCTGCCTGTAATCTCGCGTATTGAGCGTGTTTCCCGTCCTGGGTGCCGCGTGTATGTTGGAAGCAAGGATATTCCCCGCATTCTGGGCGGCCTTGGGATCAATATCCTGACCACGCCGAAGGGCGTGATGACGGGAAATACAGCCCGCAAAGAAGGCGTGGGCGGCGAAGTTCTGTGTCAAATCTGGTAGAACCCAAACCCGTAAGGATTGCTTTGTCATGTCACGAGTAGGAAATAAACCCATTCCCCTGCCGAAGGGGGTCAAAATCACGATTGGGAACCAACTGGAAGTCGAAGGCCCCAAGGGAAAGTTGGCAGTGCCGATTCCGGAGGGCATTCGCATTGAGCAGAAGGACAGTACGCTCGAACTGGCGCGAAACAGCGACAAACTGGCTGCGCTGCATGGCCTGACCCGTGCTCTGGCGGCGAATGCCGTGCAGGGCGTATCAACCGGCTTTACGCGTGAGATGGATATTGTCGGTACCGGGTACCGTGCCGACGTGAAAGGCCAAGTTGCAATTTTTACCCTGGGCTATTCGCATCCGATTGAGCTTCTTCTGCCGAAGGGCGTTGATCTGAAGGTTGACAAACAGACGCACTTGATTCTGAGCGGGCACGACCGTCAGGTAGTGGGTCAGATTGCCTCTCAAATCCGCGCCCTGCGTCCGCCTGATCCGTACAAGCAGAAGGGTGTCCGCTATGTTGGGGAAGTGCTTCGCAAGAAAGCGGGTAAGACCGGAGCGGGAAGTAAGTAATGGCAAAAGATTCAAAAGACCAAATCCGCCAGCGTATTCACGAGCGCATTCGCAGAAGAGTTGCGGGCACGCAGGAGCGTCCGCGCTTGGCAGTGTTTCGCTCCTTGAACCACATCTACGCGCAGGTGATCGACGATGGGCCGGGGCATACACTGGTGGCCGCTTCCTCGACCGAAAAGGATCTGCGCGGCAAGGGCGGAAATGTGGAAGGCGCTAAGCTGATCGGCAAAGCCGTAGCCGAGCGCGCCAAGAACAAGGGAATTAATCGCGTGGTTTTTGATCGTGGCGGTTATCTATATCATGGCCGCGTGAAAGCATTGGCCGATGCAGCCCGCGAAGCGGGATTGGAGTTTTAACTAATGACCTCAAATAGTACGGGCAAGCGGATTGATGCGCAAAACCTCAATCTGAAAGAGCAGGTTGTCAGCATCAACCGCGTGACCAAAGTGGTCAAGGGCGGCAAGAATATGAGCTTTTCCGCTTTGGTGGTAGTGGGTGATACAAACGCCAAAGTGGTTGGTTTTGGAACGGGCAAGGCGAAAGAAGTTCCTTCCGCCATCAAGAAGGGCATCGAAGCCGCCAAGAAGAATCTTCGTAAGGTGAACGTGCTCGAGACCACAATCCGTCACCCTGTTCTGGGCCGGTTCGGCAGCGGACTAGTTCTTTTAAAACCCGCGCCGGAAGGAACGGGCGTGATTGCGGGCGGTCCGGTGCGCGCGGTTATTCAAGCTGTGGGCATTCCGAATGTGTTGACCAAATCAATCGGCTCCCACAACGCCCATAATGTGGTGAAGGCAACTATTGCCGCATTGGAACAGTTGTGTGATAAAAATGCTGTCGCGGACATGCGCGGCCTGCCTGTCGAGAGATTGTAAAGGGGAAGCGCGAAGAACATGGCAGAAGGCAAGATCAAGATCAAGCTGGTGCGCAGCGTCATTTGCACGCCGCAAAAGCATAAGAACATTGTCAAGTCGTTAGGCTTGCATAAAATTAATCGAGTGGTGGAGCGTCCCGACACTCCCGGTTTCCGGGGCATGGTCGCCAAGGTGCCGCATCTGCTCGAAATTGTGAAGGAATAGAATTTAAAAACAACAGCCGAGTGCGCCCGTCCTTGGGGCGAAGCGTGCGATATAGGTAAAAGTTATGAATTTAAGCAATTTACGCCCGCCGAAGGGCCAAGTCCACAAGAAGCGGCGTCTCGGTCAGGGAATGGGAACCGGGCGCGGCAAATATGCGGGACGCGGCGCGAAAGGCGCGAAGTCGATCTCGGGTTACAGCAAGATGCGCGGCTTTGAGGGCGGCCAGATGCCGCTTCATCGCCGTTTGCCGAAGCGCGGATTTACTAACATCTTCCGGAAAGAATACGCCATTATTAATATCGGCACTCTGGAAAAATTGGAAGGGGATACGTTTACTCCTGAGTCGCTCCAGGCGAGCGGCATAGTCAAGAAGCTACAGGCTGGCCTGAAGATTCTCGGCAGCGGTGAACTAACTCGGAAGATTACCGTCCGGGCGCACGTTTATTCCAAGTCGGCTCTCGAAAAAATTCAAGGAGCGGGCGGCAGCGCGGAAGTGATTACCAAGGGGACGGCAGCACCGTCTGCAGCAGAAGAAGGGAAGTAAGTGGAATTAACTCTGGTCTTCGGACTGGGGGAGTGACGGACTCGATGACAAAGTTTTTCGAAGCCCTTGCCAATGTGTTCCGTATTCCGGATTTGCGGAAGCGGGTTTTGTTCACGCTCGGTCTTTTAGCGATCTACCGTGTGGGTGCGTATATTCCCACCCCTGGTATCGCGACAGCGCGTTTCCAGGAGTTTTTCAACCGAACGGCGAGCGGCGGATTTCTCGGATATCTTGATGTGTTCAGCGGCGGCATGTTGCGCCGCATGACCATTTTTGCGTTGGGCATTACGCCCTATATCACCGCCTCAATTATTTTGCAGTTGTTGACCGTGGTCGTTCCCACGCTCGACAAATTGCAGAAAGAAGGCGAGCTGGGCCGACGCAAAATCACGCAATGGACGCGCTATTTAACTGTGATCCTGGCAGTGGTTCAATCCGTCGGCATCGCGTTTGCTTTGCAGAATTCCGAAGGGAATTTTGTGCTGCATCCCGGACCCGGCTTTATTGCCCTCACTGCTTTAACGTTCACAACCGGCACGGCCTTTATCATGTGGCTGGGAGAGCAGATTACGGATCGCGGCGTCGGCAACGGCATGTCGCTGATTATTTTCACTGGTATTTTGATCGGTCTGCCCGGCGCAATTCGGAATATGTACACCAATACCTTTGTCACACACCAATGGCACCCATTGCAGATGGTCATCATTATCTTGGTGATGATTGCGGTGGTGGGCTTTATTGTTCTGGTGGAGCGTGGCGAAAGGCGTATTCCGGTGCAGTATGCGAAACGCGTGATTGGCCGTAAGATGATGGGCGGTCAATCCACGCATCTGCCTTTAAAGGTGAACGCGGGCGGCGTCATTCCGATCATTTTTGCCTCCTCCTTGCTGGCCTTGCCGCAAACGGCCTTGCAGTTTCCGGTCGTGAAAAGCAGTCCTTGGCTGAGCAGTATGCTGGGTGCCCTCGGCGGCGCGGAACCACTGTATTATTTAGCATTCGTTCTGCTGATTGTATTCTTCTGCTTCTTCTATGTGTCCATCATTTTCAACCCGAATGAAGCAGCGGACAATATGCGGAAGTACGGCGGTTTTATTCCCGGTATCCGGCCTGGAAAGAATACTGCCGAATATATGGATCGAATTTTGTCCAAGATCACGGTAGTCGGCGGCTTGTACTTGTCGATTCTATCGCTGATTCCGCAGATCATGATCCAGGGAATCAAGCTGCAACGTCTCCCTTTGGTTGGGAACTTTATTGATGCTCATTTTCCGCGCTGGTTATTGGATGGCCTGGGTGTGAACTTTTTCTTCGGCGGTACTTCGCTGCTGATCGTGGTCGGCGTTGCGATGGATACTGTTAATCAGATTGAAGCGCAGTTGATTATGCGCCATTATGACGGCTTTACGCCGCGTGCTGGCCGGATTCGCGGACGACGAAATTGACTATGCCTGCCCGGGATACAGTTGTCCCAGCAATTATTTTGTTTGGTTCTCCGGGCTCGGGTAAGGGAACGCAAGCCCGCTTGTTGCAGCACTGTCTGAAGGGTCCGCATATATCCACGGGCGATATGCTGCGCTCCCATATCCAAGCCGGTGACGCCGTTGGACATCAAGCGGAAACTTTAATTAAGTCAGGCCGGCTGGTGCCGGATGAATTGGTGAACCAACTCGTACAGCAAAGGCTGCAAGATTCCGATTGCCAGGCCGGAATTATTCTGGACGGCTATCCACGGACTACCAATCAGGCGGAAGTCCTGCTTGCATTTATGGAGAGTTTCGGATTTCGAGCGGCTGTGGTACACTTGATGGTTGACTACGATAAAATCGTAGCTCGCCTGAGCGGCCGTCGTCAGTGCCCGGTCTGCGGAACCCTTTACAGCATGAAAACCAACCCTCCTAAGGTAGCTGGTATTTGCGACCTGGATGGGGCGAAACTGGTGACTCGCGAGGATGATCGTGAATCCGTGATTCGTGAGCGCTTGAATCAATATGAGTTGCAAACGCGTCCCTTGCTGGAGTTTTTTCGGGGCGCGGGCGTGCCCATGCTGGAGATTAATGCTGCCGAGGCTTCACCCGATCAGATTTCGCAGGAGATCTGCCAGTCGCTCAATTCTGCGGGATTGATGCTCAGGACGAATGGGTCGCGGTAGGTTGGCCATGATTGTACGGAGAAGCGCGGTAGAGCTGGAAAAGTTGCGTCGCAGCGGCTTGCTTGTGTATGAAATCCTGCAAACTTTGAAGCCGATAGTGGCCGAAGGCGCGACGACTCAGGATTTGGAAGTGGCTGCGGAAAAGATGATCGCCGATGCGGGTGCAAAACCGGCTTTTAAAGGTTACTATTCGCAGGCTGCGGGAACGAAGTATCCGTATGTGCTTTGCACTTCGGTCAACGAGGAAGTCGTGCATGGGATGCCTTCAGGGAAACGGAAGTTGAAAGCGGGCGATATTGTTTCCATTGATACGGGCGTCCAACTAAATGGCTACTACGGCGATTCGGCCATTACGGTCGCTATCGGGGAAGTGAATGACTCCGTTAAGCGGCTGCTGAAGGTGACAGAAGAGAGTTTAGAACTGGCGATTGACCGGGTACGATCCGGTAACCGCCTGTTTGATGTGTGCGGAACCGTAGAAAAGCATGTGATTTCCAACGGCTTTTCGATTGTGCGCGAGTTCGTGGGGCATGGAATCGGAACCTCCTTGCACGAGGAACCGCAGATTCCCAATTACGTGGATCGCCGGGGTGAAAATCCGCGATTAAAGCCGGGCATGGTTCTGGCGATTGAGCCGATGGTGAACGTCGGCAAGCCGGATACGAAGGTGCTGGGCGATAAGTGGACGGCTGTAGCGAAGGACGGTTCCTATTCGGCTCATTTTGAGCATATGGTAGCCGTCACAGACAACGGTCCCTGGGTTTTGTCCCGGCCTTAGCGTGTTGAGGCAGGCTTGTTTGGTTGTGGCGGAAGCGGAAGGCGGCGCTGGCGGGGAAAGAACCGCTGAAGGGATTGTGGCCGAGCTTTTGCCGAGCGCGTTGGTGCGTGTCAGACTGGAAGGAGAGCATCAATTGATTGCTCATCTTCCTTCGAGCCAGCGGGCGAATTTTATGCGTTTGCGGGTTGGTGACCGGGTGCGCGTGGCGCTTTCGGCGCAGGATCGGACGCGAGGACGAGTTTTAGAGCTATTGACGAAAGGCAGGATGCCATGAAGGTGCGAGCATCAGTAAAGAAATTGTGTGATAAGTGCAAGATCATTCACCGCCATGGTGTGGTGCGGGTCAGTTGCAGCAATCCCAAGCACAAGCAGCGGCAGGGTTAAAAGGATTCAGTTATGGCGCGTATAGCAGGCATAGACTTACCAGCGAGAAAGCGGGCGGCCATCGGGCTGACCTACATCTACGGCATCGGGCGGACCCGTGCTTTGTCACTTCTTCATCGGGCGCAAGTGGACCCGGAGAAAAAGGTCGGCGACCTTTCAGAAGAAGAAGTAAATCACCTTCGTAATCTGATCGAAGGCGAAGGCGCTATCGAGGGCGATCTCCGCAAGGAAGTCTCGATGAATATCAAGCGCCTGATGGAAATGGGTTCGTATCGCGGATTGCGGCACCGGCGCGGCCTGCCTGTTCGCGGCCAGCGCACCCATACGAATGCGCGCACCCGCAAAGGTCCGCGCAAGGGCACCGTGGCTGGAAAGAAAAAGGCGACTAAGACATAAGGATTGTCCATGGCAAAGGCACCTGCAAAGACAGCATCAAAGAAGAAGAGTTTTAAGAAGAAAGAAAAGAAGAACGTTCCTTACGGCACCGTTCACATTCAAGCTTCGTTTAACAACACGATTGTGACGTTTACCGATCCACTCGGTAACACGTTGGCTTGGTCCAGTTCCGGTTCGCTCGGGTTCCGTGGATCGCGGAAAGGTACTCCGTTTGCCGCGCAGCAAGCTTCTTTAACTGCTGCCAATAAGGCCAAAGAGTCCGGTTTGCGTACGGTAGAGGTTCGCGTGGCTGGCCCTGGTTCCGGGCGCGAGTCGGCGGTTCGTGCGTTGGCTACGGCGGGTATCGAAGTGCGGGGCATCAAAGACGTAACGCCGATTCCCCATAACGGCTGCCGTCCGCCGAAAAAGCGCCGGGTTTAATTTTGCTTTAGTTTTTGTACATAAGCGGGACGAAAGCCTGTCGGCTGTAAACCGCACCCTTTGGAGGTTATCAGAATTGGCACGTTATAGTGGCCCCGTTTGTCGGCTTTGCCGTCGCGAGGGTATGAAGTTGTTTTTGAAAGGCGAGCGTTGTCACTCGGAAAAGTGCGCTATTGAAAAGCGTAATTTCGCTCCCGGTCAGCACGGGAAAGACAAAAAGGCCAAGGTCGTCGGCTATGGTCTGCAACTGCGCGAAAAGCAGAAAGCGCGTCGGTATTATCGCATTCTCGAAGGCCAATTCCGGAACCTTTATGAGAAGGCCGTGAATCAAAAAGGTATCACCGGCGAGCAGATGCTGGCCATGCTGGAAAAGCGTCTGGACAACGTTGTGTACCGCATTGGTTTTGGAACCAGCCGCGCTCAGGCGCGTCAACTGGTTCGGCATGGGCACTTCAACGTGAACGGCCGTCGGGCGAACATTCCTTCACTCATGGTGAAGATTGGAGATTCGATTGACGTTCGCGAACCCAGCCGCAACAATCCTACAATTTTGGGCGCACGCGATGCTACTGCCCACACGCCCAGCCCATCCTGGCTCGAAGTGGACCGGGAAGCGCTCCGAGCACGTGTTCTGCAGCAACCCAAGCGGGAAGAGTTGGTGCAAATTCAGTTGAACGAACAGCTCATCGTCGAGCTGTACTCGAAGTAAACTGCTTCGACCATCGACGAACGAGGATTGCAATAATATGTTTAAAGGATTTCAAAAGCCGAAGCGTTTAGTCGCCAATACAGAATCGCTGAATGAACGGTATGGTCAGTTCACGGCCCAACCGTTTGAGCGTGGTTTTGGACCCACCATCGGCACCGGTTTACGCCGCGTGCTGCTCTCCTCGATTGAGGGAGCTGCGATTACGGGCGTGCGCATTGAAGGCGTTTCGCACGAATTCAGCCCAATTCCCGGCGTTGTAGAGGACGCCACCGACATCATCCTGAACCTGAAGCAAGTGCCGTTCAAGATGATGGGCGAGGGTTTGAAAATTGCCCGCCTCCGGGTAGAAGCGCCGGGTGAAGTGATGAGCAGCCAGATCGAGACGGATGCTGATGTGGAAGTGCTCGACCGCAACCTGCACATTGCGACCGTAGGCGAGGGCGGCAAGCTCGATATCGAAATGCGGATTAAGAGTGGACGTGGTTATGTTTCGGCAGACCGCAACTACGACGAAGACCTGCCCATTGGCTACATCCCGATTGACTCGGTTCACTCGCCTGTTCGTAAGGTGAACTACACCGTAGAAGCTGCCCGACTCGGCCAGAACACTGACTTTGACAAGTTGGCTATCGAAGTCTGGACCAACGGAGCCATCTCTCCGCAGGATGCTATTGGCCAAGCGGCCAAGCTGCTCAAAGACCACATGACGATCTTCATCAACTTTGAAGAAACGCCGGAAGTCTCCGAAGAGCCGGCCGAGCGCGCCGCCAACCAGATGAACGAAGTGCTGAACCGTTCGGTGGAAGAGTTGGAATTGAGCGTTCGTTCTTACAACTGCTTGAAGAACGCTAATATCCAGACTATCGGCGACTTAGTGCAGAAGAGCGAATCGGAGATGCTGCGCACGAAGAACTTCGGTCGCAAGTCCCTGAACGAAATTAAAGAAATTCTATCGGGCCTGGGTCTTAACTTCGGCATGAAGTTTGATGCACAGGGCCGCTTGGTGGGCGGTGCGCCTCCGGCTTCTCCGTCAGACTTCGGTAACGATAACTACGCAGGAATAGAGGACTAACCGGTGCGACATCGCAAAGCAGGTTTTAAGCTCAAACGCAACGTCAGCGCCCGCCGTGCGCTTTTGCGTGGACTTGTCACAAACGTGATCGAAGCAGAGCGGATCACTACCACGATTCCGAAGGCGAAAGCCGCTAAGCCGCTGGTCGAGAGGATGATCACGTTGGCGAAGAAAGATAGCTTGCATGCGCGTCGGATGGCTGCTTCCTATCTTTTAAAGCCGGAAGCAGTCGAGAAGCTGTTTGAAAAGCTCGGACCGCGCTTCAATCAGCGGAACGGCGGTTATACCCGCATCGTGAAGCTGGGCTGGCGTAAAGGCGACGGCGCCGAAACCGCCAAACTGGAGCTGGTCGGCTCGGAACTCGTGAAGCGGGCGGCGGAACGGGCTACCCGGCGCGAAGAGCGGTTGAAACAACTTCGCGAACGCGGCGAAGAGCC
>CAXTWT010000082.1:0-16207 GCA_964247955.1 uncultured Bryobacteraceae bacterium
GGCGGGACGCGCAGGCCGAACTGGTCCGGGAGTGGCGATCCGGTTGTACAGCGAAAGTGACTTCGTGCGCAGGCCGGAAGGCATCACCCCGGAAATCCTGCGGGCGGATCTGGCCCAGACTTCCCTGCAATTAGCGGCTGCCGGTTACAACATGGCGGAATTGCCCTGGATCGATGAGCCTCCCCCGGCCCATGTCCAAGCAGCAAAAGAACTCCTGATCCGGCTCGGCGCGTTAATGCCCGAAGGCGATATCACACAAAGGGGGGAACAGATGGCTGCGCTGCCCGTTCATCCTCGCCTGGCTCGTCTGGTGATCGAAGGAACTGAACTCGGCGGAGGACGGGAAGCCTGCGAACTGGCGGCAAAGCTGGCGGAGGGACGGATATCTACAGAGCGGCGGGAGGGAGCGAACTTCCCCTCGGACCTGGAAGCGGTGCTGGCCGACAATCTTTCTTTTACGGCCCGCAAAATGGAGGTGCGCTTGCGCGAGGGTATGCGTTCGGTTCGGGAGCGCTGCCGCGATTCGCACGCTTTGGAAAAAGCGATTCTCTGCGGGTTTAGTGATCGGGTCGCTCGCAGGCGGGGCGAAACGCTCCTGCTTTCGAACGGCTCGTCCGCGCGGCTGGACCGCAACAGCCTGACTCGGAGCGAGTTTCTCGTGGCCGCTGAAGTGGATGACCGCAGCGACCGTTCCGCTCCGCTCGTGCGCTTGGCGGTTCCCATCGAACCGGACTGGCTGCTCGATTACTTTCCGGAAAGAATTGGAACTTGCGAGGAGATGGCGTGGAACCGGGAAGGGGAGCGCGTGGAGCAGGTGAACTCCCTGTTATATGAACAATCAGTCATTGACGAAAACAGGTCCGCGCCCACGGACGCGGAAAGCGCCGCTGATTTGTTGCTGAGCAAAGCGCTGGAAACAGGCGTGTCCCAGTTTGCCGAAGGAGACGAAGTGCAGCGATTTCTGCAACGGCTTCACTTTGCCGCCGGGTACTCCCCTGAACTGAGAACTGAGGGCGATCCAATAACGACGGCATTGCAGCAGCTATCGAGAGGCTGCGCCAGCTTTGCCCAGTTGCGGGAAGCGGCGCGAAACGGCGGGTTGCTGGCCGCGCTCCAATCTCAGGTCAATCTGCGATTGCTGGACGAGATTGCGCCCGCCTATGTCGCCTTGCCGAGCGGACGCCGCGCCAGAATCGAGTACGCCGAAGGCCAGCCGCCTTCGGTAGCCTCGCGGCTGCAGGATTTTTTCGGCATGAAGCAATCGCCGACGGTCGCGCGGGGAGCAGTGCCGCTTACCGTTAAACTGCTTGCTCCGAACCAGCGCCCGGTGCAGGTGACGACCGATCTTCTGAGCTTCTGGAAAAATCTGTACCCGCAAGTCCGGCGTGAACTGAGCCGCCGTTATCCGAGACATGCCTGGCCGGAAATTCCAGCTTGACTTTCTGACAGCTTTCTTCAAGGATGCGGTGGAGAATGGCGGGAATCTCATAAACCGCGCGATTATTGACCGAGCGGATTTTCTCCTGGAACTTCGGAAGCTGCCCTCCCACAATCAGATCCCTGACAGCGCCCTCGACTTCCCGTAAGTTGTTGAGTACGATGCCGTAACCGCCCTCGCGCACCCATTGGGCGTTATAGCGCTCCTGCGGAAGCGTCCAGCTATTCGACTCGACGATCACCGGCAGGCCCATTTGCAGCGCTTCGGAGATGCTGCCGGGGCCTGGTTTGCCGATAAAAAAGTCGGAAAGGCCCATATAGTAGGGAACCTGTTTCGTGAAGCCCTCGACGTGTAATTTGTTGCGCGTTTGCAGGCGCTTCAGGCGTTCGAGCAATTTTCGGTTGCGCCCGCACAGCATGATAAGCTGCAAATCCATATCGGAGTTGCCCAGCCGCTGCGCCAGGGAAAACATTACATTTGATCCTTCACCGCCGAACAGCACCAGTCCCGTAGGCAGATTCTCATGGAGGCCCAAACGGCGGCGCTGGGCGGCCCGATCAGTCGGTTGACAGTCGTAAAAATGGGGCCGAAGGATCATTCCGCTGACAGCCAGAATGTGTGACTGGGACGCGCCCAGATTTTCCGCCTGCTTCACAGCGAACGGAGTTCCGCAGATAAAGTACTGCGCTTGCTTTTCCATCCAGAAGTGGGGCGGATAGTCAGCAAGATCGGTGAGAATCGTGACGTAAGGCGTTTGGGAACAGGCGAGTTGGAGACTTTCGAACAAGGCCCGGTTCAGGTTGGGAATCAGCGACACCACCATGTCCGGTTGGCGGCTTTGCCAAAACTCCGTCAACAGTTGAACCGAAGGTCGATGATACTGCCGGATGACCTGCTGCATCACTGGCAGCCAGTAGCCCGCGCCCCAGGTTAAGCCTCTCGCCAGCATGCGGTTGTACAGGTCCTGGAGCCGAATCCCGGTCACTTTACGGAAGACATCGAGCGGGTCGAGAACTTCCTGCAGGTTCACGAGCCGGACATCCCAAGAGTAGCCTTCGGAAGCGATGACCGATTGGAGAGCCGTAGCGGCGCTCCGGTGGCCGCCTCCGGCGTCAAAGTAAACAAAGTCGATTTTGGGAACTGCCGGCAATTAACTATCCTACTGGTCCGAAACCGTTCTTCCCATTATTTATCGTGGTTTCAAAGAGTTCACTAATCATTTGCGAAGCTGTCACCGTGGCGTAATATGTCCTACTTTACAAAGGAAGTGGGAACATGGATATGAATGATTTCGTAGACTGTTTACCGGGGGGACGTTTGTTATGACGGCTCACCACATCATGCTTCAGTTTATTGCCGCCCGCGATCACAAACTGATGCGTAAAGTGAATCAATGGCCCGCGCCGAAGTGGGTTCGTTTGTGGGCGGTAGCCGCTACCCGCGCTGGCGACGGCTGGCTATGGTACTTCGCCGGACTGGTTGTTTTTCTGTTCGGCGGCGCGGAACGCTTGACGGCTCTTGCATCTGCCGGGTTAGCGGCGCTGGCGGGAGTCGGGCTTTTTATTGGGGTCAAAAAGATTTCGGGCCGGAAACGTCCCTGTGAAATCGAACCGCATTGCTGGGCTCGTCTGCTGCCGCCGGACCGGTTTTCTTTTCCCTCCGGCCACACCATTACCGCGTTTGCGGTCGCTGTCGCTCTCGGGATGTTTTATCCCATGTCCCTGGTGGTACTGCTTTTCTGCGCGTTCAGCATTGCCGCTTCCCGCATTCTGCTCGGCATGCATTTTCTCAGCGATGTTACCGTAGGTGCGCTGCTGGGAACAGGGTTGGCCTGGAGCAGCCATTCGCTTTTCACCTGAACTGCAAGGTCAAGTTGAGACCTTTGCGGCTTCAAAATAACTCGTTATAGTGGAAAAGACCGCACTTTTCATCGGCTGAGTGAAGTGCCGAAAGCCTTACCGGGTCCACCACTTTCATGCTGCGCCGTACGCTTTTACAACTTTCCCAAAACCACTGGATGCGCCGGTGGATGGAGAACTCGCCGGTATCGCGAAAGCTCACCTCTCGTTTTGTCGCCGGCAATCAGCTTGCGGATGGGATCGAAGTTCTGCAAAAGCTGGCGAAAGAACGAATCGCAGGCACGCTCGATTTTTTGGGTGAGAATGTGCATTCGCTTATGGAGGCCGCTCAGTCACGTGACGGCTATCTCCGGGCGCTCGACAGCATTGAGGCCGCCAGCCTGCCTGCTACGGTTTCTATTAAGCTGACGCAGTTCGGGCTTGATTTCTCGGAAGACGCTTGCTGCGAAAATGTTTTCGCTGTTGCTCGACGCGTGCAAAAGATGAACAGCCGCGTGGAAGTGGATATGGAGTCGAGCGAATATACAGACCGCACGCTGAAATTGGTTCACCACATCCAAGATCAGTTTGAGGGTCATGTCCGCGCGGTTATTCAAGCGTACCTGTATCGAAGCGAGGAAGATATCCGCGCTCTTTCCGAACGGAAAATTCCCGTTCGGCTGTGTAAGGGGGCTTACCGGGAAGCTGCCGACAAAGCCTTCCCGCGAAAATCCGAAGTGGATGCCAACTACGTCAAGCTGATGAAGCAACTGCTGAACCACGGCACGTATCCGGCTATCGCCAGTCACGACGAGAACATTGTTCGTGAAGCATTCCGTTATATCGGGGAACAAAAGATAACGCCGGAGCGTTTCGAATTTCAGATGCTGTACGGCATCCGGCGCGATTTGCAGCGGCAAGTAATTGAGAGAGGGCACCGGTTGCGCTTGTACGTTCCTTATGGTGAGGCTTGGTACCCGTACTTTATGCGGAGATTAGCAGAACGTCCCGCTAACCTTCTTTTTTTGGCCAAGAACTTGCTTCGGAGATAACGCGCCAAGTTCCTGGAACTTGTAGAACTGAGAAGGAGTCTAAAAGGCACAATGAAGTATTGGCTCTATTTTGTCGCTAAGCTGGCGACCGTTGTGGGAGCCGTTTGCGCGTTGCAAACCGCATTACGGCATTTCTACCCCGCGCCGCCGCACGGAACTGCGTATGTCGATCCAGTACGGATTTTATTCTCGAAAACCATGTGGTTTACCTTGCTCATGCTGGCGGTCATTGCCTTGATCGGCGTGGGCTTGGTCTACCTTGCCGTGTGGGACCAGCGTCGACGCTGCCGCACCTGCCTGAAAAAATTGATCATGCCTGTCAAGACCGGCTCCTGGGGCAATATCGTAATGCTGGGCCGTCCTACGACGGAGATGATCTGCCCGTTTGGGCACGGCACGCTCTACGTTGCGGATCTGCAAATTACCGGACGCCAGTATCCGGACTGGCAGCCGCATGACGACAATATTTGGAAAGAGCTAGAATCGTACTATCAAGCCGGGAAGTAACGAAGATGTGTGACAAACGTCCAAGGCTTGAGTAAACTACTCTAGGCCAGACTATTTGCCCGTTCGCATCAAACTTCCTGTTAAGGCAGGCACGGCTTCCCGCACATCCCATTCGAGATTGAGATCGTTTTTGCAGTATGGGCTGCTCAGCGTCGGAATCTTTCTTCTTATTCTGGCAATCGTTGTTAGTGTTTATTACAAAAAATATGCCCGTCTGACGGACGAGAAGCTGCAAGGCGGGCTGTTCCCCAACTCATCGCTCCTATATGCGGCTCCCCAGGTGGTCGGTGTCGGGGATGCTTTTACCCCTGGGCAATTTGTCGCGTATTTGCGTGAAGACGGTTATGTTGAAGATGCGCGCAGCAGTTCTACCGGCTGGTATCATCGCCGACCGGACGCCGTAGAAGTTTTTCCGGGAAGTAATTTGTTATCAGGCTCAGAAGGCGGCGTGCTGAAGTTTGAGGATGGTGAAATTTCATCCATCATTTCCCTGAGCGATAATGCGCCTCGTACTCAGTATGCTCTGCAACCGCGCTTGCTGAGCAACCTTTTCGATAAGAACCGCGAAAAACGCAGGATTGTGAAGTACGAAGATATTCCGCCCGTGCTGGTGCATGCGGTGATTTCCATTGAAGATAAACGGTTCTTTCAACACTCCGGCTTTGATCCGATGCGCATTGCGAAAGCTTTGTTTGTTGATCTTCGGGAAGGCCGCAAAGGGCAAGGCGCTTCCACCATTACGCAGCAGGTAGCGCGCCTGTTCTGGCTGGACCGGCGTAAAACGTTTACCCGCAAATTTGACGAATTGCTGATTACGCTTCACTTGGAACGCAAGCTGACCAAGCAGCAGATCTTCGAGTACTATGCCAACCAGGTTCCTCTCGGCAGACGCGGATCGTTTGAAATTCGAGGATTTGGCGAAGCAGCGCAAGCCTACTTTGGAAAAAACATCCGGAGCCTGACATTGCCGGAAGCCGCTACGCTGGCAGGACTCATTCAGGGACCTAGTTTTCGGAATCCGGTCACCGCGCCGAAGCGGGCCGAGGAACGCCGCAATGTGGTTCTGAAGCAAATGCTCGACAACGGGTACATCGCCGGCAGTCAATACGATGCGGCGGTGAAAGTGCCTGTGGTCACGACCCGGCAAGGCATTGAGTCAACAGACGCCCCTTACTTTGTGGATCTGGTGAATGAGCGTTTGACGAATGATTTTCAGGACCGTGATTTTCAGGAATCCGGCTCCCGTATTTACACGACGCTGGACACGGACTTGCAGCACGACGCCGCCGAAGCGGTGGCTGCCGGAATGAAGGAAATCAACGCCGTCATTGCCAAGCGCAGCAAGACGGGTGAAAGCGCGGCCGAGCCTCAGGTTGCCTTGATTTGCCTAGACCCGCATACGGGCGAGGTCAAGGCATTGATCGGGGGCCGGAACTACGGCATGAGTCAACTGGATCACGCCCTCGCCAAACGGCCGGCAGGAAGCGCGTTCAAGCCTTTTGTGTATGCCGCTGCGCTTAACACCGGCTTAGGAGATAAACCGGACCCGATGACGCCTTCCACGGTCGTGAAAGATGAGGCCAGAACTTTTTATTACGCCGGAAAAGCGTATGAGCCGACCGATTTTCATAAGGGGGCTTGGCTGGGCGATGTCACCTTGCGTAAGGCTCTAGCTAAGTCTTTGAACGTGCCGACCGTGGAAGTGGCGGAGACGGTAGGTTACGGCACAGTTGCGGACTTGGCTCATAAGGCGGGTTTGGAGGATGTTCGGCCTACGCCAGCTATGGCTCTGGGTGCTTATGATGTCACTCCGCTTGAAATGGCAGGAGCTTATACGCTGTTTGCCAACGACGGCGTCATGGTGAAACCGCGCCTGATCACTCAGATTGCGGACCGTTCCCGTACGGATGTGTGGTCCTCGCAGCCGGAAACGAAAAAGATCCTCGATCCGCGCGTAAACTTCTTGATCGTGAGCATGTTGCAGGAAGTTCTGCGAAGCGGTACGGGCGCGGGCGTACGGTCACGCGGCTTTACGCTTCCGGCAGCGGGCAAGACCGGTACCGAGCATGATGCGTGGTTTGCCGGGTTTACGACCAAATTGCTTTGCATTGTCTGGGTCGGGATGGATAACTATCAGGACCTGAAGATGGAGGGAGCGAAAGCGGCGCTGCCGATTTGGGCAGAGTTCATGAAACGGGCGCACCGGCATCGCGCTTACCGGGATACAGGGCAGTTCAAGATTCCTGACGGCATTGTGAGTGCCCAGATCGATTCGGATACCGGCCAGTTGGCGACAAGCGCCTGTCCGCCGGAGCAGACGCGAACGGAATATTATATCCTCGGCACACAGCCGGTAACATTTTGTCCGCTCCATACCGGCGGCTCCACCGAGATTGCCGGTTGGGACACTTCTTCTCCCAATCATCCAACGACGCTGCCGAATGTGCCGCCACAGCCGGGAGTTCTCGGCGCGAATACAGGTGACGCCGATCTCAACGCGCAAAATCCCCCGCCCAATCAGCCAAAAGAGAAAAAAGGGTTTTTCGACAAACTGAAAGGTATTTTCAAGTAACTTTTTTCTTCCCGTCCTTCGCTTAAAAGGTATAAAGTAGATCACAAAGGGAGTGCGTGCATGATCTCTTTAAACCGCATACCATTTCTTTGTTGTTTTGCCCTTTGCTTTGCGTCTTCCGTCGCTCGGGCGCAAGGAACTTCCCCTATTCCTTCCAGTGGTTTCATGCCCAGGGACGGTTCTGTTCCGGCAGTGAACAAGCCGCAGACTCCGCCGTTGACCAACGAGCTGCGCGGCGATATCTATATGGCGCGGAAAATGTATCGCGAGGCGATTGACATGTACCGCAAAGGCTTGCCTGATTCGCCCGTTCTGGCGAACAAGATCGGCATTGCTTTCCATCAACTTCTGCAACTCGACTTGGCGAAGAAGAATTATGAGCGGGCGATCAAGCTCAACCCACGGTATTCTGAAGCCATTAACAACCTGGGAACCATTTATTACTCCCAGAAGAGTTACCGCCGCGCCATCGGATGTTACAAGCGTTCCCTTCGGTACACCAGCCCGACGGCATCCATTTACGCCAACCTGGGAGCCGCTTACTTTGGCCGCAAAAATTACGAGAAAGCAAGCGAGTACTACGAAGAAGCGCTGAAGCTGGACCCTGATGTTTTTGAGCATCACAGCTCCTTCGGCACGCTGATGCAGGAAAGAACCGTGGAGGAGCGAGCCACCTATCATTTGTATATGGCCAAGATGTACGCCAAGTCAGGAGCAAATGACCGCGCTATCCTTTACTTGCGAAAGGCTTTGGAAGAGGGCGTGAAAGACCGGGAAAAGATTCCGGGTATGCCTGAGTTTGCGCTGCTGGTGAAAAGCCCGGCTTTCCAGGAGCTTCTCGCTCAGAATCCGAAGCCCTTATAAAAGGTGACTTCCTGCGATCTGTTCATTGCGTTCTGTTTTTATTGCTGTTCGTCAGTTGCTCGCGAACACCGGCGGGCAACTCGGTCGAGCGGCTGGCTGTTCTGCCTGCGGAAGTGTTGGTTCCCGATGTTTCATCCGAATGGATGAGCCTGACGTTGCCGCTGATTGTTCAGGAAGACCTGGCCGTTTCCCGCCACATCCTGGCATTTTTTGCCAAAGATCAGTCAGCCGCTTACGAAGGACAAGCGACGGAAGTGTTGCGGACCACGGTGGAAGACCGGAACGGAAAGATCCGACTCCAGGCTACCGTTACGGACCCGAAAACTCAGAAGAACGAGCGAGTGATTGAGGTGGAGTCGGATTCTGCGACGGGCATTTTGGAGGCGGCGAATCGACTAGTCAAACAGATTGACGCCGGCGCCGCTGATTTTCCAACCAAGAGTTTGCCGGCGTTAAAAGCCTTTACAGCGGCAGCGGGCACGCAGAATCTGAACGAACGTTTGCAGTCGTTAACGGACGCGGTAAGCGCAGATCCCCTTTTTGGACTGGCGCATATTGCTTTGGTGGAAACAGCCGCGCAAGTTACGCCGGGGAGCTTTTCTGCCGTTGTGGCGGCGGGAGCGGCTCATCAGGACGGGTTCGCGCCGCTGGAACGGGCCAGATGGAACGAGATCACGGCAAGGTACGCTCATGCGCCGTTACAGCAGCAAGCGGACGCGGCAGCGGCGGTTCTGGCGATTGCTCCGCATAATGTCGATGCCTTGGCTGCGCTGGGAGTCAGCCGTTTTCTCCAGGGCGACGGCCCGGAAGGGGAGCGGCTGCTGCGACAGGCTATCGCGCTCAGTCCGGCGAATATCAATCTCCAACTGCAACTGGCGAATGGATTGATTGAGTCGAAACGGTTTAACGATGCCGTGTCCATTTTGAAACCGTTATCCGGCAGCGGCGCGGCAATTCCGGCTCTGGCGACGGCGCTCTTGCTCGGAGGTAGAACGTCGGAAGCGACAGCCGCTTTCGGAAGCCTGCTTGCTTTTCTGCCCGTCGGCGCCCCGGAGAAAAACTTTCTCCAAGCCCAATGGCAGGCAATCTCCATACGCGGCACATCACCGCCCGTCAACTTGTCCTCCGCGCCTTTGCTCAACGGCTACAGCGCATTTTTAAACGGGCGTTTCGAAGCAGCCGTGCAGTTTTGGGGAAATGTGGTGGGAGGAACGGGCAATACAGACCTGCGAGCCCGCGCTATGCTGGCCGCTTCGCTCCGAGGTGCAGGTCGCGCTACTGAAGCTGACAAGGTGCTGGTCCTGCCATTTATTCCTGATTTCGGCGATAAAGGTATCGCTGTCGCATTTAATCAGATGCGGCAGATCTTGAAGCTATAAAGGGGTTGCTGCCGAATCTTTGGTGGTGGGCGCAACGGTGTGGTGATCTTCTTCTTCCCAGGGTTTCGGCTGGTGGCCTGTGTCGCGCATGTACACGCGATCGTACATGTGTTTCGGCGAAGTTGTTCCTAATGACGTGTTGTACAGATTGGTCAAATCCAGCGCGTCTTTCACGTCATCCTCGAACTGATGAATCGCCTTGAGCTGATCGGCTTGCGCGGGAAATCGCTTGCCGCTCGGCGTTTCCAGAAACATCTGGTAACCGCCATTAAGCAGCGTAGCGATTTCACTGCCCATCAGGACACCGGCCTTTTCGATCTCGGGCTGATTCTGCCCTTCATCGCCGATGACAGCGCCCACTCCGTGCTTGGTCACTTTGACGCGGCCATCCGGCAGATTCTGTAAGGCGAAACCGGCATTCTTCAATAAGCTGACACGTTCCTGAAAGGTCGGAATCTTCGGGCGCTGTCGGCGAAAGAACATATCTTCAGTATAGAAGCGCAGAAATGGAAGAGCGCTGCCCACCTTGTGTTGATAGATAAATATAGGTGTCGGTCGGCTGTGAACACTTTGCCGGGAATTCTATTTGGAATACTAAGCTATGTATGGACGCTATGCCCAGTACTTCTGGCCTCCCTCCGGATCTGAGCGATAGTACTATTAAGCGGCTGCCCGAAGAGCCCGGGCCTATGGAGGGGAAAGGGAATTGTCTACGGTCCTGGAAAGAGATCGCAGCTTACCTTCAACGAGATCCCAGAACGGTTCAACGCTGGGAAAAGGCAGAGGGACTTCCCGTGCATCGCCTGGTGCATTCCTCCGGCGGCTCTGTTTACGCTTTCACGGCGGATCTGGATGCATGGCTGCTGGCGCGCACGCGCATCGCTCCACCCATGCCTGAAGCGCTGGTAACCGAGACAATTCTTCCGGCGGCAACAGCGGACAACTCACAGGAAAGACGCGCGTGGCGGAAGCATCTCTTATTGGCAGGCTTGGCAACTACACTCTTACTTGCTGCTGCTTATTCGCTCTGGCTAAGACGTAAGGCGGATCGCGGTGCTGCGGAAATCTTTGACCCTGCTCCACTCACCTCAGCAGTTGGATACGAGGTTTCACCTTCGTTCTCGCCGGACGGAAGTCAGGTCGCCTATGCCTCCATCACTGAAAATTCAACTCGTTTCAACGTACTCGTGAAATCCGTGAACGGTGGTGAGGAACGCGCGCTCTCTTTGGAAGGTCTCAATGCTTTCAGTCCGGCATGGTCGCCTGACGGAAAGCGCATCGCTTTCTTAAGTTCACCTTCCGTTTCCGACCCGGCAAGTCTCTGGCTTACTGACCTGGGCGGCGATAAGCCTGTGAAGTTGGCCGATACGGCAGGAGATGGCTGGCCTTGGTATCGGGCAATTGCGTGGACTCCGGATTCCAAAAGTCTTGTTGCTGTGGGAAGAACTAATCCCGATGACACGAACTCGCTCTTTCTTTATTCACTGACAAATCACTCCCGGCAACGAATAACAAATTCGCCTGTAGGCTACTCAGATTACTTTCCGGCTGTATCTCCTGATGGCCGCACATTGCTGTTTACACGCTTCGGCAAAGGCACAGCATCGCTTTATCAAGCTGACCTGGCGCGCGGAGCAGTTACAGAGCGGCGCTTGTATGGAGAGCGCTTTCGCAATGCGAGTTCATTGGCTGTTTGCTGGGACCAAAGCGGGCAGGAAGCTTTTCTGGCAGTGAACGTTGGCGGGGTTGGTCAGATCTGGCGTGCGCCCTTTCACAACAGCGTGTCAGATCCTGTAATGCTCGCTTCCGTTTCCCAGAACGTACTCGATCTGGCGCGTGGAAAGTCTGCGGGTAAGATTATTTTTTCCACCCAGCAATCAGACGCCAATTTGTGGCGAATCGCGTTAAACGGCAAATCTGACGGCCCGCAGCGAGGGGAGGGTTCGCTGGCTTCCACCCGCGATGAGTTGTCTGCGCAGTATTCACCCGACGGAACTCAACTTGCCTTTGAATCGAATCGTTCAGGAGCCTGGCAGATCTGGGTAGCTCAACGCGACGGCTCAAATGCCAAGGCGCTGACCCACTTCGGTGGACCAGTAACTGGATCTCCCGCATGGTCGCCGGATGGAAAGTGGTTGGCGTTCGATTCGCGAGTGAATGGAAAAGCAGAGATCTACATCATTTCGACTTCCGGCGGCGAGCCTGTTCAACTGACAAGAGACAATGAGCCGAACGTCGTGCCCAGTTGGTCGCGAGATGGACATTGGATTTACTTTTCTTCTCCTGGCGGAGGCAGCAGGCAGATTTGGAAAATAAACCGGGATGATGGGCAGCGTGTGCAGATTACAAAGGGAGGAGGATTTAAAGCGCAAGAATCGGAAGATGGAACTTATATTTACTACACCAAATCACACCAGCTAATTACGTCTCTCTGGCGTGTGCCCATAAAGGGCGGCCTGGAAGAGCAGCGAATAGGCTCTGTTCTGGATCGTAACTTCACGCTCGGCAGGAAAGGGATCTTTTACGCAACCGCTCCCGACATCTTCTCAGCGCCTACGATTTACTTTCGCGGGTTCGATTCGCCGAAGGCAAATATAGTATTCCGGCTTGCAAAGCCGATCTCCTACAGTCTGGCGCTCTCGCCCGATGAGAAAGAGCTGACATTTGCGCAGTTCGACTCGCAGGGAAGCGATCTGCAATTGGTGCGAAACATTCATTGAATGAGCTAGGCGGCAGCTCGATATCCGGGCTGCCGCCTGCGTGGAACGCTCTTTAACTACTCGACTAATGTTTGGTTTTTTCAGGAAATGCCGCCACATTCACTTTGAGCGTGGCGATATTGTTTCCCGGCTGGGTGTCGTTCAAATGTTCCATTACTTCAGCATATAGAGTATGTTCACCAGGCTTCATAGGAGTCCAGTCAAACCAAGTGTAAGTCGGCTTTCCCACATCGCCGGGCTGAACGTTTTTGACTGCTATCAGCTTTCCGCCTGCCTTGGGATTACCGTCATAAATCAGCACTCGGTTAATTTCGTTACTGACCTGATCGGTCTGATTGCCAACGCGGATTCTGAGGCGACGCCCCGCATAGACGCGCGCTTCGTCGAAGCGCAAACTGCCGGTAGCCGTATCAATAGCGCCGAGCGAGTCGGTTCCCATGGAAAGATCGCGGGCGGAAGGGGATGAGACCGACAGCGTGGCATCTGTGCCGTCGAGCGCGGTAGAAGTATTCAACTTGGGTCTTGCAGCAGCTGCGGCAGACGGTGACATCACTGTGAGCAGGCCGTAGCCCTCGTTGTTTTGTCCGTAATCGGTCGTGTCGGGAGCTTCCAACGGATAAATCTCATCAACGGTGTTGTTAAGGTTCAAAACAACAAACACCAGATACTGCTGCGGAGATCCGGCTGTTGTACCTCCGAGCCCGCTAGTGTCCAGCTCAGCCCAAGCACTCTTCATATCTTGAGGACCGAGCTCCGCGATGGAGGTGATAGTGATCCTGCAGCGACCGTTCGCGAATCGAACCATGTTATTCGGGCAGCTTTTAAAGCCAACTTCATTAATCCCGTTGGTAGTATCCGCTTGCGCCAACAGAAACTGAACGTGAAGGTCCGTTACAGGTGTCGTATACAGGCTGTAGTTATGCACTTGGACCTCTATTAAGACATGGTCTCCGGCAGTGGGCGCTTCAGACAGGTAATCGTAGCCGCCTGTAACAGTATTCTTTATCGCTTTATGAAGATAGAATCCACGGATCTGCTTTCGAAGAAGAGTCGTTTCCGGCACCCACGATAAGGTGGTAGGACTAGAGTAGCTTGCTGAGAAACGCCAGGGAAGGTTTAGCGCGGGATCAGGTTTTTGTCCGTAGAGCTTGTTCCAGTAGTTCCTGTAGGCCGGGTTGTGCGAATCATTAAGCTTGGCTCCGTAAGCCAGCTTCATTGTGCCGTCCTGGGCCGAGTACATGACGGGGTAATAAGCATAAGATTGTCCCGAACTTCCCGGTATGGTGTTTCCTTTGAGTTCGGTTGTCTGGCTAAAAGTGGTAATCGCCGTGCTTGCATTCGTCCAACTGAAAGCTGAGTTCTGACCTACATCCACCGAAGCCTCCACCCCACCTCCCGAGCCAAGAAATCCGGCTTTTGCCTTTACAGTGACTTTAATATCGGCGCTTTCTTTAATGTTCTTGCTGCTTGTGACGTTCTGGTTTTGGGTGGTATTGGTAGCAAAAGTGAGGTCAAATAAAGTGCTTCCCCCACCATACTGAAAAGAAGCAGGCTCTGTGATCGGTCCATAAATCGGATTGTCACAATTCGGATCGGTGGAAGGGACACAGAACGATCCCATGTCAGACGGTATGTAAGTGCCCCCTACATTTGGCTGCGGGTAGGAAAGAAGATTTCCGTTTTCCTGGATCGGCTGATAATCGTCGTAATTCAGTCCGTACACATAGTCCGTTTGGAATGGGCCGGGCACAACAAACTCTACAAAGTTGTTCTGGGTCCCACTTGAGCTATCGCCGTTGGAACTGGCTGTTCCCCCATAGATCCGGTATCTCCAGATATCAAATTTCTGAGTAGTCAAGGCAATGTAGTCGTCATGATAAGCAGTTCCGGTGAGAGTGTAATTATAAGTTCCATATACTGTTTTCAACTGCGACGAGGTTTTGTTGGTGTCGTAGTTTGCACTTGCATTAAGCGCGGACGTAACGGTTGCCGATGCGCTGGCGATTCCGATATCCAAGCCGCCGCCGACCGTAGCTGAGGCGGAAGAGGCTGCCGAAACGCCCAATCCGTAGCTATAGGTGTTTTGCTTGGTTATGGTCATTGTCTTATTCGTTGTATCAACAAGTTGACTGTTAAATGCATCAAATCGGTTGACGTTTACCACCGTGTGGGCGGACTCGTCATAATAGAGATGTTTAGGTGGTTCCTGGATGATGAAGTCGGTGGTCGGAATACCTTGTGTGGTAATCTGCTCAGGCGCCCCGAGATAGACGGAGTTGCCCTTGTAATCGTAGGCAACCAGCGGAAAAGTTGCCGCTGCAACGGTTCCCGTTGTGTTCATTAAAATCTGATTGTCTGTTTCACAAAGCCCGCAGTTCTCACCGAACTTGACCAAGTCCAAAGAAGAAGTGTAAGATGCCTGATCTTTATACAGGTCCTTGGATTGAAACATGGAGGAAACGGCAAGCGACCAGCGCGGATTGTTCACCTGCGCATTGGCGAGACCTGAAAATCCACCCGCAGCGATGGAAAAATCGTTTGTATAGCCGAGATCAGATAATGCAAGGTAGGCCGGGGTGCTCGACAAGAGATCGCTAAGAGTGCCCTGGAACGCCGAAAAAGGGTGGAGGACAATGCCTGCGCCGATGTTAAACGCCAGCACTAATTCAGAGCGGCCAAAATTGAAATCAGTGGCGGCTACGCCAGGGGTAGGGGCGAATTTAAAGAGTCCGCTTACCAGCTCAACCTTCATTTGAGAAAGCGGAGAACCCGTGGGGGACAGAACCGCAAATTCATTGCTGACAGTACCGTCAGCGTTGACTAACAGATTGCGCTCCGTTCCTACGTTCGGGTTGTAGTTGGCGTCAAAGGAGACCGTCACCAACCGGGGCGCAACCGCGCGAGTGTCAATGGCGGGACCATCTCCTACGACTCTGGCGATTGCCAACTGGTCTTTTTTGCCTTTTCCATCAAAGTCGCCCGTCGCAGTAGACAGATCTGGGTAAAGATAAGCCAGATTGACTCCGAATCCCAAATCAACTACGTTAAAAATCGTGTTGCTGCTCAATCTGGATAATGCATGCTTTCCGGAACTGTCGGTCGTATAGCGATACAGGCTAACCGTCGTTGCGTTATTGGAAATATAGCTGAGCGCGATTTCGTCCTTGCCATCACCATCGAAATCCCCAGTCGCTACTGATAAGCTCATGTAATTGGTTGCACCCGGAATGGTGGCTCCTGATTTTCCTTGTGGGAAAGGGGCCATTGAGGCGGTTTCCGACTGGGAGCTAACCGTGACAACCGGGGCGGGTGTGGTAGTTTTTCCATCCCATGCGGAACAGTCAATGACTTCTAGCGTGATGCCGTAAGCTACAGTGCTGGGCGCGGCCGGAGTGACAGCGGTCGTGTTCCGGTACGCCACCACCAATTCATCATGTCTCATTCCACTCTGGTCTACGCTGTTATCTAAATCTCCCGCAGCCATTGCGATAGCATCCCCGTATGCTTGTGGCCCCGCATAGTTTGGAAGCAGCTTTAAAAAAACAGGCATAGCGCTTGAGTCTGGCGGCCTTTGCCACATTTGCAGCACCAGACCACCCTGGTTTGAATACAGATAGGCGAGCTGGTCGTTAGCTTCCGAGAGAAATCGCCCGGCCTTTGCCAAACTGTTCCCGCTGCCTGTCGTTCCTGTGACTGTCCCGATGCCGGTTAGCTGATCCAGGCCCTGATCGGCTTGATACAGTTGAAAAAGCACCTCCGTCGTTGAAAGAGGCGCATTGAGAAAAGTTGCCAGTATCTGGTCATCCCGGAACAGCATTCGCTGTTTGGGAAGCTGAT
>CAXTWT010000083.1:0-12296 GCA_964247955.1 uncultured Bryobacteraceae bacterium
GGTGCCCGGCCTCCCTGAATCGTTCCGATGTTCAGCGTGCTTTTGCCTAAGATGGAGTCGGTCGGCAGCGGCACGCGGCGAATTCTTTCGAGAGCGTCCAGGAGTTTCTCAATGGCTGACTCGCCCAGCTCAGGATAAGCCGAATGCGCCATGCGGCCCCGTGCTGTAACTTCATAACGCAGAGCGCCTTTGGAGCCGAGAGCCAGCTTATTGTCGGTTGGCTCACCGTTGATGATGTACTTACTGCCGCGCGGCGTTTGCGCCGCCAGATGAGCGCCCGCGCTGTTCCTTTCTTCACCAACCACGAAGAGAAGGCCGAAGTTTTGGACCCCAGCCTCCAAGAGTTGTTCGGCGGCGGTAATCATCGCAGCAATAATGCCCTTGGTGTCGCAAGCGCCCCGGCCCCAGATGCGGGTATCGTCCTCCCGCGACGGGAAAAACGGTGGAACCGTGTCCATGTGGGTGGAAAGAACAACGATGGGGTTTCCGAACTGCACAAAAATGTTGTCGCGATTTTCTTCGACGGGCATGCGCTCCGCTTTCCCTCCGAAGCGGCTCGCCAAGTTTGCAAGCAGATGCCAGACGAAGTTACCGATCTCGCGCTCATTCGGCGTAACGGATTCGATGTCGATCAATTGTCGGGTCAGTTCAAATAGTTGCATTCACTAGGCATTCGATTGATATGCTTAATTGTTCAGGATAACGAAGCGAACCGTGTCTGCTGCGCCGAAAAGCGTCCAAACTGCGTTGAGTACTGCTTCCTCAGAAGCGCAGCCTCGGCTGGTGCTCGTTCAGCCAAGCTTTCTCCTGCGCAATTTCTGGTTATTGCGGCGAGCGTTTGTGGCAGCTAACGAAGACAATTGTTTCGGCATTGCCAAGGGCGCGGCTTACTCGTTTTTCCTTTCCCTGTTTCCCATTCTGACCACCTTAACCGCTGTCCTGATTCATGCCAATGCCCAATCCGTGGTTCACGTCATTGCGGACGCGGCGCGCGAAATTGTGCCGCCGGGAACGGAAGAGATCATTTTATCGCGGCTGCGGGAAAGAGCGACGCGGCCCATTACCGTTCCGCTGCTGGCGATTGCGCTATCCTTGTGGGCTGGTTCGGGCGCAATGATGAGCCTTATGGAAGGATTTCAGGCAGCTTACCGCATACCCTCAGGCCGCCCTTTTCTGAAACAGCGATCCATGGCGATCTTCTTGGTTTTAATTGCAGCATTACCGGCGGTCGGGGCTTCTTCTCTGATTATTTTCGGCAATCGAATCGAGGCGGCAATTGTGAATGGGATCGGACTGACGGAGTTGAGCGGACCATTTGGATTCCTTTGGCGGTTAGTCCGGTACATCCTGGCTTTCGGCACAACGGTGTTTGTCACGGGCTTGCTGTACTTCTTTGGACCTAACCACCGCTCCGAGCCGGATCGGGTCAGAACAACGATCGGCTCACGGTTCCGGCGCGTTTGGCCGGGTGCCTGTATCGCAACAGTATTCTGGCTGCTGGCGACAGCCGGGTTTGCCTGGTACGTTCACCATCTGGCGAACTACAACATCTTTTACGGCAGCATCTATACCGTTATTGTGCTGATTATCTGGCTATATCTCGTAGCTTGCGTGGCGCTGATCGGCTGTGAATTTAATGCCGAACGGGAACGCATTTCCTGTCTGCCGGTGTCAGACTGATTGACTTTCTTTATACTTGGAAGGTGCCATTTCACTTAGGCATCGATTACCAGCCGCGCGGCGACCAGACGAGCGCCATTGAGCAACTGACGCGCGGCGTGCAGGAAAATGAGCAGCATCAGGTGCTTCTCGGCGTGACAGGCTCGGGTAAAACTTTCACCATGGCCAAGGTGATGGAAGCCTGCAATCGGCCTGCGCTTGTGCTGGCGCATAACAAAACCCTGGCGGCGCAGCTATACCACGAGTTCAAGACTTTTTTTCCCACTAACGCGGTCGAGTACTTCGTCAGCTATTACGACTATTACCAGCCGGAAGCCTATATTCCGTCCGGCGATATTTATATCGAAAAAGAAGCCACAATCAACGACGAACTGGACAAACTGCGCCTTTCCGCGACGCGCTCTTTGTTCGAGCGGCGGGATTGCGTGATCGTCGCGAGCGTTAGCTGCATATACGGCTTGGGCTCGCCGGAAGCGTACTACGGCATGCTTCTGATGCTCGAAAAAGGGCAGCGCATCAGCAGAAAGGAACTGCTGGGCAGGCTGGTTGAGATTCTTTACGAGCGCAGCGACGGAGATTTCCGGCGCGGCACGTTTCGCGTTCGCGGCGATGTAGTGGAGCTATATCCCACTTACGACGATAATGCGTTTCGAATCGAATTGTGGGGCGATGAAATCGAGTCGCTCAGCCAGATTGATCCGGTTCTCGGACAAATCAAGCAAACCTATCAGCGGCTGCCGATCTATCCGAAAACGCACTACGTCATGGACGCGCCAACCCGCGAGCAGGCCATGCACAGCATCGAAAATGAGTTGCAATGGTGGCATAAAGAATTGGAAAGTAACGGCAAGCTGATCGAGGCGCAACGTGTTTATCAGCGCACCATGTTCGATCTGGAGATGATTAAGCAGATCGGGTTTTGCCACGGCATCGAGAACTACTCCCGGCACTTTTCCGGACGGCTGCCGGGAGAAGCTCCGCCGACGCTTCTGGATTACTTGCCGAATGACGCCTTGATCTTTATCGATGAGAGCCACCAAACAGTACCGCAGTTGCAGGGAATGTTCCATGGAGACCGGTCACGGAAAAACACTTTGGTCGACTACGGCTTCCGGCTTCCGAGCGCGCGCGACAACCGGCCTTTAACGTTTGAGGAGTTTGAAAACCGGGTGAGTCAGGTCACCTACGTTTCGGCCACTCCGGGTCCTTATGAGTTAACGAAATCGGGGGGAGTTGTTGTTGAGCAGATCATCCGGCCTACCGGCTTGATTGATCCAGAAATTGAGGTGCGCCCGATCAAGGGCCAAGTGGACGATCTGCTGCACGAAATCCGGCTGCGGGCGGAGCGGAACGAGCGCGTGCTGGTTACGACTCTCACCAAGCGCATGGCGGAAGACCTCTCGGAGTATTACACCGAGGTAGGAGTGAAATGCGCCTATTTGCATTCTGAAGTCAGCACCCTGGACAGGATCAAAATTCTGCGTGATTTACGGCGCGGGACTTATGATGTGCTCATTGGAGTCAATTTGCTTCGTGAAGGGCTTGACTTGCCGGAAGTAACACTGGTAGCAATTCTCGATGCGGACAAAGAGGGTTTTCTGCGCTCCAGCGGATCACTGATCCAAACGATTGGCCGCGCGGCCCGCAATGTGAGCGGACGCGCGGTGCTGTACGCAGACGTAATTACTGACAGCATGCGCCGGGCTATGGGAGAAACGGAGCGGCGGCGGGCCATCCAAAAGGCGTATAACGAAGCAAACGGCATTACCCCGCAAACGATTATCAAGCCGATTGACATGAGCTTGGTGGCTGTGGCGGAAGGGGATTATGTGACGGTGCCCCTGGAAGATGAGCCGGAGCCGGAAGTGGAATTGAGCCCCGAAGAACGGGATGCGTTGATCGCCGAACTGGAGCTGAAGATGCGCGAAGCGGCAAAGATTTTTGAGTTCGAGAAAGCCGCGCAGTTCCGAGACCGAATCAAGGCATTAAAGGCTGGGGGCATCTATGAAGAAGCAGTTACAACTCGGACTGGTGGCGGAAGGTAACTCCACCGAATCTGCGGTTCTGAGTTTGCCAAGGCTGGTTGAGGAACTTGGCCCTATCAAATCTACGGTGCTGCGAGTGGCGCGTAGACTTTCCAATATGCTGAAGGCTGGGTACGCTGTCGCGGATTACGAGGAGTTGCAGGCGGCCAGTCTTATTCTGCTTCGCGTGCCGGACCTTTCCGTGCCTCGTGTTGTCGAAGAATTATGCTCTGCTGAACTGGTTTTTAAGGATTTGTCGTTCGTGCTTTGTGAGAGTTGGCTGCCTCTTCATGCGCTTTCCGCATTGGCCAACAAAGGAGCTGCTACCGCCACACTGTTCAACTTGCCAACCAGTAAGCGCGACTGGTTTATTGTGGAGGGCGAAGCGAAGGCGGTTCGGCAGGCGCGCCAGTTTTTGGAACGGAATGAAGCTCGGTGCAGCGAAGTCCTGGCCGACAGCAAGCACCTTCTTTTTGCTTCTGAGATTCTAGCGACTGCTCTTCCGATACCGCTGCTCGTATCAGCGCAGCAGGCTTTGCGAGCTTCCGGCGTTTCCGGCAGATTGCTTGCGGGGATGATGACGGAAATGGCGGAAAAGATGCTGCAGGATTTCCAGAAGGGCGCGAGAGGTTACTGGGGCGGCCCGTTAGCGGAATGTTCAGAGGAAACCGGCCTCATGCACTTGGACAAGCTCCGCCAAAGCCACCCGGCCATCGCGGCATTCCTCGATAAACAGCTTCCGTCCGCTAGGGAGGTCATGCTCCAGCACCGGCAGGGCACAGAGGAGCTGCAAAGCTTTCAGCAATCGACAAGCTGACGCATCAATATCTGCCGGTACGTCGGTCTGCCACACTCAAAGTACGGCTATGGAAAAGCGTTATCACTGGAAACTGCGCAACCGGGAGATTGTTCTGGGAGAACGGACGTTGCTCATGGGCATTCTCAATGTGACTCCGGACTCGTTTTCGGACGGCGGAAATTATCTTGATCCCGATCGCGCGTTCGCACGGGCGCTGGAGATGGAAGACGAAGGCGCGGACATCATTGATATCGGCGCGGAGTCTACCAAGCCGGGATCGCAGCGCATCTCAGAGGCGGAAGAACTGCGGCGGCTTGTTCCGGTGCTGAAACGGCTGCGCGGCAAGCTGAATGTTCCCATTTCGGTGGACACCTATAAATCCGGCGTGGCGGAAAAAGCGCTGGAGCATGGGGCGGAGATCATCAATGATCCTAGTGGGATTTTGCTGGATCTTCAGTTGCCCAAAGTGGTTGTGCAGTATGACGCAGGATTGATTATTAACCATATGCGCGGCACGCCCGAGACCTGGGCCAATCTGCCGCCCATGAAGGACTTGATGCGATCCCTGACGATTGACTTGGAAGCGGCATTGCACCGGGTGCGCCAGAGCAGGGTGGAAAAGAATCAACTGGTGATCGATCCGGGCTTGGGCTTCGGCAAGAGGCGGGAACAGAATTCAGAGATCATCGCCCATCTTTCCGCGCTAACAATCTTTGACTTGCCGATGGCCGTGGGTCCTTCGCGGAAGTCGTTTCTTCGCAAGGAACAGCCGCAAGACACAGAGTTTGCTACGGCGGGAGCAGTGGCGGCTTGCATTCTCAACGGCGCTCACATTGTGCGGGTACACGACGTGAAGAACATGAAGATTGTGGCGGAAGTGGCGGACACCGTCCGGCAGTCCGCCAAGGTGGAGGAAGAACCACCGGCAGCGGCGCGTCCGCAAGCTCCCGAAAGACCACCGCATCTGGATCGCAGGCCGCCGCTCCGTCCGCGTGAAAAACCGCCTCAAGCTCTTTGGCAGCGCGGGCAGAAGTGAGTTCCCCGCTGCGCCAGCACAATGCGACGAATGGTATTGCCGCAGCGAGGGCAAGACTCTCCTTTTTTGCCGTATACATTGTGCATTCCCTGATAGCTGCCGCGCTCCCCGGCGCCGTCCACGTAGTCAGCTATCGAGGAACCTCGGTGTTGAACCGCCGTTTCGAGGATTTCGATCAGGTGTTTATGCAACCTTTCGGCGCGGGTTTTTGACAAACGCCCGGTTGCAGTCTTTGGGTGAATTCCGGCAGCAAACAGCGATTCATCCGCGTAAATGTTTCCGACACCGGCCAGAAAGGCTTGATTCAGCAGAACGGCTTTGATTTTTCCTTTGTGGCGTTTCAGTCGAAAGTAGAAATCTTCAAAGTTAATCGTGAGCGCGTCGGGACCAACGCGGGTGAGCATTTCAGGCGCAGCCGCGAAGAACTCGACGCGTCCGAACATGCGCGTGTCGTCGTAAACGAGAAGGCCGTCCTCAAAATGAAGTTGGGCGCGAGTGTATTTGTTAGGCGGCGCGTTCCACAACAGCTTTCCCGTCATCCCAAGATGCACATACAGCAAGCCGCGATCCAGATCAATCAGAATTTGTTTGCCGCGACGCCGAACGCCCGTAATGGTAGCGCCGGTCAGGGCTTGCTTTGTTTCTTCGTGGTTGGCGCGAGTCACGCGGCCCGAGTGCAGGGAGGCCGCTATGATTTGTTTGCCCACAATGTGCGGCCTCACGGAGCGCACCACGGTTTCGACTTCAGGAAGTTCGGGCAAGGCGGTTAAGGTACGTCGATCAGGACAGCGCCGTCCTGAACCACCACGGGATACGTCTTGAGCACTAAATCTTCGTCGTAATCGTTGACGCCGGTAGCGGTGTCAAAGCCCCACTCGTGCCAAGGGCAAACGATCTGATTGCCGTTAAGGCTGCCCTGCCCTAATGGACCGCCTGCGTGGGGGCATATTCCTTCCACGCAGCGCAGCGTTCCTTCCACATTGCAAACAGCGTAGGTTTCTTCACCAGATTGTACTTCGACCACAGCGCCCGGCGGCAAATCCTCCAGGGCTTTCACTTTAAGTAACGGCATCTCTTTATTAGAGTACCCGGCTGATAAATTGGTGAGTTAAACTAGAAATGTCAAAGTTACGAGCCACCCTAGCTCAGCTGGTAGAGCATCTCATTCGTAATGAGAGGGTCGCCGGTTCGATTCCGGCGGGTGGCTCCAGTTTAACTTTTACAGTCCACCTTCGCTCTTGCGAGCACAACAGCCGTAATCGCCAAACCGGAAAACAGCAGTAACCCCTCTGTGGACGGCTCAGGAGCCGGAATGAAGTTGAACGTTTCGGCAAAGGTTTGTCCGCTCCCTACATTGCCGCCTGTGCCGCGAATGATCAGCAGATCGCCGCCCAGCGAATAACTCAGCGGGAAGCTGCCGGAAGCAGTTCCGATGCTCAAGCCGGTGAGAGCAGCGTCCGCGAAGGTCATCATAAAAGGAAGATTCGGGCCGCTCGTCTCGACCAACTCCGAAACGATCAATTGATTGTCCGTGAAGTCGGCGGTAAACAGATTGGTCCTATCGTCGTACCCGAATTCCGGCACGCTGCTTGAAATCGTCACGGTTGTTCCCGCAGAGTTCAGATACCCGTTCGGAACGAAGTCGTAAACCGGATCGAAGTAGTTGGAGGTGTCTGCGCCAAATTGCAGGAAGCCGGTTACGGAAGTGCTGACGAAGGCGGCATGAGCAGACGCACAAAACAGGGTGGCGGCTGATAAAGAAGTAAAAAGTAGTTTCCGCATGAGCGTTCTCCGATTATTGCTCCACAACAAAAACAGCCGTGGTTAAACCGTTCACGGTTGCCGTTCCCGTCCCTGAGTCAATTGTTGAAGCCTGCGTCTGCGCATCGCCGAGTACAGATTGCAGAGAATGCAGATGCAAGCCGAGGCTCTTCAATTGATTGTCCTGAAACTGCACGGTGTCCGTCCTTGCATTGAATACCACAACAATGTGGCTGTAAGGGCCATAGCTTCCGCCGTTCGCATCCAGCTTCATCACGATCATGCCGGGAATTTGCGAAGGGCCGGTGTTAAGGAATTGGAGATTGTTTTGAATTTCCGCCAAAGACCCCATGCGGAACAGTTGCGAGCTGTTCCGAATCCGGAGGAACATTTGAAAAGCGGCAGCCGAGGTTGAGATCTCAGCAGATGTCGGCTTCAGGGCCGGATTCGCCAGCAGCGGCTGCATGAAGGACCATTGGCTCCCATTTTCACTGGCAATCGGGAGGCCGATGCCCCAGTTGTTGTCCTCCTGCGCAGAAATGTCCTGGCTGGGGCGGTCTCCCTGGTAAGCCCAATCGATTTTGTTGAACCAATCGCCGGAATCATAACTGTTGTTGTCCATGTCCTTGGATCGGAGCAGGTCATCGCCCGCTTGAAAGAATGGGATTCCCTGGCCCAAAGTTAGTAAGCTCATGGCTACGATCTGACGCCGGGTACGCATGGCAATCGAATCTCCGCCGCTGCCCGTAGTACCGGGAATGGCGGATTTCAACTGAATCGCATCGAACAGCGTTTGATTGTCGTGAACCGAGCAGTAGTTCACGCTTTCCAGCGGGCTGGCCGTGTAGCCGACAGGCTGACCGCCATAGATAATTTGATTGGCTTTCACCTCCTGGCCTTGGCTGTTCATAAAGGTGAAATCCCGGAGGTTTCCGGCGAGTCCAGCGCGAATCCAATCGGCTTCGGCCAGGACACTGCTTTTTTGGTCGGACGTGGTTTGATTCTGGCTGGTGTAAAGACTCGGATCGGTAAAAAGGCCCGTGGCGAAACCCTGGACACGTTGGTCAGAAAAAGGCCCACCTCCTCGGATGCCATCGCGGATTCGATCATTGAATGTGCCGATGCCGGTTCCATACAGGTTCGCCTGGGTAGCGTTTAATCCCAGCGCGTTGTTCGCTGTCTCGCCGGTGTTCCATCCCTCGCCGTAGAGGTAAATCTTGGAGCCGTCCACGCCGTCATTCTCGGGAGTCAGTTGCGCTAAGGCTGCCTGAATGTGCTGCATGTTGTTCACAAAATGAAAGCTCATCAAATCGAAGCGGAAACCGTCAATCTTATACTGCCGCGCGTTTTGCACCAGGTTGTCGATCATCAACTTTTCCATCATGCGGTGTTCGCTGGCCGTATCCGCGCAGCAACTGCCGTTCTCGACATTGCCGTCGGCATCCAGCCGGTAGTAATAAGCAGGCACAATTTTGTCCAGCACTGAATTCGGTGTCTGGCCGCTCGCATTGGTATGGTTGAAAACCACATCCTGTATCACGCGCAGCCCGGCATTATGAAGACCAAGGACCATTTGCCGGTATTCGGCGACCCGATGATCCGGGTTGAAAGTATACGCACCTTCGGGAGCCAAGTAATGCACCGGATCGTAACCCCAGTTATAACCGTCGGAGCCTTTTACGGCGGCAACGGCAGCTTGTTGCTGCTCACCGTCAGGAGGATTAGGCGACAAGCCAACGGGGTACTGCCAAGTCGATTTATCCTCATTGATGCTGGCAATGTGGAATGTGGGCAGGAGGTGAACAGCTTTTAGACCAGCCCGCGCCAATCTCTGCAAGTGGCCCATACCGTAAGTGTTCGGAGTCGTAAACGCAAGATAAGTTCCGCGATACTGCGGCGGCACGCTGGTATCGCTGACGCTGAAATCGCGCATATGCAGTTCATAAATGGAAAGATCGTTGGTCGACGCAAGAGAAGGCGAAACGCTTTGGTCCCAGCCTGCCGGTTTGTTCCCACTGTCGCTCAGATCTGTAAGGCGGGTCTTTGCTCCGTTCAACGCAAGGTCAGCGGAGTAGGGGTCAGTTACCACATTTTCGACAATCTGATGAAGGCTCGGCACATATACGAACACATCAAATAAGTAATACTCACCTTTCCATGAGTTGTCTCCCTGCGCCGTCCAAACGCCATTATTAAAGGTCATCGGCACGGTCTGGACCGGGCTGGTATCGGCTGCGCCGGTGAACAGCAGCAGTTTTACAGATTGCGCGGTCGGCGCCCAAACACTGACGGTCGGAACATTGTTGGAGAAAACAGGGCCTAACGGTCCCGCGTAGAAGAAGAGATCATCCAGCACGCCCGCATCCTGCACTCCGGTCAGATACTTGAGGGTACCGGACGAGTCGGTTGCCGCCAGCACAATTTGTCCTTGTAACACCTGCCGTAGCGTCCCGATCTGCACGGTGTCGGGCAGGTGAAACACTGAGTAGCCAGCAAGTTGCGGATACCGCGCCGTTTCCGCTTGCGTAAATCCGCCGGGTACGGGCGTCAGCGGGACCGCTGCGCCGCCCGTGAGAGTTCCAGTTCCGGTAATCTGCAAGCCCGCAGTGGGCGAGTAGATCAGAGAGTAGCTCCAGCCTGATTGCAAATACGCGCTTTGAATTGCTACGGTGGTCCGGTCGATCCAGAAAGCCTGCAAGCGGGAGAAACCGGCAGCCAGTAGTTGAGCTTGGCTGGGTTGCGTCGTGTATACGGTAGCATCGCCGGAGATGACCCACGCTTCCTGATAGGTGGCAACATTAAGATGCACATCAGGCCCAGGATCTTTTGTTCCTGTTGATACATTGTGAACGATAAATCCAAGGTCCTGCGGATTTGGTTTCAGACGGATGTCATAGAACGCCCCATAAGAATCGGTTCCGGTGGGAAACGTGGGTCCTTCGTTGAAATTGTTTGTCGGTTCGGCAGTGTCGTTGAAGGAATACACGGTCCAGTTGGCGAAGTTTCCATCAGGCCGCTGGTAATGAATACGCGCGTATCCAGGCGGCAGCGCTCCCGGCTGATTGAGGTTTGGAGGAGCCGTATACAGTTTGCCGACTCCTGATATGGCCCAATACTCATTGCCTTCCGCCGCAGGATTCACAAACTCGTTGGGTCCGGGATCTTTCTGGTCTCCGCCCGCCGCTGTCGGATTGTGAATGATGAGTCCGACATTCTGCGCGTTGCTCAAAATGCCGACATCGAAGTAAGCGCCGTAGCTGTCGGCGCCCGTGACCGGCACGGGACCGCCATTATAGTTGCCGGTGTCCTCCGTTGTGTCGCCGAACGCATAAACGGTCCACCCCGTGTAGTTGGCATCGGGCCGGTGATAGTGGATTCGAATATGATTGGCAGGGATTTGCGCCCAGACAGGAACGGTAATGCCAGCTAAGAATAGAAGGGCGAGCGCACGGGTCAGCCGTCGAAACATAGGACACCTTTCAGCGGAGTCTTTCAGGAAGGCTCCAGCCGAAAGGATGCTATCACACGGAGTTACAGATTACCCCGGCGGGCTTGTTCGCGCTCAATAGCTTCAAACAGCGCTTTGAAGTTTCCTTTGCCGAAGCTGCGGCTGCCTTTGCGCTGAATGATTTCGAAAAAGAGCGTGGGCCGGTCTTCCACAGGCTTGGTGAAGATTTGCAGCATGTAACCTTCGTCGTCACGGTCCACCAGAATGCCGAGTTGCGCGAGTTCATCGAGCGGCTCGTCAATCTTCCCGACGCGGGTGGTCAGATTCTCGTAGTAGGTAGTCGGCACTTGCAGAAACTCGATGCCCTGATTTTGCAGCTTTGTCACGGTTTCGATAATGTTGTGAGTCGCAAGGGCAATGTGCTGCACGCCGGGACCGCCGTAAAAATCGAGGTACTCTTCAATTTGCGACTTGCGCTTGCCCTCGGCAGGTTCGTTAATGGGGAATCGAACCTTTTCATTGCCGTTCGCCATAACTTTCGACATCAGAGCCGAGTACTCAGTGGAGATGTCCTGGTCATCGAAGTGCTTGAACATGCGGAAACCCATCACGTCCTGGTAGAAGTTGACCCAGGCATTCATCTGCCCCCAGCCGACGTTGCCGACCATATGATCGATATGCAGGAGACCGACTTCGCGGCTCACCGTATCCGGTCCGGGTACCGCAACAAAGCCCGGAAGAAACGGGCCATCGTAAGCAGACCGCTCCACAAAGGTATGAATTGTGTCGCCGTACAACTGAATCGCGGAAAGGCGGGCTTCCCCGTGTTCGTCTTTCAAAACAAAGGGACCCTGCACGCTGATTGCGCCGCGCATGGTCGTTTGCTCCCAGGCGGATTGCGCGTCGCCGACGGAGAGCGCGATGGACTTGACTCCGTCGCCGTGTTTGAAGATATGCTCCGCAATGTCGCCAGTGGGAAGTAACGGCGTGGTCAGTACAAAGCGAATCTTGTTCTGCTCCAGAACGTAAGAAACCCGGTCGCGTGTTCCCGTTTCCGGTCCTCGATATGCAATGAGGCGGAAGCCCATGGCGGAGCGGTAAAAGTAAGCCGCCTGCTTGGCGTTGCCGACGTAAAACTCGGCGTGATCTGTTCCATAAATGGGAAGAAAGTCTTCCTGTGAAGAAAGAGGCTTTTCCGTTTGTTCAATCAACTGCGGCATACGAAGTCATCTCCATTTCCTGGCGCACACCGTCGAGCGCCTCAATAAAAAACTCGTTTTCTTCCGGGGTGCCCACGGAAACGCGCAGGCATTCGGGCAGACCCGTTGCGCCCAGGGGCCGTACAATCACTCCCCGATTCAGCAATCCTTCAAAAACTCTTTGCGCTGCTCCGCTATCAGGAAACACGATCATGATAAAGTTTGCCGTTGACGGAGCGACTTGAAAGCCCATAACGCGCAAACTGCGGTTCAGATAAGTAAGACCCTTTATATTATTTGCGACCGTGCGCAGCAGGAAATCCCGATCCTCCAATGCGCCCAGAGCCGC
>CAXTWT010000083.1:12396-16102 GCA_964247955.1 uncultured Bryobacteraceae bacterium
TTTGCCAGGTAGATCAGCTTGGTGCGTGGGCTAATGGCGTCGGCCAATGCCGGCAGATCGTACTTCCAATCTTTGTATGGAACAGTTCGGTAAGCAACTCCACGGCTGCGGGCCAGCACTTGAAAGCCCTGAAAAGCGGCTTCAGTCGTCAGCACTTCGTCCTTATCACAGAGGAACGTGCGGACGATGCTCGCCATAATGCCTTCACTGCCTGCGTCGGCGATCACATTCTCGATTTTAAGGCCGAACAGTTCCGCTAACCTGCCGCGCAATGTCAGGCCGCCAGCAGGATAGCGCGACATACCGGCCAGCGCCTGTTGAGAACGCTCCAGCGCCAACGGGGAAACGCCGAGCGGATTCTCGTTAGAAGCCAGCTTGACCACTTTTTCGAGGCTGCAGCGCCGTTTCACTTCTTCGACGCTGAGCCCAGGTTGATAAGGCTGCAACGCCAGAATGTGCGGTGGAACGAGAATTTCAGAACAGCCGGTTTGAATATCGCGCATCGAGGCTCAATATACTTGTAGTATATTACTGTTTAGTTTGCAATATATTTATTAATGCCTAAGGCCAAGAATGAGATGAATGGCGGCACGCTGGCCGACCATGCGTACAAGATGCTGAAGCATGGCATCCTGCATGGCGAGTTTCCGGAAGGCAGCTTTCTGCGGGAAGCGGAGATTCTGCCGCATTATTCCATTGGCCGTACTCCTTTTCGCGAAGCGTGCAATCGCCTGCACAACGAGCAATTGCTGGCTGCGGTTCCCCGGCGCGGCTATTTCGTGCCGGAACTTAGCTTTCGGGGAGTACGGGACTTGCTGGAGACTCGCATCATTTTAGAAGGAGTAGCGGCGGAACTGGCAGCTTTGCGAGCAGAACCGGCAGAGGTCGATCAGCTCGAAGCATGTTACAAAGAAGCGCTAGGAGCCGCACGCAACGCCAAAAGCCTGGATGCGCTGATTGAATCGAATGGGAAGTTTCATTTGCAGATCGCCCGAATGTCGCATAACCGGGAACTGGAAAACCTGCTGCGCGGTGTGCTGGAACGCTCAATCCGACTGGTGTACCTCGCCGCCAGCGGATCAAAGCAGGTTCCCAAGGATATCGAAACGCTGCTGAAGCCAATTGTGGACGCCATTCGCCAGAAGGATGTGGCCAAAGCTCATCGCGCTGTGACCGCCGATATTGCTCACGGACAGTTAAATGCGCTCGGGCGTGACTTCTGGGGCGAGACGTCCAACGGCGAGCATTTGCGTGTTGCCGAAAACGAGAAACTACCAATAGGAAAGGGAAAGTAATGCCGGTTTATCTTCAGTTGGGAGAGATACCCTCCAAACGTCACAAAATCTTCCGCATGCCTTCCGGCCAACTCTACGCCGAGGAGCTTGTCGGGAACATGGGCTTTGTCGGCCCGTCATCCTTGCTGTATCACGCGCAGCGGCCCACTGCCATACGAGCGGTGAACACTCTCAAGCAAATTAACTGGCACGCGGCGGACCCGGAGCCGTTGAAGCATCGCCACTTTCGAACACGCCACTTTAATAGAACAGGCGACGCAATCACGGAGCGGATACCGCTGCTGTTCAACAATGACGTGACGATGGAACTAGTTCGGCCAGCGGACCCGACATCGAGTTTTTACCGCAACGCGCAAGGCGACGAAATCGTGTTTGTCAGCGAGGGAGAAGGAGTTCTGGAGTCGGCGTTCGGCAGCATCGTGTTCAGCAGCGGCGATTACCTGGTGATTCCGCGTGGCATTTTGCACCGTTATCAGTTCTCTTCGGAAAAGCGCACTTTACTGGTGATCGAAAGCGCGGGATACGTTCGCACTCCCAAGCGCTACCGCAACGAGTTTGGCCAGTTAACGGAATCAAGCCCGTATTCTGAGCGCGACATCCGGGGTCCGCAAAACCTGGAAACCCACGACGAGTCCGGCGAGTTTAAGCTGATCGTGAAAAAGGCAAACAGCCTGACGGAGATGGTTCTGGCCTATCATCCGTTCGATGTGGTCGGCTGGGACGGCTATTATTATCCGTGGGCCATCAATATCCGCAACTTTGAGCCGCGAGTGGGCCGCTTTCACCTTCCTCCTCCAACCCATCAGACTTTGGAAGGAGACGGCTTTGTGGTTTGCTCCTTCTGCCCCCGGCCTTATGACTTTGACCCGGAAGCGGTTCCCGCTCCTTACAGTCATTCGAATGTCATGTCGGATGAGGTGTTGTATTACGCCAATTCCGAGTTTATGAGCCGCAAGGGGATTGAGTACGGCTCCATTACTCTTCACCCTGATGGACTGGCGCATGGGCCGCAGCCGGGACGGACAGAAGCATCCTTGGGGCAAAAGGAAACCAATGAGCTTGCCGTGATGGTGGATACGTTTCGGGGACTGCAGGTCAGCCGGGAGGCGGTAGAGATCGAAGACCGCAACTACTATCTGTCGTGGCTGGAGTAATCGACGAAACGCACGACCCGGCACTGCGAAGTTGGGTCCAGTCCGCCAATGATGAGGGCTGTGATTTCCCAATTCAAAACCTGCCTTTGGGAGTTTTTCAGCACCGGTGCGATTCCCGCCCGCGTCCTGGGGCAGCAATCGGCGACTTTATCCTGGATTTAAGTTCATGGCTCGGCGATGCGGGCCTCCATTCTTATTTCCGGCTGAACGCAGCGGAACGGCGTAATTTGCGCCGCCACTGGAGTGCGTGTCTGCGCGCGGGTGCCCCAGAGCGGGAATTAGTGTCGCAAGCGGAGTGCGAAATGTGTCTGCCGGTTGTTATCGGCGACTACACGGACTTTTATGCCTCCCTCGATCACGCGACCAACGTGGGAAAGCTGTTCCGTCCCGACGCCCCATTGCTGCCAAATTATAAACATCTTCCAATTGCCTATCATGGCCGCTCTTCTTCGATTGTGTTAAGCGGAACGGCGGTGTGCCGACCGCTCGGGCAACTCGGCGCAGGCCAGTTTGGACCGTCAAAAGAACTGGATTACGAGGTCGAATTGGGGGCTTTTCTCGGACCCGGCAACTCGATGGGTGAAACCATTCCCGCTGCGGAAGCAGAGAACCATTTGGTGGGTGTCTGCCTGCTGAACGACTGGTCCGCACGCGACATGCAACGGTGGGAATACCAGCCGCTCGGCCCGTTTCTGGCGAAGAATTTTGCGACCTCGATATCGCCCTGGATAGTTACAACAGAGGCGCTGGAACCGTTTCGAGCAGCCGCGCCCGAACATGACGTGCCGGTGCTGCCTTATCTGCAAGTGCCGGGACATGGCGCGCTTGACATCACAGTTGAGGTTTGGCTGCATACTGCGACGATGAATGAACCAGCGCGTATCAGTCGAGCCTACTTCAAAGACATGTATTGGACACTGGGGCAAATGATTGCTCATCATGCCTCCAATGGATGTCCGCTGCGGGCTGGCGACCTGATCGGCAGCGGAACCATTTCTGGGCCCTTAAAGGAAAATCGCGGCTGCTTGCTGGAGTTAACTTGGAAAGGTCAAGAACCTTTGCAGCTTCCAAACAACGAACAGCGGCAGTTTCTCCAGGACGGCGATACGGTGACCTTGCGCGGCTATTGCGTCCGGGATGGATTCCGGCGCATTGGTTTAGGCGAATGTAGCGGCAAGGTTTTACCACCTTCCATTCGTTGATGTATGCTTTTGGTCTATACTCACACAGGAGTATGAGCAAAATAGTAACTGCTAA
>CAXTWT010000084.1:0-16046 GCA_964247955.1 uncultured Bryobacteraceae bacterium
ACAATGACGGCCCGGAGCTTAAGCAGTATCACCTGGAAGATAAGGACGAAAAAAAGATTCGGAAAAACTTTCGCAAGTTCAGCGAACTTCCTAAAATCCTGATCGTTACTGAAAAGCTCCTGACCGGCTACGACGCGCCGATCCTGTACTCGATGTACCTGGACAAGCCCATGCGCGACCACACGCTGCTGCAGGCCATCGCGCGCGTCAATCGCCCATATGAGAACGAACAGCAGGACATGGTCAAGCCGCATGGCTTTGTTCTCGACTTCGTCGGAATCTTTGAAAATCTCGAAAAGGCGCTCCAGTTCGACAGCGAGGAGATCAACGCTATTGTGAAAGACTTGTCGCTGTTGAAGCAGGTCTTCCAAGCCAAAATGGAATCGGTTGCGCCTGAGTATTTGAAACTGATCCGCTTCAACTTCGACGACCGCGACAACGACAACCTCATCGAGCACTTCCGCGACAAGGAGCGCCGTAAGCGTTTCTTCAAGGAGTACAAGGAAATGGAGATGCTGTATGAGATCATCTCGCCTGATGCCTTCCTGCGTCCTTACCTGGACGACTACGCGACGCTCTCTGCTATCTATGCTGCCGTCCGCAACGCATTTCGTAAGGGGCCGCAGCCGGATCGCGCTTTTCAGCGCAAAACCAGCGAACTGGTGCAGAAGCACGTCGGAAGCGAAGCGATCCAACCGGTTCGCGACATTTTCGCGATTGACGAGAAAACGATTGAGGTCATTCAGAACCGTAATGGCGGCGACAACATAAAAGTCATCAACTTGATTAAGAGCATTGAAAAGATTGCCGAGGAGCAGAGTGAAGATCCTTATCTAATCGCTATGGCCGAGCGCGCCCGCGCCGTGCAGGAAAGCTTCGAAGATCGCCAAACGGAAACGGCGGAGGCCTTAGCCGAGCTGAAGGAGGAGATTCAGCGCAATGAAGAGCGCAAGCGTCAGCAGATGGAAAGCGGTCTCGACGCCTTGACTTATTACGTGCTTTGCAAATTGACAGAGGAAAACGTGCCCCGCTCGCGCGAGATCGTTGACAAAGTGGCGGCTGCTTTCCGCGAGTTCGTCAACTGGCGCAGGAGCGAGAAGGAGTTACGGGAGCTTCGCCAGAAGATTACGTTTGCGATTTACGCGGAAGTCGATGACCTCGACCGTGTCGCTTCGCTGGTGGATGGCCTTTTTGATGTGTTGATGAAAACGGAAAGCTCCCATGCCGAACTCAGATAAGGAGGAGTTCAAGGCCCGCGTCCATGAGTGGGCCGAAAAACTGGATGTTCGGGTTCGTTCCCTGGCGATTCGTCCCATGCGCAAGAAATGGGCCTCCTGCTCCACGGCGGGCAATCTGCAGTTCAGCAGCGACTTGCTGGGCATGGATCGCGACTTGGCGGATTATGTTATTGTGCATGAACTCCTGCATTTCTCTGCTCCCAATCACGGAAAACTCTGGAAGAGCCTGATGTGCGCCTATCTCGGAGATTACGAAGCGTGTGAGCGGAAATTGCGAGTAGTGGCCCAACGGGAACAGGCCCACAGTTAGCGTCAGAGTTTTCCGAAAACTACAAACTGGTACTAACTAAAAATCTTAAACTGCTTAAAAGAAGTTTAACGAGCGTTTTCGTCAACAAAACGGCTGTTTCTGCCGTTTGAAAGAGTGAAGCAACTGAGAAAACTCAGAACTTGGAGGAGAAAAAATGAAACGCTTATTGGGAACTTCAATTTTAATCGGTGCGCTTTCCATGGCAGGCTTCGGGCAGGTCAACGCTCAGCGCGAGAATCAGCAGGACCGCGTGGCGCAAGGCGTGCGCTCCGGACAATTGACACCGAGCGAAACGGCCAACCTGGAAAATCAGGAGCGTGCTGTGAACGGCGAGATCCGGGCGGACAAGAAGGCAAACGGCGGGGTGCTGACAGGCGCCGAACGGGCGCAAATCAAGGGACAGCAGAACGGTTTAAGCAAGCAGATTTACGCCGACAAACATAACGCCGCTTCCGATCACTTCGGCAAAAGCGAGGTAGGACGGCGCGAAGAAAATCAGCAGGACCGTATCGCGCAAGGCATTCAATCCGGACGCCTCAACGCCGGGCAGACCGCTCATTTAGAGAACCGGGAAGCCGGTATCAAAAGCGAAGTTCATGCCGACCGCGCCGCGAACGGCGGGCGTTTGACGAATGCGGAACGAAGAAGCGTCAATCGTCAGCAGAACGGAGCGAGCCGCGCAATCAAGCGGGATAAACAGTAAGCCGCTGAGCGGGCAGTCTCCTTTTCGCTATATCTAAAGAATGGAAAAACTGTCCGCTCCCAAGGTACGTCGGCGGGAATGGCTGCTGGTTACCGGTTTAGCTTTATCCCGCCCTTTATGGGCGCGCACGCGGGTTCGCTTGGGCGGACCGATTTTCCTCCATTCGACCGACATGCGCGAACTGGCGCGGGAACACAGGCGCTTGGGGTACAGCGCGGCGTATTGTCCCCCTGGGCTGACGGCGGGCGACACCGCAGCGATTACCGAGGCGAAAAACGCGTTTGCAGCGGAAGATGTTCTTATCGCGGAGGTCGGGGCGTGGAAGAACATGCTCGACCTCGACCCTGATAAAAAGCGGGCCAACTTGCAGTATGTGCAAGAGCGGCTCGCGCTGGCGGACGAGATCGGGGCGCGATGCTGCGTGGACATCGGCGGCTCCTTCCATCCGAAGTTGTGGGATGGGCCGGACCCGCGAAATCTCACGCGCGAGTACTTAGACGCTACGGTGGAGAACTGCCGCAAGCTGATCGACGCCGTCAAGCCGACCCGTACGCATTTCAGCATCGAGATGATGGGGTGGAGCCTGCCGAACACCCCGGATTCTTATCTGCAACTCATCAAAGCGGTAGATCGCAAAGCTTTCGGAGTACACGTGGACGTGTGTAATATCATCGACAGCCCGGAGCTTTATTACGACAGCGGACGCGTGATCGACGAAGTGTTCCGAAAACTGGGTCCGTGGATTTTGTCGTGCCATGCCAAGGACGTGGGGCCGCATGCAACGCACTTCACTGAGGCCATTCCGGGACGCGGCGGAATCGATTACCGGCGTTATCTCCTTGACTTGGCCGGCCTGCCGACGGAAACGCCATTGATGCTGGAGCATTTGCAGAAGCCGGAGGAATACGACGAGGGCCGCCGCTTTATTCTGAAGACGGGCGGCGAGTGCGGGGTCACCTTTGCGTAGCAGTCGATAAATTGTGGTAAGATTCGGCGCAGTAGAGGAAAACGCATGGCTCATTGCTCCCGACGTGATTTGTTGAAGACCGGACTGGCTGCGACGGCGCTCGCCGGGGCCGGAAATTTACCAGTGCAAGCGGCACGCCAAACAGCGACCGATTGGGTAACGCTGGGAAAGTCCGATGTCAAGGTGACGCGGCTGGCTTTCGGTACCGGAAGTTTCAGCGGGAAGGTCCAGCGCGACTTAGGGCAGGAACAGTTTACAAAGCTGGTGCGTTACGCCTATGATCGGGGCGTTCGCTTTTTCGAGACCGCTGAGTCTTACGGCGGGATGCACCAGATGCTCGGCGTGGCGCTGCAAGGCATTCCGCGCGACAGCTACCGGTTGATGTCAAAGGTGACCACGCACGAAGGCGTAAATCCGCAGGAAAAAATCGACGAACTGCGCAAGCTCGCCAATACCGAGTACTTCGACGTGATGCTGCTGCATTGGCAGCACGTGGCGTCATGGCCTACTGACAGCAAGCGGTGGCAGGACGGAATCCAGGAAGCTCAGGTGAAAAAAGCCGTGATCGGACGCGGAGCTTCGGTGCATGGATTACCGGCACTGCGTCAGGTTCCCGGAAACCAGTGGCTGGAACTGGCGATGATCCGAATGAACCATAAGGGTACCGCCATGGATGGGGAAGACTACAATGCGCACACCGGCGATGTGAACGAAGTGGTTACGCATGTCAAGCAAGTCCGCAAGGAAGGCATGGGAGTGATCAGCATGAAGCTCGTGGGCGAGGGCGCGTTCAATCGCGAAGACCGCCAGAAAGCGATGCGCTTTGCGTTCGGGAACGCAGGTGTTCAGTGTGTAACGGTAGGCTACAAAAACACGGCCGAAATCGACGAAGCGATTGAAAACCTGAATCTGGCGCTGGCGTAATACGACCGTAATTTATTCATGTGCAACGGTGACACTGACAAGTTCAACAAGTTCTACTGCTGCGTTTTCTGGAAGCTGGTCGCGTGTGAGGTTTTCGCATAAGGCAAGGAGGTCAATCACTTTTGTGAGAAACCACCAGTGGTTCGGCAGCGTGCCGCCCCCATGCAAATAGCCGGTTGAAAAATGCGGCTCAGTCAGAAGCTGCGAGGTGTGCTCGTAACGGAGGAAGTTGCCGAAGTCTATGAGCGGAGTACCGGAAACGGCGAACTCCCAGTCAAGAACAGCGGCAACGGTCCAACGTCCTGTGCTGGGCCGTACCAGCAAATTACGTCTGTTAAAGTCGCCATGGACGAGATTTGTTGCATGGTCCAACTCGGCCAATTGCGCCGCATGGGACCACACGAAAGCACCCGTTCGGTCGCACAGATCCGCCGACATTCGTTTTTGCAGGTTTTTCGATGCGAGACACCCCATAACAAAGCGCGGCATAGGATTTGGTCCTTCCAGCAGCGGCTTTGTCACGGCAGGTCCAGGAGCAAGCCACCCTGATTGAGGAAAGTTGAAATGCCCAATCGCAGCCAGAGTTTTACCGGCGGAATAGGCTGCCTGAGCAGTTGCCTTCGTATCGCCGCTTCTTTTTAGTTGGAGAAAGCTGATACCCTCGACATAGCGCATCAGCAGGAAGGGCGGCGTATCGTCCAGTCCGCCTGATTCGGCTCCGATCACTTCCGGCACCGGAACGGAAGCGCCGATCAGTCGAAGAATGTCGATCTCTTTCCGGCACAGGGAAGGATCATGCTCGTAGATGCGGAGTACAACCGGCTCCGGCGCGGAGTGGAGATGGACTTTAAAATTGGTGTTCCGTAAGCCTTCCGTCAACGGCTCCATGCCGAGCACGCGGCAACGCGGCAGCACGCTCCGGATCATTCGTTCCAGGACCGGAGCAGGAAAGGCGCGACGCGGCTTATCCTGCCTCCAGCGAGCTTCTTCCGGGGCGCCGGGAACAGTCACTGTGAACTTACCGCAAGCCGGCTGCGACGGGTTTATCCCTATCGGCCACGGTTGCAACCGGCTCCGAAGCGCTGGTTTTCCGCACCGTAATCTTTCCGCGCTGCGTTTGCAGGTTCACCTCCGGGCCGCTGCCGACAGTTCCTTCTAGTCTGGCCCCGCGTCCTTCCGCAATTTCTTTGAGCGCGTCTCCAAATTCATTGGAAATGTCGCCATGATCCGTTTTTGCGGCCATCGCGAAAGCAGCCGCCTGCGGAAGCGCGACTTCGATGTTTCCGGAGCGTGTGCGCACGGACATCTTGCCGAGGGGAACATGCCCAGGCCGCAGTTCAATATCGCCCTTGTCCACGTCCAACTCCAAACCGTTTGTGAAGTTTTCCAGGCTGACATCCATAGCGCGAGTAGTCAACCGCGTAGGTCCAATCACGTTTTGCAGGCTGATGCTGCCGCGCTCCAACCGGATCTCACCCGGCACCTGCTGGGCATCGAGTTCCGTCCGCATGTTTGACATTTTAATGGGTTTCGCCAGAGTACGAAGTGAAAGACTTCCGGTATAGCTGCCGCTCAAGGTGACTTGACCGGCAATTTTTGTCAGCTCCACATCTGCGCCGTGGCCGCGCAGATCCACCGCGCCGCCGACGTCCGTGCAGCGGATGAGATCACTGCGCCGCGTATCGATCTTGACGCTGCCGCCCACGTTCTGCAACCGTACTCCCGCGTTTTCGCTGCTCAGGTCCACATCGCCCGTCAAAGCGGAAACATCGAAGTCGCCTTTGATGCCGGTCGCTTCCAGACTGGCGCTTCTCGGAATCAGAATTTCCAGGTCCGTAGAGATGCTGGTGCGGGAACGCGCGCGCTCCTGATTACAGCGCACCACCACCGTGTCGCCCTGCACCAAAAGCTCTACGGGAGTTTGCGTGTTGGTCCGGGAAGCCTCATTCTCGTCAAAGGCGCGAATGGCCTTATGGCCGCTGACCGTGATCTGCCCTCCGTCGGTTCCAACGATTTTGGCGTCGCCGCGAAAGCTTTCGATCACCAGGTGAGGCGATTTCCCGACAGGCCGCTGCAAGGGATCGAAGGAAAATTCATGTTCGTCGCCAAACGCCTGTATTCCCTTGTCGAATCCCGCCAAGCGCCACCAAGTGTTGGGCCGCTGCACTTGGGAGGTCACCAAACCACCCAGGCAGATCAGAACGACCAGCGTCCAGGCTCCTCCCGAAACGCCGTTGACCGGCAAGGGTCGGTTCATAGTAAACCGGAAACAAACTTCCAAAAACTGCAGACCTCCCCAGGCAATCAGAAGGTAAGGCCAATAAGCAGCAACAAATTCGCCGATCTGGAAGTTCGGCGACAAGGCATGAAGCAAAAAAACCGTGCCGATCAGGATTAGGATTAACGGGCCGCTCAGCGAACCGCGCGCTCTCATAGCCTTGGTCCTCCCGGCGGTAGCGGAGATGGCGGAATAAACGGCTGTGGAGGAGTTACGGCGCGCTCAATCAGCTTTGTCAGGCCAATTACGATCAGAATCAGCGGCCAAGTGCGGGAAAACGCAAGAATCCCCGCTTGCTGAACGGCAAACAGGACACCTAGCGTCATCAGCAGAATCGGTCCACGTATTGCTTGCACGAAGAGCGCCCGCCTGTTATTCACGTCTGGTCCCCGTCATAATGCTAGGATTTGCCGCCATGGGACTGCTGTCATCGGTAAAACTGCTCGGAGAGGCCGGAGGAGCGGAATTGCCGGACAGACGGGAAGCACGTGAATACAGCGTGGATGCTCCCACAATGATCAGAATGACAGGCCAAAATCGCCCGACTTCCCGGAATTCAATCAAGTGCAGAGTATCCAGCAGAAAAAGAACGCCAATGGCAATCAGGATGATCGGCCCTGCCGGGGTACGACTCGCTATGCGGGGTGTCGATACCGCCAAGCTGGACCATTCTGTGATCGGCATCCCCAGTTGCCGCTTCTTGGCTGTATGGTAAGCCTCAAACGCCATGTAAAAAATGAAGGCTGCTAGGATGATCCCGAAAAACGGCCCGCTGGCGTTGTTGTGGTTACTGTCGATCAGGGTAGTGAGCAGGCCGAAGGTGACGGCGTGAACCAATCCTTTGATGTACTGGCCGTTGTAGATCGCGCCGACGCCGGGAATCCAGCCGAGAAGAAACGCCAGTGCCGGAGAGGTGCGGAAGCCCATGTGAGGAGGAGGTACCGCGCTTCCTGCGTAGGGGTTCGTCGGGTCGGAAATACCCGGACCCCCCTGACTATACCCCGAAACAACCGGCGCATGCTCCGGGCAAAAAACCGTGCCTTCGGCGAGACGCCGACACAGTTCGCAAAGCGGTCGTCCACAGGACCGGCAGTAAGCAACAGCCTGCGCTTCCGGGTGTTGGTAACAGTTCATCTCTTTTCTCCGTTTCTTTCGTTTCCGCCGCGTGTTTTCCCGTCGGATGGGCGGCCCGCCGGTTCCGGAACAAGCTCAGGCGCGTCCTGCAAGCTTCGCAGCCGGACTTCAATTTCATAAACCCAACGCAAATTTTCGTAATACTTAACAGCGCGGTCTTTCACGCGCACCGTTTTGTCTTCCACGCCGCCCCAGATTCTGACCGGATTCAAATCAGCGGCTCCAATCTGCTGGACACGGACGCCGGTACAGCGTTCCAGCATCGCAAAGGAAAGAATCGTCATGGCCATGCCCATGACCAGTCGTGGCTGCAAAACCGGCTGCAGCCATCTGCCGATCAGTCCCTTGAAAAAACCTTGCCGCTCAAACGAGTCCCGGATGCGGCCCGTCGGCGCTACGTAGGCGATGCGGGTAACCAGTTCGGGAGGAACCGGTATCTCGTCCGCTCGCTTGAGAAAATCAAATGCGCTGCTTGCGTCATGGAAAAACTCCCGGCAGCCGGTACAGGTCAACATGTGCTGTTGCAGAGCGGCGCGCTCCGTCGTGGGCAACGTGTTGTCCAGGTAATCAGCCAGCGAAATCTCAAATTCAGCGCAGTTCATTGCTAACACTTCATGGAAGTTCTACACAGTTACTTTGTTCCGTTTCAACACGCGGGCCAGTTCCGCGCGTCCTCGATTCAGCCGCGACTTGACCGTGCCTTCCGGCACATCCAGCACGCGGGCGATTTCCCGGTATTCCATTTCCTGCAAGTCCCGCAGGATCACAGCTTCTCTCAATTCCGGAGAAAGCTTCTGTAAAGCGGCCTGCAGCAGTTCTCCTGCTTCCCGACCTGCCAGCAAACCATCCGTTCGGGAGATTTGCGCGGTTCGCTCTTCGAGAACTGCCAGCTTGTCTTCGAGCGCATCCGTCACCCGCTCGTTTTTTGTCCGCCGGTAATGGTCCACCAGCAGATTGCGAGTCAGACGCGTCAGCCAAACCGCAAAGCAGCCTTCCCCGGAGCGGAAGCTTCCCAGCGTTTTGAAAACGCGCAGGAACACCTCTTGCGTTAGATCCTGAGCTTCGCTTCCGCCATTCGTAAAACGGTAGCAAAGAGCATACACACGACGGCTGTAGCTTTGAATCAATTGGTCCCAAGCGCCCGGTTCTCCCCGAAGGCAGCGTTCCACTAACTGCGATTCCGGGTCGGACCGCTGCGCTGTTTCCCGATGTTCGGTATCCTCCACGACAGCAGACACGCCTATAGCTTTAAAGCTTAACGAACTCTTTCCACCAAAGGGAATGGGTGCAACCGCGACGGCTGACATATAAGTTCCTCACAAGGCCCGATGCGCCTCCGGCGCATGGCCTTCCATCAGCTTCGGCACCGGACACAATGAGATAAACGGGAAAGAAAGAAAAAAGTTCAAGGAAACGCAAAGTTCTGATAAGTCTACCGGCGACGTATAAGAGTATTAAAGTGCTTTATTGGCTGGCTACGGCACAATAAGGACGAGCCTATGACATGCCCTTTCTGTGGACATCGCGAAGACAAAGTCATTGATTCACGGGAAAGCAAGGATGGTGACTCCATTCGACGTCGCAGGCAGTGTCTCGGCTGCGAGCGGCGATTTACTACCTACGAACGTTGCGACGAAATCCCTCCCATGGTCATCAAAAAAGACGGGCGCAGGGAACACTTTGACCGTCAAAAAGTCCTGAACGGCTTGTTAAAGGCTTGCGAGAAGCGTCCAGTCAGCATGGGAAAGCTGGCTGAACTGGTCCGTGAGGTCGAATCGGATCTTTTGGAAAGTACGGAACTGGAGCTTTCCACGACGCTGATCGGCGAAAAACTGATGGAGAGACTGCGAAATCTCGATAAAATTGCGTATGTGCGGTTTGCTTCCGTTTACCGGGATTTTCAGGACGTGGAAGAATTTTTAAGCGAATTGAAGAACGTAACGCCTCTCCGGAAAGTCTAATTAGTAGAGGGGTAGGGCGGTAAAGTTTTCGCGAATGTCATCTCGCCTGTCGGTCTCTGTGAGATCGCCGAACGCGGTTATCTTTCGTGAAACCAATCATTTCAGGCAACATCTTGTTAATTAGGTATTAACTTCGGCGGTGAAACCAGGTATAATCGATGCACGCAATAGTTACAAGCTTGGCCCTTGCATCAACCATCCTGGCCCTTCCGCCAGAAAATTGTCAAGATTTTAAAAAGAGGTGTATTCGGCGTTGCTTTATGCCGAACGTTTCGGTGCATGTGTCCCTTTTCCCATAAGCGCACGGCGAACTTGGATAACGAGTCTGCTGATGTTGAGAAGTTTGGGTGTTATAGGAGAGGTGAGTAGGTAAGTGGATCAATTCGAGGATCAATATTTAGCTGAGGGACGTGAACCCATCGGGTTGCCGTTCGATGAAGACGCCAACTTTTTCCATCCCGAGGAAGTTCAGGATGAGGAGTTTCACGGTGCTCAGCAGGTTGAGGAGTCGATTTATACAGACGACCCGGTACGCGTGTATCTACGCGAAATGGGATCGGTACCGCTGCTTACCCGCGAAGGCGAGGTCACGTTGGCCCGCAAAATGGAGCGGGGCAAGCTACGGATGCAGAAGGCGATCAGCCGCTCTCCGCTTATTCAGAGCTTAGTGGCGGAGTTCGCCGAATTAATCCGCCGTGGGGCGGAGGATATTGACAGCTACGTGGATCTCGGGCCTGCCGATATTGAGGAAGGCAGCGCGGCGGATGTTAAGCGTCGCAGCGAGATTGTCGAGCTGTTCATGAACTATCTGGCGGCTCACAAGAAGCTGCAGCAGACGGTAGATAAAACTGCGATTGTGCCTGCGGCGAACAAGAAGCTGCGCAAGAAGTGGGTGGGTAAGATTGCCCGCGTGAAGGTCGAATTGTCACGGGCGCTGCGCGCGATTCCGTTCAATCTGGCCCGGTGGAAAGAGTTTGTGCGCCATATCGAGGCGACGGCGGAAGAAATGTCGCTGCTCGACAGCGAAATTAAAAAGCTGGAAGCGAAGAACACGCCGCAAACGCAGTTGCGCGTCAAGGAACTGCGCCGGGACCTGAAAAAGAAAGAAACCGAAGCGGAAGCGGGTTTACCGGAACTGACGGCCAGCCTGCATATTATCCGGCATGGCGAATCGGAAGCCGAGCGCGCCAAGAAAGATTTGGTGGAAGCCAACCTTCGCCTGGTGGTTTCGGTAGCGAAAAAGTATGTTAATCGCGGTTTGCACCTTCTGGATCTGATCCAGGAAGGCAACATCGGCTTAATGCGCGCCGCCGACAAGTTCGAGTACCGGCGCGGCTACAAGTTTTCCACCTACGCCACTTGGTGGATTCGGCAGGCGATTACGCGCGCCATTGCCGATCAATCGCGCACCATTCGCATTCCCGTTCACATGAACGAGAGCATGAACAAGTTTCTGCGGGCGACTCGTGAGCTCGAAAAAGAACTGGGGCGCGTGCCGACCAACGACGAGATCAGCCGCCGTATGGACATTCCGGTGGAAAAGGTCCAGAAGCTGAAAACCATTTCGCGCGACCCGGTTTCCCTGGAAACGCCGGTGGGCCGCGACGGGGAATCGGCTTTGGGCGATTTAATTGAGGATCGCTGGGTGGGTTCTCCGGTCGATGCGGTGATCGATTCCAATGTCCGTGACGAAACGGCCAACATTCTGAAAACTCTTTCGCCCAAGGAAGAAAAGGTGATTCGGCTGCGCTTCGGCATCGGCTGTGAGCGCGAACACACGCTCGAAGAGATCGGCCAGGAGTTCGATGTCACCCGCGAACGCATCCGCCAGATTGAAGCCAAGGCGCTGCGGCAACTGCGTTCTCCCGAGCGGGCGCGTCATCTACGGGCGCTGCTGGCGGCTCGGTAAACTTAAAAAGGCTGTGGTTTCGCCCGAAGCTACAGCCTTTTCAAATTTTCTCACCAGTTGCGGTTTGACCGGGATGAAGAAAAGTTTTCGGCGTTGCGCCAGTGTCCACAGGTTTGAAAGTTCCAAAATTCTTCTGCTAATTGCCCTTGGGAACGTCCGAATTGCGCCTTACCCATTGAGCCATTCGCATGAGGCTGGCATCATGCTCAGCCTGATCTTCCTTGCTGGGTCGCTCTTTAAAACGCCGGAGCAGATGCCGCTTCTGGCCTTCTGATAGAGCTTCCCAGGCCAGCTTTGGCATCAGCCAAAATAGATTTGGAGGAGTTTGTCCTCAAGCTTCTTACTTTCAATAGGATCGGTGGTGGTTGCGTACTGCTCAACCAAGGCGAGACGGTCTTCCGCTTTCATCAGGTGGCCGCCAGTGGGAGAATGCGCCCCGTTTAGGGATTGGTTCGGTCCCTCATTATTAAACCCTTCTACTTCGGGCTTTATCGTCATACCAATGCCTATTCTTCTATCCGAATTCCGTTCAAACGTAAACACAATTTATCTTTCGTCCAGGATGCATGCTGGGCGACAAGCTGGAAGAGATTGGCCAGGAGTTCGATGTCACCCGCGAACGCATCCGCCAGATTGAAGCCAAGGCGCTCCCCGGAGCGCGCCCGTCACCTGCGGGCGCTGCTGGCGGCTCGGTAACTTATATTTTTAAGACGGCTGTGGCCTCCTTCGGAGTCACCGCCTTTTTTTCGCGTCGTCCTGTTTTCGTAGCAAAGCGGTCAAAACGATAGCTTTTCGTACAGGTAAATGTGTTTTCACAGTCGTAAGGCTGGAAAAGCAGCACTTTCGCAATCCTGCCTTTGTTATAACTGCTACATGCCCGATGAAGCCTTTTCATCGGATCGCCTGCCCCGTGCAGCCGGACTCCATTATCTCTTGGAAGACCTGCAACTTTCCGTTCCTTTACCCGCAGTTCGCTCGGAAATCGTGGCTGGGTGGAGGAAAACCGTTGTTTCCGAGGATGGTGTTCTGGAGCAGTATCCCAGGAGCTATCTTCCGAAGAGGCTTATTGGTCATCTCCGGTTCGCTATGCGTTATGAGCCGCTTGATCTTGGAGCCGTTTCCGCCATCCTTAAAGCCGTCGCGCCTTCGGTCTTAGAAAACTGGATTCGTGCGGAGCCGCACGGCAAGTTTGCGCGTCGCGCCTGGTATCTATATGAACTGCTGACAGGCTCAACACTTGATGTGCCTGATTTAACTTCTTCTGCCTATGTGGATCTGCTCGACCCCCGTCTCCATATCACAGGTCCACGTGACCGTGTCGCGCGCCAACGTATCTATGGGAATCTGCTGGGAAATCGCCTTTACTGTCCGCTGGTTCGCCGCACGGCAACGCTCGATACGTTCATCAATAAGGGTCTTGCGGCTGAAGCCCGTAAGTTGACCGAGAGAGCGAATCCCGCCGTTCTCGCCCGTGCAGTGCATTATCTGTTCACTAAAGAAACCAAGTCCTCTTTTGCCATTGAGGGAGAAGCTCCCAGCAGGGGCCGCGCCGAACGGTTTGTCGCTGCGCTCGCTAAGGCAGCGACATTTGAAAGCTGGAAAAAGGAATCCCTGATTCGCCTGCAGAACCTGATTGTGGACCCTCGTTATGCTCAAAGCGACTGGCGATGGACCCAGAATTTTATTGGGCAGACTCTGCCCGATTTTTCGGAGGATGTCCTGTACGTTTGCCCTAAACCCGAGGACGTGCCTTTGCTGATGGAGGGGTGGATGGAGATGATGTTTAATTTTGGTGTTGAAGGCTTTACCGACCCGGTGGTAGCTGCCGCTGTTGCCTCTTTCGGATTTGTCTTTATTCACCCGTTTGAAGACGGCAATGGCCGAATCCATCGTTTTTTAGTGCATCAACTATTAGCAAGGCTGAACTTTACGCCGAACGTTTTGTTTCCGGTTTCCGCCGCCATGCTGCGAAACCGCCTCGCTTACGACCGTGTGCTTCATGCGTATTCGTCTTCGGTTCAACCCTTCATCGAATTTATTCTGACAGGGGAAAACAGAATAACCGTTCGCAACGGAACGGCTGAGCTGTATCGTTTCTTTGATGCTACGAAACAGGCGGAATACCTGTATGGATGCATTGAAGAGACCATCTGCCGGGACCTCAAGGACGAGATTGCGTTCCTGCAAACCTTCGACGCCGCCATGGAGCGAGTATCGAACATTGTGGACATGCCGAATCGCCGCGCCGCTTTGCTGATCCGGCTAATCCTGCAAAACAATGGAACGCTATCCGCTGCCAAGCGCAGCCATTTTCCTGAACTAAGCGATGACGAATTAATTCTAATAGAGGGCGCTATTGCGGAGGCAACCGCTTGACCGCATTACAATGTTACCTATGCAATTGAGTTCAAAGCCGCACCCTTACTACGATAAGTTTATGGACCGCGAGCAGGCCCTTGCCGCATTGCGCATTCATGAACGGGAGTTAAAAGCTACCGGCGTGCTTAGCGTTTCCGTGTTTGGCTCCACAGCGCGGGGCGAGGCGGAATCTGATTCCGATGTCGATATTGCGGTACGCCTGAGCGAAGGTTTTTCCCGAGGCGGCTTTGATTATTTCGGGCGTTTAGAAGCGCTTGAACAGGCGTTGTCGCACATGTTGGGCTGCCAAGTCGATGTTGTGGAGGAACCTGTACGCAAGGAAGGATTTCAGAAGCAGATAGACAGGGATCGCGCCCTTGCCTTCTGATAAACCCGTCCGGCGTTTGCAGGACATTATCAAGAACGCGCAAACAATTCTCCGCTACACGGCTGGTATGAGTTTGCAGAATTTTCGGGAAGACAGCCGAACCTACGATGCAGTCGAACGGTGTTTGGAACGGATCAGCGAGGCCATGGTAAAGTTAGGGGACTTGGCTCCGATTCTCATGCCCGGCCAGCCTTGGCGAGAAATCCGGGCGCTCGGCAACCGTCTGCGGCATGAGTACGACGCTATCAATGAAGATCGGCTTTGGGACATTGTGCAAACCGATTTGCCGGACTTGTGCGTTGCTTGCCAAAACGCGCTGCGTCACTTAGAAGAAGGCAAAACGCTGTGAAGCTCGGCTATACTGGTTATCAGCTAATCACAAGCCCTCCCAAATGAGTCGAAGATCTAGCGAAACCCCTGCGCTGGTCCTTTCCTTTTCATTGTTATAAGCTGATGGACCGCTGAACAGGCTTCAGCAATTCTACATACTTATGAAACCAAGCTTGCGCTTGCCTTCAGATTCACTTTTCAAAATCGTTCTAAACAGAATCGCGCTTCGGGTGCGGCTAACGGCGCAATTTCCTCTTGCGCTTCATAGGTTACAACGCTTCGGTATTGCCCTCCTTCCGGTTCTCTGTGAACTATCAAGCGCTTTTGGGGAATGTCCAACACCCAGTACTCCATAATGGCCGCTCGAGCATAAAGCTTTGCTTTGGGGCCGAGATCAAATCGAACTGTTGAATCGGAGATTTCCACCAGCAGGAGAATATCTTCCGGCTGCGGGTTGGAGGCGTACTCTTGAGAAGGCCGTCTCAACGCTTTCAGATCAGCTTCCGGCTCGTTATGCGCATTGTCCTCGGTTGCCACGTCCGAAGGAGCTTCCGACTCCACTCTTCCACTTCCGAACACGCCCAACAGCCACTCGTAAACGATTCCTTGCCAAATCACATGCGGGCGATTCTTATCCATTTTGTCGATCAGTTCTCCATCGATGAGTTCCCACTTCTCGGCGTTCGGAAATCCCAGGTCGACCAACGCACGCGCTTCTTCACGCGTCCAGACTTTACGGGGAACGTCGGCGAGAGTGAGAGAGTCGATTCCGAGTCCAGCATCGGTTACGGCTTGCATGAGTTCATTTTACAGAGAATAGCCGGAAGATCCACGGCAGCGTTTGGTTTACAATCCCTCCCAAATGGGCCGAAGATCCAGTGAAAACCCCTGAACCGGCCCTTTTCCCTCCATCGTTTCTACGTCTTGAAATAGCTGCTCGGTCGTGCCGCAATACTCCCAAACCGTCCGGTCATCTCCGATGATGAGCCAAACGAGTTCTGCGCCGTTGGCGATCCATTGTCGACACTTTGCTCGTAGCTCTTTTGTGCTGTCACTCGGTGATTTTACTTCCACCACAAAAAGCGGCACAAGCGGCAGATACGTTCTTCGTGCGGCTTTGGGGAGAGCGTTAAGGGTTTCGTTCGGAATCCAGGCGGCGTCGGGCGAAAGAGTTGATCCGTCAGGGAGATTGCAGCCCAACGAAGAGCCAAACGCCTTGCCCCGGCCATCTACCTTGGCCCAGGAACCGAGTTGGGCGCTTACTTCTGTACTTTGATAAGCACTTTCGCCACCGGCAGGTCCCATCACGATGATGGTTCCGTCTTCTTGAAGTTCGATACGCAGGTCCGGGTTGGCGGCGACCAGCTCGTCAAAGCAGCGCCGGGCCGCCTGCGGATTTTTCTGCATGACAATCCGGTCTTCGACTTCAAGAGGAGGCAATACGCCCTGCATACCCTTAGATTATCTGGAACAGTAAGCTCAAACAATTCCGTGAAATAGAAGAGTACGTTGGCTTTCATTCCACAATCGGAATTGATTGGAACAA
>CAXTWT010000085.1:0-16002 GCA_964247955.1 uncultured Bryobacteraceae bacterium
TTGCGGGGTTTGGCGGTTTGGGGGTATGTTTTTTTATCAAACAATGTATTTGTTTTTTCGTGTGTCTACAGGATTGCGGGCAAATCATCTGCCGGACTACCCGGCACTTTTGGCCCTGCATGGATTTCGGCGAATACGACAAAAGAAAGCCTTCGGCGGGCTGCTGATTTCTGAACTATGGGAGCGGCGGTGAAAGGTTCCGCCAAGCTAATGTGAATGCGCAGGGTTTAGGGGCCGAGTACATTTGAGCAGACTTCCCACGCACGCCGGAAAAGCTCAATGTGATGTGATCGTAATCGATGCTGCCCGCTTATTTGCCTTTTCCCGGCTCCGTCGTACACTGCCCATGCGGACACCACGCAGCCAGTACCATAGAAGTGATCGTTGGCCAGTCCTCCAGATTAGCCGCCGGATCGGCATCAATATCTGTTTTGTGTACCAGCACCAATCCGCGCGCTGGAAGTACGGTAATATACTGACCGCCGGTACCGCGTGCCTCATAGGCCCCTTGGAATGGGCTGGCTTGCAGGTTCCCAGGATAGACCTTGGCATCCCAGACCCACCAGCCGGAGCCGAAGCCCCAACGGCTAGGGTCGCCCTTTTGGCGGATAATGGCTGGCTCCATCTCCTCCCAGGGTGTCAGGACATCAGTTGTGTAGCGAATCCAGTTAGCGTCAATAGTCTGCCTGCCGTTCCAAGTGCCCATTTGCGACATGAGAAGGCCCAGACGAGCCATGTCGCGGGTAGAAAGAAACATCGCGTATTCGGGGTGAACTGAGCCTGGGGAGGGAATTTTGTGCTGCCGCTCGCGGTGGAAGTCCTGCATGCCGACGGGGACAGCAAGGTCGTTTTGCAGGGCATCGTAGATGTTCTGGCCGGTGAGTTTTTCAAAGGCCGTGCCAGCGGCGTCGAACTCCCAATTGTTGTAAGCGAAAACCGTACCTGGATAAACGGAACCGCGCATGGGCGCTTGGCGTGTCAGGTCATCTTCCGGCGGGTCGCGGTAGATGCCGGAGCGGGCCGCCATGAGCTGTTCGAGCGTCGCCCTTTCCTCCAGCGTCGTGAAAGGGATCTGGTCGTCGAGACCTAATTGCTTAACAGTCTTCGAGGTGTCGATCTTGCCCGCAATGACATATTTGCCCATCAGCATAGAAAGGATGCTTTTGCGCACGGAAGCAATTTTGCTCACATGTGTGACGTCGCCGTAAGAGAAGATGACCTTGCCATTTGCAAGGACCATCATGGCAGTGGTAGGCCCCGTTTGCAGCCAAGCGCGAAGCGCGTCCAGGCGCGCTGAAGAGTAGCCCTGCGACTCAGGTGTAGCTGTCGGTAGATTGCTCCCCGATTGAGCAGAAATCGATGGTTTTAGCTCTTGCGCCGTGACAAGCGGTGCGACCAAGAGTGGAAGCATTGGAAAAAGGCGCATGACCATACCCACCTATTTACCGGTGGTCGGTTGGCCCGGCACGTTCACGCGCACTCGATAGACGTGGCTCGATGCGGTGATGTAGAGCGTCTTCCGGTCCGCATCGCCGAAAGCGAGATTGCCTGCCCTTTCCGGCACTCGCACGGTTCCGAGATGCTTGCCTTCGGGCGAGAAGATCCAGATGCCGCCGGGACCTGTGCTGTAGATGTTTCCCTGAACGTCCACTTTCATTCCATCCGGCGCTCCGGGCGCGGTGTCTGCCGTTGCGTCATAGAAAACAGTTCCTGTTCCGAGCGTTCCATCCGACTGCACCGGATAGCGCATCCAAATCTTCTTCGGTTCCGAATTGTTGACGTACAGATACTTTTCGTCCGGCGAAAAAGCAATACCGTTGGGCCTCGGCAAATCTCCTGTTACCAGTTGAATATCGTCCGGATTCGGCGGCGCTCCCGCCGGATGCTGGGAAGCGTTGGCGATACGATACACCCCGTTCACTTGCAACTGCTTGGCCGGATCATGGTCGCTTTGCGTCGGCAATCCGTACGGCGGGTCCGTGAAGTAAAGCGAGCCGTCCGATTTATAGACGAGATCGTTGGGACTATTGAGGCGCCTCCCTCGGTAAGTTGCGGCCAATACGGTAATCGGCCCGTTTTTCTGCATATGCTGCTCGTTCGGACCGCTGACCCACATCCCACTCCATTGCTGGTCCATGGTCTCCATGCGCCACACGGAACGCCGGGCGTGGCCCGCCACGGTTAAACGGCCTTGTGCGTCCAGGGTCATTCCATTCGATCCTGGTTCCGGCCCGCCGTAGGACGCTGTTCCTGTGTAGCCGCTGGGCTGCATAAAGATTGTTGGCTGTCCGTTTGGGGACCATTTGTAGATGCTGTTGCTGGGAATTTCGGCAAACAGGAGAAAGCCCTTCGGCACCCAGACGGGACCCTCGGTCCACTTGAAACCCGGCCCGGTTGCGACCTGTTCCAGCTTGGCGTCACCGGGAAGAAGTTGATCCAACTCCGGCTGAAGCCGCTGTACAACCTCCGTTTGCCCCGGAGCCGCCCACCGCGCTGCCGTAATAATTAACGCCGCTAATCCAACGAGATTTCTTGCAGTCTTCACGTGGCAATTGTATAAGGCGCTACTTTAGAGATTTGCTGCCGTATGGTGAACCTTCAGATTTTCGGCATAAAGAATTCGCCGGCGACCCGCGCCGCCGAGCGGTTTTTTAAGGAACGGGGAATCAAATTTCAGTTTATTGATTTGAAAGTGAAACCCATCTCTCCCGGCGAGATCAAGAGATTTGTGGATCGCTTTGGATTAACCGGGTTGCTCGACAGCGAGGGCAAAGTCTATGCGGATGCTGGACTCAAGTATATGAAGCTTTCCGAGTCCGAGTGGCTCGGGCGGATTGAGCGGGAACCAAGGCTGCTGCGGTTGCCGCTGGTCCGCGCCGCTCATCGGCTCAGCGTTGGTCAGGATGAAGAATCGTGGAAGGCCATGCTTCTTACGCCGGGAGCATGATCGAAGGGGGAAGAACAAAATGAAACAAGCAACACTACTCGCTTTATTAGCCTTTCTGCTGGTAATGGCGGAATCTGCCTGCATTGTTGTGGGCGGCGGTTACAGCAGCAGAGGCGGCTGGTTTCTCTGGCCCGGCGGTCTAGGAGGCATCGTTCTTCTGCTTCTGCTGTTCTTTTTGTTGAACCGCCGAAGGTAAGGAAGTGTTCAACTGCTCGCAATGGCGTTCAGCTTTTGCAGGACCACGGCATAGCGGCGGCCATACTCGAGGAGCTGAGCGTCGTTGCCGCCTAGCCTTTCATTGGCTTCGCGCAGATGCTCCAAAGCTTTCTCGACGGCGCTGACCAACAGCGCCACTTCTTCCGGCTCAAAGCTGGGAATGCCCGTGTTCATTCTTAGCCATTATGACAGCGTGCTGCCCCCCTGTGAGAAACAAGTGTGACTCATTAGCGGAGGAGGCGCGTCCACCATAAGGACACACACTTCTTGCTCACACGATTTAAAACAGGAACACCCTCATGCTGACGCTGCCGATTCCCCTGCTGCTCAGTTGGCTCGTCGGCTTGCTTTCTTTGGCCTTGCTCGCCGCCGGTGTTTTTCTTCTCTACCGCGCTCTCCGCAGACTGGCGCATTACCGGCGTCCGCGCCGGAGAGATCGTCTTCATGATCCGAAAGCTGACATTGAACTTGGTCCCGTTTCTTTCGCAGAAGCGCTAAAATCTTCGCCTATCCTGGCTCCTCTTCTTCTTGGAACAGTTCTTCTGTTAATCAGCTTCGCGGGCCGTCATATGGTGAAGCTTGCGTTTCCTGTCGGCCAGGATGAACCCGTCGCTACCCGCACGGGAACGGTTCAAACCGTAACGCGGCCCGATGGAACGGAAATTCACGTTGAGACATATGGCCCGCCCAATGCTCCTACGCTGGTGCTGACGCATGGATGGGGCACGAACAGCACAGAGTGGTATTACGCGAAGCGGCACTTGTCCGGCCGTTTCCGACTGATCTTATGGGATCTTCCCGGGTTAGGCGAATCGGCTCAGCCGGAGAACAGAAATTTCGCTCTGGAGAAAATGGCTTCGGACCTTCGTTCTGTTCTGCCATTCGCCAACGGAAAACCCGTAGTGCTTGTCGGACACAGCATCGGAGGCATGATCAATCTGACCTTCTGCCGCTTATATCCGGACCTCCTCGGCAATCAAATTGCCGGAATCGTGCAACTGGATACAAGCTATACAAACCCGGTGAAAACAACGAAAAACAGCGAGTTCTCGCAAGCAATTCAGAAGCCTGTGGGCGAACCGCTTCTGTACGCGATGATTTTTTTGTCGCCGGTCGTGCGCTTCATGAACTGGCTGAGCTACGAGAACGGCGCTGCGTACATCATGAATGCGCACAGCTCTTTTGCCGGATCGGAGACTCGGGGGCAAGTGGATCTTGTGTCGCGGTATCAGTACGAATCCTCGCCATCCGTGGTTGCTCGCGGCACCCTGGGAATGTTTCATTGGGACGCCACGCCGGTGCTGCCCCGCGTGACTATTCCCGTATTGATCATGGTAGGGCAGCAGGACACCACGACGCTTCCGAGCGCAAGCGAGCATATGCGCCGGACGATGCCGCACGCGGAATTACAAACAGTAAGCCCTTCAGCGCACTATGGTTTGCTGGAGCAGAATGAACGGTACGATAACGCCATTGCGCAGTTTGCATTGATGTGCCTGAAACAAAGGGAGTGACTTAACTCCGCTCCTTTGCACCCGCGCCTTTGCCGGCGGCGAACACTTGTCCCAGCACAAAACCAAGTCCTAAAGCTATTAAGAGACTCAGTTTGGCTTTCGACGCGGGCGGCGCTACAGGAAGAGATGGAGGAAGGCTGACCGGAGGCGGATCGTGAATGGTTTCGGACTCCGTTTTGGCGGTGGGCGACAGGTAAGAAGGCAAAGCGGACGGGACAGCTACAGCGGACGTAGCGTTTTTGGGCGTTTCCCCTTCCTTTGTTTGCGGCGCAGGCGCGGCCTGCTCTGCCGTTCCGTTTCCGGCCTGAGCGGTTGCGTAAACATGCGTGAATTCGGCACCGAAAAAGAAAATCTGCGCGGAGTAGTAAATCCACACAATCACGGCAACCAGCGATCCTGCCGCGCCGTAGGTCGATCCGACGCTCGCCTTTCCCAAATAAAGACCTAGCAGAAATTTCCCGACCGTGAAAAGAAGCGCTGTTCCCACTGCTCCGACAAACACGTTGCGCCAGGGGACTTTTGCCGACGGCACATATTTGAACATCAAGGCGAACAGGACCGTGATCACCAGGAACGAGACGATGAAGTTAATTGCCTGCAGGATAACGGGCGGCATCGGCACCAGCTCGCCGAATGAGTGCCCGATGTAGGCCAAGGCAGCGCTCAGCAGCAAAGAAACCAGCAGCAGAAAACCGACAGACAGGACCATGCCGAATGAAAAAAGCCGCTGCTTGATCATTCCCAGGAACCCGGAGGCTGTTTGCGCCGTGCTTTCCCAAATAACGTTCAGCGCGTCCTGCAGCTCTGAGAAAACGCCTGAGGCTCCAAACAGCAGCGTGGCAAAAGCAATCAGGCTGGCGAAGATGCCGGACGAGGGCTTCTGCGCGTTCTTCAGCAGCGATTGAACAGTTTCCGCGCCTTTGTCCCCGATCAACTGCCTGGCCTCGTCGATGAGCGCGCCTTGGGCGCTCTGCTGGCCGAAGACCAGGGCAATCACAGCCGTAATGAGAATCAGCAAAGGAGCAAACGACAAAACACTGTAAAAGGCGACCGAAGCGCCCAGCCGGGGAGCTTGATGCTCGCTCCATTTGGCGTACGTTTGTTTGATAAGTGAAACTGCTTCTTTTGCAGAGATTGCCGTCAAAACTTCAGCCTCATTTCGTTTGTTGGACGGAAGCCCAGCTTCTCATACAGAGTGCGTCCATACTCGCTGGAGTGCAGCGACACTGATTGAAACCCGTTCTCCTTACACCAGTGAATCAGAGCTTCCGTAATGGTCCGGGCGAAACCTTTGCGGCGATGGGCAGGCTCAACGTAAATGTTGAGTATCCAGGCGCGACGGGGTTTGAGGTTAAGCGGACTGCCGGGCCACGGCGCGATAATAATTCCGCCGCCTGCGACGATTTCATTGCCAACCTCGCCCAGAAGCCCAATATAGGAGCCGTTTTCCAACGCCGACTGAAAATACTGCTGCGAAGCGCTATCGAACTGATCGAGGTAGCGCTCGTACTGGCCTCCCATTTCGCGGAACATTTCACGGCGATGATGAAGAATTGTCGGAAGGTCGGCGAGGGTGGCTGCGCGCAGATTCATCTATCGCAGCAACCCTCGCACGTTTCCTTCGATAACGGCTTGTGCCTGCTTGGCGGGCAGCAGCTTTTCGAGCAAGCCCAGATCCGCATCCACGGTTACGTCCTTTTCCGTGACTTCGACAAAACCTTTAATGGGCGTGCTGAGAAAACCGGCTTTGGCTTCAAAAGAAAAGTTCAGCGTGGAGCCGTTCCAGCTTCTTTTCTCGTTGGCGATCTGGAACGGAAGGGAGCCGGTGCTGCGGAACAGGTCGTTGAACGAGCGATCCACAGCCCGCATGACTTCTTCTTTTGCCTTGTTATGGGAAACGGTGATCCGCACGGGGGTTCTCCTGTCTTCCAGGAGAACACACCGGGGGCTGAAATTAATGCTTCATTTTAGCGATATGAACCGGAAATCCCGTGCGGGGCAGCAGGGCCGTCATGACAAAGGCATCGAAATCTTCACCCTTGATTTCGGTGTTGCGGTAAAGGCCGGGTTCGGTTTCCACGGTTTCGCGCCGAGCGTCGAGACGATCCAGAAAGTTTTGGGCCACCCCTTGTGTTGCCGGAAACGGAGCGCTGGCCGGCTTCACCCCGAAAGAAATGGCTTCGGCGGCATAGGAGCGAATGAGTTTCGGCCAGTATTTTTCGAGCAGTTCGGGGCTGGCGAAGACGTCGGCCCAGATGATTTCCCCATTTACCGCCACCACTGCGCCCACAGCCTTTTCGGCGCGAAGCTGGGCGAAAAGTTTGTCATAGGATTGTTGGATGGGAACGGCAATGGAGTCAAGCTGGCGCTGCACAGCGTCGTTTTGGATTGCCCCTGCGTAAGACGAGTTGGCTTGCAAGGCTCGTCGCGCCGGGGCGGGAGCAGCCGCCGCAAATGCTTCCCGCGATTTGGCTACTTCGTTCCAAACTTCCGCCTGATTTTCATCGACCATGGCCTTGGCGCGCACGCTGGGTTGAGCCATGGAGGAGCGCAAAGCGCCGAACTGAGCGGACGTTTCCGTCCAGCGATGCGGTTCCACGCAAAAGACGCTTAAAGCAACGGGCGCGCTGTGGGCCGGGATAATACGGTCTTTGCCGACAACGCGGTCCTGCTTGCCGCCGGTGACGATCTCGCCCGCCAGCAGCACGAGCGGGCGGTCGGAGTTGTTCACAATAGCCAGTTCGTTGACGCGGGCGCTGTCATGCCGCTGTACAGGAGGAACGGGAAAGGGCCGTTCTCTCCACACGCCGTCCGAAACACGGGGGCGTATCAGACCCGTGGGTTGGCCGGCTGCTTCCGTGACAATCACTCCGCCCGACCGGACTCCTTCTTCCAGCGTTAGAAAGAAACTGGTGTCAAAAGATGTGTCTGCAATGACCGGATACACGGTTAAGTTCTGCTGCTTGACGGGCATCAAAACCTTATAGTGCGGCGTGAGGACGCCTTTGTTTTGGCTGAGAGAATGCGCGGCAAAACCAAAACAGGCGGCAAGCCCCAGGGCAGACGCAAGCACCTTTCTCTTTCGTGAATCGTTTTTCATATGAAATGCTCCTCCAGAACGGTTTGTGTGCAACGCTTTGTTGCAATGCTTTCGTCAAAAGAACGGTTCCCGTGGTGTTTCTTGCAAGGTTGGCGCAAAAAATTTTTCGCGAGGGCAGATGGTAAGCGACAGCCGCTACGACAAGTGCGGCGCGGCGGAGCTGGGATGGACTCGCCCGGAGTTCGCCGAGATGCTGGACGACGTAATCCGCCGGACCTTTACAGGAGGGTGTGGCGATACGGAACGCGAGCGGTTTTTGGATGGATTACGGCTGGAAGACTTGGCGTTGGCGCGAGGGTGCGCCCGTGGCCTGGAACGCGCTTGGGACCGTTTCCTCGTGCTGTATCGCGAAAAGATGTACCGGGCAGCAGGGGCGATTGCCGGGGAGGAGTCACTGGCGCGGGAACTGGCGGATTCCGTGTATGCGGATCTGTTCGGGATGCGGGTGGAGGGCGGCAGGCGGTGCTCCAAGCTGGATTCGTATGGGGGCCGTGGATCGCTCGAAGGCTGGCTCCGAACCGTGCTGGCGCAGGAATACGTGAATCGCTATCGCAAGGAACGCAAGCTGGTGAGCTTCGAGGAGGCTCTAGAGGTTCCAGGGCGTGGGGAAGAGGCGCAGGATGTTCCCCTTTCCGAACGGGTACAGGTGGAACAGGTGACGGATGCAGCGCTGGCGGCGCTTCCTGCCGAGGATCAGTTTCTGCTGGCGACGCATTATCTGGATGGCCGTACGCTGGCGGAAATCGGGCGGACGCTGCGGCTGCATGAATCGACGATCAGCAGGCGATTGGAGAAGATTACAACAGGTTTGCGGAAAAGCATTATAAGCGGGTTATGCCGCAGCGGGATGTCGAAACGGGCGGCGGAAGAAATCCTACAAATGGATGTTCGCGATATCGGCGTGGACGTTAGCAATCGTTTAGCGCAAGAAAGGCGGGGTGAATCGTTCCCTCGTTAACGGGCGGTCGGTTGAAGGATCGTATGGAAAAGTTATCCAAATTCGTGGTTTCCCGGCTGGCTCAGCGGCAAGGGCAGCAAGCGGGGGATCATCCCGAGGCGGATATGCTGGCGGCATTTGCGGAGGGCGCTCTGCCAGTGCGCGAACGAGCGACCGTGCTGGCGCATCTGGCCCAATGCCCGGCATGCCGTGAAGTGACAGCGTTGAGTTCGGCAGAGAATGACCGCGAGGTCGCGCTTCCTTCTCCGTATGTACAGCGCGGGGCGGCATGGTGGAGATGGCGCTGGGCTGCTGCGGTGGCGATAGGGTGTCTAGTGTTGGCCGTAGTTTGGCGTCCTGAGTTCCTGCGGCAAAGTCAGCCGCACCCGCCTGCGCCCACTGCCGCCGTAACAAGAGCGCCGGGGATGGAAGCTCCGCCGCCCGCTCCTGCTCCGTCGGAAGCGCCGAAGCCGGTTGCGCCTCCTTCCCGCAAGCTACTGAAGAAGCCTTCTATGCGAACGGCAAGTCCGAAGGTTAACTCCGAGGCTCTGAGCGACGCCGTTCCCGAAGCAATGCCTCCTCCGCCTCCGCCGAGCCTTGTCCCCAGGGCGGGTCTGCTGCCGCAACAACAAGTGCAGAGCTTCGCACCCGATGCAGTTTCTCCGAGGCGTTCTCGAATTGCCGTTACGTCGGACAGGCACGACGAAAGCCTGTGGAGACTCGCTGAGGGCAGGGAGGGAACGGTGCAAAGATCACAGGACGGAGGCCAGACCTGGCAAACCGTGCGCGTGGATAACGGCAGCCAGTTATACGCCTTGTCTGTTGAAGGGCCGGAGATCTGGGCAGGGGGCGCGGAGGGAGCGCTGTTTCATTCGGTGGACAACGGTGGGCATTGGACACCGGTGGTTGTTGCGGATAACGGAAGGCGACTACGAGACGCGATCACTCGGATCGATGTGAACGATAAGAAGGTCGTTAGGTTGAAAACGCAAGGGGGCGGTTCCTGGGTGACGACTGACGACGGAGGGCATTGGCGCGTGGAGTTTTAAAGCATGGCGTCCTTAGGCCATAATAGGACGACTTTGCCATGGTTGGAAAAACGCGTATCGAGGCGCTGAGCGACGCTTTGTTTGCTATCGTCATGACTTTGCTGATTTTGGAGATTAAGGCTCCGGTCGGCGTGCCTCCGGATCAACTGGCGGCAGAACTAGCTAAGGATGCGCCCAGTTGGGTCAGCTTTGCGATCACCTTCTTGCTGGCCTCTATCTTCTGGGTAGACCAGCACAGAGTACTCCACGCGCTCGCGAAAATTTCGAAAGAAACTTTGGTTCTCACTTTTCTCTTTCTGGCGCTCGTCTCGGTTTTGCCTTTTTCTACTTCGCTCTGGGGACACTACCTCCGAACTTCTCTAGCCACTTCGATCTATTTTGCAGTTCCGCTTGCCATTATTTTAGTGCTGACTTTGCAGCTCGAAATCGCCATTCATCGAAAGCAGATCATGCCGGATACCGACTGGCAGCGGACTCGTTTCCGTTTGGGGTCGATGTGTCTAATTCTAACGACGGCTACCGTTTCCGCGTCTTTTGTCGATCCGCGTCATGTCTGGATTGCGCCATTCGCAGCGATTCTGATTGTGCGAACCGCTCGATTAATTTTGAAGAAGACGAAAACTATCGAGAAGCGCGAATCCGTATCGCGCGCTCTCTGAGGTCACTGCCGACTTACGGCTTTAAAAGCGCGTCCAAGCCTGCTTGCGCGACGGCTTCGTCAATCTCGGATTTCGCGCCGCTGGCGGCAATCGCTCCAATGGTCTGGCCGTCTACTTGAATCGGCAAACCGCCTTGATTGGGGAAGAAATCGGGATAGGCGAGCACTTCTAGATTGCCTTTCTTCACTGCGTCCGCTCCGTTCTTTGAAGGGGCTTTGTAAGCGGCGGAGTGCCTTGCTTTCTTTTGAGCAAATTGGATAGTGTTGAGAGGCGCGCGGTCGGCTTTCTGGAAGAACAGCAGATTGCCGCTTTCGTCTACGATGCAAAGCGAGACTTCCACATTGCGCTTCGCGGCTTCCGCTTCAGCGGCGGCGACCATGGTTTTAATGGCAGCCAGGTTCAAAGTCTTCTTGGTGGGCAGATCAGCGGCGGAAGCAGCCGTGATAACGGCGAGGGTGAGCGAGAGCAGTTTCAGCATGGGGATCATGCTATCAGTTAGCCGTTTCCAGGATCTCAACAGCCGAACCAGTTTGCAGCAGACCGGGCGTAGTCACCAGCGCATTCTGGGCGAAAAATACCTTGTGCGGGTTTCTTCGATAACGGGCCAAAGTTTGTAGTGGCTCGACCCCGCGCTCCCCGGTGTCGGGATGGACAAGCACAACCGAACAGCGGGCGCATGCTTTGACCACGGCGAGTTCCACGTCGCCGATGCGCAACCGACGCCACCCGTCTTCTTCATGGGCCGCTGCACCCGTGATTACCAAATTCGGGCGAAAGCGTTCGATGCCGACCGGCATACGTAAGCGTTGATTCAGGCCATCAAGCGACGCTTGCGAAAGAAGAAGCAGCGGGTAGCCGTCGGCCAAACTCACGCTCCACTCGGAACTGTGAAATGGCGGTTCGACAGGCCGCGTCACTATCGACGGCAGATGCACGAGACGGCAAGGATAATGGAGGAAAGAACTGAACCATTCGCTGTATTCGGAATTCGGGTGCGGAAGCCGCAAGCAGTCCTGCCATAACCGGACCGGAAGCCAATCGCCTTCCCCGGACCAGCGTCGAATGAGGAGCGGCGGCATGCCCGGCGCTTCGACTACGAGATCGCTGTCATCAAAGCGCGGAGACAGCAGGGCCATTTGCGGCAGCCGTCGCTGCGACAGAAACAGCCCGTCGCGGTCTACCAGCATCCAGCGCCGGTCCTGAAGCGGTCCGCTCGTACACACGGGAGTCTCGCTGACCGTAACGCCTCGGGCGGATTTAATGGGGTAGATGAAAATTTGGCTCAGTACCATGAAGCTGAGCATCCCCGATTCATGGCTATTGTACGCTCCATTGGGCGCTGGACGATGACCGCGCTGGTAATCAACTGCATTATCGGCAGCGCCATTTACGGCTTGCCTTCGGAAGTGATCCGGCTGCTGGGCCGCGCCAGTCCGTTCGCGATGATCGTCGCGGCTCTCGCCATGGCTACGATTATGCTTCCGGTAGCGGAAGTAGCGTCGCAGTTTTCAGAGCCGGGTGGAATGTATCTCTACGCCCGTACGGTGTTTGGAAGGTTTGTCGGCCTGCAGGTCGGATGGTTCTGGCTGCTGGTGATTACCGGCGCAAGCGCAGCGGGAGCGAACTTGTTTCTGAACTATCTCGGAACGTTTTTTCCTGCCGTCACACACGGCTCCCTGCGCGTCGTTGTACTCATTCTGCTGATCTCGGTGCCGACGGCGGCAAACTACCGGGGAGTGCGGGAAGGCGTAAACCTGAGCCTGCTGTTGACGGTAGCGAAGCTGCTGCCCTTGGGGCTGGTGATCGTGCTTGGATTGCTGCATGGGGGTCATGAAACGCCTCATTCTCCTGCGCCCGCCGTGCGCCCCGGCCCGCATGCTTGGCTACAGGCTCTGCTGCTGTTGGTTTACTCCTATAGCGGCTATGAGGACGCACTGGTGCCGACGGGAGAAGTCAGGGAGCCGCGCCGCACAGTTCCTTTTGCTTTAGGCGCGGGCCTGCTCATCTGCGCACTGGTGTATACGTTGGTGCAACTTATTACTGTGTCCCTTGTGGGCACAACCCCGACAGATCATCCTTTGGCCGATGCCGCTTCCCAATTAATCGGGCATAGCGGCGCTTCCTTTGTAGCGGTTGCCGTGATGATCTCAACCTACGGCTGGATTTCAGGGGCGTTCTTTAACACGCCGCGACTGTTTATCTCGTTGGCGGCGCAAGGGGATTGCCCGGCGTTTTTGGGAAATCTGCATCCCCGCTTTGGCACTCCCACGATTGGTGTTTTATTGTACGCGTTGGCCGTCACTCTCCTGGCGCTAACGGGAACCTTTCTGTGGGTGATTGCGCTCACGGCGGGTTCGATCATGATCTTTTACTCCGTGACTTGCGCGGCGCTGATCCGCTTGCGGCAGACGCAGCCCCAAGCACCCGCCTTGCGTGTGCCTTTCGGACCGGTGTTTGCTGTGGTAGGCATTGCTATCTCCCTTGCTTTGCTGTCTCAGCTTGAGTTCCGGCAAATTCTGCTGATGAGCGTAACAGCAGCAATTGCCACGGTAAACTGGTGGTGGGCGCGACGGAAGGCTGCGAGTACCATCAGCGAAAAATTACCGGCGGTGTATTAGACTGCCAACATGCACCGTGGCATGTGTCTTTCGTTGTTGCCGTTGTTTCTGATGCCTGTGATGGCCCAGGCGCAATCCAGCCTGTTTGTGGGCCGATGGGACTTTAATGTGGGTGAGAACAAAGCCAGTTGGTTGGGAGTGAAGGAAAAAGGCAATGGCCTGGAGATCTGGTTTCAGCCGATCGGCGGGCATGTACACTCGGTACAGGATTTTACCGTTACTGGTTCGCATCTCAGCCTTCCGATTGCCCCCGCTACGAATCGTCGTCCGGCGATGACCTGGGAACTGGATGCCAAGGACGGACAACTCGTCGGCACGCAAAAACAAGGCGACACGACGGTTGCGTTGACGGGCGTACGCGCTCCAGATTTGAAGCGCAGCGCTCCTGCGGCTTGGGCGAAACCGGAGCCGCTGTTTGATGGAGCGGATTTGAACGGGTGGGAGCCGGTAGGAGACACCGCAAACAACCATTGGGTGGTGAAAGATGGTCTTCTCGTGAACGAAGCTCATGGAGCGAACCTGAAAACGATCCGCAAGTTTGATGATTTCAAGCTGCACTTTGAAGTCAATTGCCCCCAACCCGCGAACAGCGGTTTTTACCTGCGGGGCCGCTATGAACTGCAACTGGAATATGAAACCAGCGTTAAGGAACCACCAGAGCGCTCCATGGGATCAATCTATGGGCGGCTCGCGCCCAGCCGTGAGTTGCCGCGCAAGCCGGGAGAGTGGGAAACCTTTGATGTGACTCTGGTGGGACGCACGGTTGCGGTGGTCCGTAACGGAGTGACCACGATTGATCAAAGGGAGATCGAAGGCATTACCGGCGGCGCTCTGGACGCGAACGAGGGAGAGCCGGGACCGTTCTACATTCAGGGCGACCATACGGGCGGCTTGAAGTTCCGCAACATCACAGTTTCGGTGCCGGCCCGGTAAATGCAACGATTTTTATGCGCCTTGTTGGGCTGTTTAGCCGTCGCCAATGGACAAACGCACGCCAATTGGAACGATTACGGCGGCGGAGCGGATTCCGCCCAGTACTCCGCGCTCAAACAGATCAACCGCTCGAACGTTCAAAAACTGAAGATTGCCTGGACCTACCCGACCGGAGACAGCAATAAGTACTCGTTCAATCCGCTGATGGCAAGTGGGCTCGTGTATGTTCTTGCCAAGAACAACTCGATTGTTGCTTTGGATGCTGCGGCCGGAAAAGAAGTTTGGGTTCACGCGACCGACTCGGGTACGAAGCTGATTACCAATCGCGGCATCAACTATTGGGAAAGCAAGGACGGCAAAGACCGGCGATTGCTGTTTGCCAGTAACAACTTTCTGCAAGCGATTGATGCGCGAACAGGCGAATCAATTCCCTCGTTCGGCAACCGTGGCCGGGTTGATCTGAAAGAAGGGCTGGGCCGCGATCCCCAAAAGCTGATCCTGGTTCAATCCACAACGCCGGGACGGGTCTTTGAAGATCTGCTGATTCTCGGTTCCGCGACGAATCAAGGCTATGGGTCCGGTCCCGGCGATGTTCGCGCTTTCGATGTCCGCACCGGCAAGCAGGCTTGGACGTTTCACACGATTCCGCATCCGGGCGAGTTCGGGTATGAGACCTGGCCTCCGGATGCGTGGAAAACCACCGGCGGCGCGAATAGCTGGAGCGAGCTTTCTTTGGACGCCAAGCGCGGCATTGTTTACATTCCAACTGCCAGCCCCAAGTACAACTTTTACGGTGTTGACCGGAAAGGCATGAACCTTTTCGGCGATTGCCTGCTGGCGCTCGACGCTCGAACCGGGAAGCGGCTTTGGCATTTCCAAATGGTTCATCACGACATTTGGGATTACGATAATCCAACCGCTCCCAAACTGTTAACGGTTCTGCACAACGGGAAGCGCGTGGATGCGGTCGCGCAGGTCGGCAAGGAAGGATTTGTTTGGGTGTTTGACCGCGTCACCGGCGAACCGCTCTGGCCCATTGAGGAGCGGCCCGTGCCGCATTCCGACATGCCGGGAGAGGAAACATGGCCGACGCAGCCGTTTCCATTAAAACCTCCGCCTTTTGCGCGGCAGAAGTTTACGGCGGACGACTTGAACTCATTCATGGATGAGGGAGAGCGCGAGCGTTTTCGCGAGAAGATCCAAGGTGCCCGCAATGAGGGAATGTTCACGCCGCCGGGAGTGCGGAACACCGTGCAGATGCCGGGGAATAACGGCGGAGCGAACTGGGGCGGGGCGGCGGTTGATCCTGCGAAGGGAACGCTGTATGTTGTGTCGAAAGACCTTCCGGCAATGTTAAAGCTCGAACGACGCGAGTGGTCGGAGCCGGTGCGTTACTACAGCGAATTTGGCTTCATGATTACGAGCGCCGGGTTCTCACCGATTACTCCGCCCTGGACCTCGCTTACCGCTTATGACCTGAACGAAGGATCGATCCAGTGGAAAATTCCGTTAGGGGAGGTGCCGCAACTGGCAGCGAAGGGCTTCAAAGATACGGGCGTTCATTTCCCCAAGGTGGGTCCGGTGGTGACGGCGGGCGGATTAATTTTCACGGGGACGCGGGACCGAAAAGTACGCGCTCTCGATAAGCAAACAGGGAAGGTGCTTTGGGAAGCCGAGTTGGATGCCGGGCTGGAAGGCATTCCGGCGGTGTACGAAAGCAACGGGCGGGAGTACTTGGTGGTGTGCGCGGCAGCGCAATCGGAACTCCGTCCTGCAGCCCAGGACAAGATACAGGGAACTTACGTGGCGTTCGCGCTGCCGGAAGGTTTAAAGTAACAAGCCAACAACGTTAAAATAAATCCGTGATTGCCGTTGTTGATATCGGTACGCTGATCGATCAAGACCCTGCGATTCGTGGAGGACGTCCAAAGATTGCAGGCACCGGCTTAACTGTCAGCCGAATCATTAGTTGGTACAGGGCAATCGCATATGAAATAGCGTGATAGCGGTCACGGTAATTTGCTTTGAT
>CAXTWT010000086.1:0-15892 GCA_964247955.1 uncultured Bryobacteraceae bacterium
CGTCCGGCGCGGCGCAATAAAGAGAAGTTCTGCATATTGCGCGCGCCGATCTGCAGGCAATCGGCATAACGCTCGACCAGGTCGAACGTCTCGATATCAACGGCTTCAGTGACGATTCCCAGTCCGGTTTCTTCTCGAACTTCGGCAAGATACCGCAGCCCCTCTTCGCCCAAGCCCTGGAAGGAATAGGGCGACGTGCGAGGCTTATATGCTCCGCCGCGCAGCAGTTGCCCGCCTCCGGCTTTGACGGCATAAGCCGATTCCCTAATCTGCTGGCGGCTTTCCACCGCGCAGGGGCCGCCGCAAAGGACAATTTCGTCGCCGCCCACGGGTACGCCGTTCACATGTACAACGGTGTTGCCCGGCTTGGTTTCCCGGCTGACCAGCTTGTACGCCTTGGAAACGCGAATCGCCTCGGCAACGCCGGAAAGATCCTCGAACTCGGCCGGGTCTACCGGCCCATTATTTCCGGTAATCCCGATGGCGGTGCGCTGCTCGCCGGGGATGATGTGCGGCTTAAAGCCTAAGAACTCAATGCGTTCACATACCTTGGCGATATCGGCAGACGTTGCCTGCGCTTTCATGACGACTAGCACGTTGAAAACCTCTAACCAACTAGAGTAACGAACACCGATGCTTCACAATAAAGGAGTTCACCGGAATGGATCGTTACTTGTGTGTATTGATAGGCGGAGGGGCGGGTTCGCTCACACGGTACCTTGTGGGAAGAGCGTTCACCCAGCATTTCCCTAACTGGAACTTCGGCCTGGGCACCTTTTTTGTGAACATCACTGGATCGTTTTTGATTGGTGTCCTGATGACCTTGTTTGTTGAACGGCTTCGCTTGTCTCCCTACTGGCAGCTAGCGGGAGTGGTAGGCTTTTTAGGCGGCTATACTACATTTTCGAGTTTTGAATACGATGGGTATCTTGCAACTCGCGGCGGACATCATTTTACTGCGCTGGCTTACCTGGTCGGCAGCGTGGTCCTGGGGTATGCAGGCGTTTGGCTGGGAGCATCTCTGATTACAAAGCGTCCATGATTTCTGAAGTCATTTCTTCCCACCATGTTCAACCAATGAGTTCTTCACATATTCCACATCTTCCCTTCCGCAACTTTGTTCATCTTTCGCAAGCGGAAGCTTACGGCCTGATGCGCCGTATGCTGTCGGGCGAGATGAACACGGAAGAGATTGCAGACGTGTTGCATTTCCTCCGGCGAAAAGGCGAGACCATTGCTGAACTGGTAGGGTTTGCCGGCGCTATTCGTGATCTAAGCAATCCCCTTGATCTTGACCAAACGAAAGACCCATTGCTGGACACGTGCGGAACCGGCGGCGACGGCGCTTGCACCTTCAACGTTTCAACGGTCACTGCATTCGTTGTAGCGGGTGCCGGACTGCGCGTTGCCAAGCATGGAAACCGGAAGATTTCCAGTCAATGCGGCAGTTCGGACTTGCTGGAGCAGCTCGGAATCCCGATCCATCTTTCATCGGAGCAAGTAGCTGAATGCATCCGGCAGGTTGGTATCGGCTTTCTGTATGCTCCGACCCTGCATCCTGCCGTGAAGCATGCGCAAGAAGCGCGTTTGCTGCTGAAAGGCAGAACGGCATTTAATCTATTAGGGCCGCTGACAAATCCGGTACGCGCCCGCATGCAATTAATCGGAGCCTTTTCGGTGCGCGCGGCGGAGATGCTCGCGCAGGCTGCGGCTCGCTTGGGAATTGAGCGCGCCTATGTCGTGCATGGCGCGGATGGATTGGACGAGATCACAACCACCACCTACACAACTGTCTTTCAGGTGGAAAATGGGAGTGTTCAGAAAGGGCGGTGGTCGCCTGCGGATTTCGGCCTTCCGCCAGCCGCGCCCGAAGAGTTAAAGGGCGACGGGCCGGAAGCGAACGCGGCTACTTTTCATGCCATTTTAGGCGGTGAACCCGGAGCGCGGCGCGATCTTGTTGTGGCCAATGCGGCGGCTGCCCTGCTGCTGGCGCAGCGGTTTGACGATCTGAAAGGCGCGGTTGTCGCAGCCGTTGAGTCAATTGACAGCGGCGCGGCGCGGCGGAAATTTGAAGAGCTGAAGGAGTTTACAAGGGGAGTGAGCCGTGAAGGCGTTTGAGATACAAGAGTTCGGAATTGACAATCTGGCCCTCGTGGAGCGGGAAACACCGGGCGTTTCGCCCGGTCATGTGCTGGTCAAGATGACCGCTGCCTCACTGAACTATCGCGACCTCATGGTTGTCAAGGGCACGTACAACCCCCGCATGCGGCGTCCAATGGTCCCGCTTTCCGATGGAGTGGGGATTGTGGAAAGCGTCGGCTCCGGCGTGACCCGTTTTAAAAAGGGCGACCGAGTCGCCGGTTGCTTTATGCAGAAATGGATCGAAGGCCCGATCACGCGTGAGAAGGCCGGTTCTGCCCTGGGTGGCTCAATTGACGGCATTTTGCACGAATATAAGCTGTTTTCGGAAGACGGACTGGTTGCGGCGCCTGCTTCGCTTACCGATGAAGAAGCGGCGGCTTTGCCGTGCGCGGCTGTAACAGCATGGCATGCGCTGTTCGAGCACACGCCCAGCGTGCCAGGAGACACGGTTTTGCTGCAGGGAACCGGCGGCGTTTCAATCTTTGCGCTGCAACTTGCCAAAGCGGCGGGCTTGCGGATCATCATCACTTCCAGCAGCGACGAGAAACTCGAAAGGGCGCGCTCCCTGGGCGCTCGCGAGACAATTAACTATAAACATCATCCGGATTGGGAAAGCGAAGTCCGCAGATTAACGGGCGGTGCGGGTGTTGATCACGTGGTGGAAGTAGGCGGCAGCGATACGTTGCCGCACTCGCTGAAAGCCGTTCGGACGGGCGGAGCGATCAGCGTGATCGGCGCACTGAGCGGCGCGGAGCCGAACGTAACGCCGCGCGATATTTTGATGAACAGCGTTCGCGTGCAAGGCATTTACGTCGGGTCGCGGCTCATGTTTGAGCGCCTGAACCGTGTAATTGAACTGCACGCGATCAAGCCGGTCATCGATCGGACATTTGCCTGGACAGAGTATAAAGAGGCTCTGCGCCATATGGAAAGCCAGAGCCACTTCGGGAAGATCTGCCTGCGATTTTAGCGTTGCGCCGCTTATTCATTAAATGGCGGTTCGTCATCGCCCGTGTCCGTAGCGAGATTTTCAAACTTGGTAAAGCGATTTAAGAACGCCAGCTTCACGCGGCCGGTCGGGCCATTGCGCTGTTTCGCCAAAATTAATTCAGCCATACCCTTGAGGCTCTCTTTATCGGGCCGGTAAACTTCTTCCCGGAAAATGAAGCCGACCATATCGGCGTCCTGTTCAATGCTGCCGCTCTCTCTGAGATCGCTCAGCATGGGCCGATGATCGCCGGGTCTTGATTCGGGCGCGCGGCTGAGCTGGGACAGCACCAGAAAAGGCACGCGAAGCTCTTTCGACATGAGCTTGAGCCCGCGCGAAAGCGAACTGATTTCTTGCACGCGATTTTCAAACCGGCCTCGCCCTTGCATCAACTGCAAGTAGTCGATGACCACCAATCCAAGATCCTGCTCCGCCTGCAACCGGCGTAATTTGGAGTGAACTTCCATCAAATTGGTTCCTGCCGTGTCGTCGAGATACAAAGGCGCTTCCACAATCCGGTACATCGCTTCCTGCAGCAAGCGCCGCTCATCCGCGCTCAAGTAGCCGGCGCGGAAACGCTGCTGGTCCACGCGGGCGGAGGCGCATAACATACGCGTGAGCAGTGATTCCTTCGACATTTCCAGCGAAAAGACCGCTACAGCTTTTGCGTTAGCGGAACTGGTCGCAACATGCTGCGCGATGTTCAGCGCAAGAGCAGTGTTATGGGTGACAATGAAATCATTTGTTATGTACAAGCGGCTCGGATGGGAAACCGAGATGCAGACTGCTTCGGCATCGCCAACCGGCTCTACGCTTACGATACGGAGACGTGGCCTGTTTTTGGTTGCTCGAACCGCTCGGCATTTTTTTCTTTCCAGCCAGAACGCATCGGATGGATCATTCATTACCACGCTCACGATATTAGCGGGAAGTCCAAGTTTCTTCTCCCCGCGATAAGTGAAGCCTTTTGAGCGTTTTGCGATTCTCGATATGCCACCTATAGACCGGACTAGATACTGAACATCCCGCGCTAATCGTTCGCTGCTGGTCGAAAACGTGACAGCGCCAAACTTTTCAGCCGTTCCGTCACTATCCATGAGACCGCGCAGCAGTTCCAACCGCGTTTCCCTGGAAGTCTCGAAATAACAGGTTGGAATGAATTTTTCTTGTGATGGAAGTCCGTACAACCCGAGGGATTGTAGAAGATTTACAAACGGATTGACAACTCGATAGTTTCGGGCAGAAAACTCGGTGCCGAGAGCAGCTATGGAAACATTACTTTCATGCTCCTGGCATAGTTCCTCTCTTTCAGCTACGGTCAACCTACGCCTCTGCTCTCCCCCGACATAGGGCGTAGGTGGAGCAGGCTTCTCGATCATAGAAATCCGATAATCGATGTCGCTTTGCGGAGTTAGCTTGCAATTGTACGCTGCAAGCTCTGTTTTTAATCGATCTATGATTTCACGGTCTGCCGCAGTAACCGACAACTGACCACGGCAAAAGCTCCCGTCCCCAATGAGGTAACCAAGCAGCCATGGTGATAAGGGCGGTTCTTGCGCGCCAAATTCCCCTGAGGTCAAAGGAATACTTAACCTGGACTGATACCGTTGCTTCGTTAGAAGCTCTGCGATTTTCTCGGTCGTAATGGTTCTATTGCCACCATCCCAATGGCGATATTGTACTTTCCAAAGGTGTTCGCCACAACATTCAGTGCTACGCCCATCACTGAAAGTAATCTTGTAAATCTTTTTCTTGCCCTGAGGAAATACGCCGGTCACAACGGACGGCTCACCATCAACCGAAGCGATACTATCGCCAAGCGCCAATTCACCAATTGGTTTCCAACCACATAGAGTTTTAACCGGGGCATGAAGCGGTTGCGCTTTCCCCATGGCCGGACGTGCGGCTAGGATGAAAAGATCGCCTTCCCGCAGGCCGCCTGTCAGTTCGTCAAACTTCAAAAAGCCGGTGCTGATGCCCTTGAGTCGCTTGCTGGTGTCGAGAAAGGCGTTGATGCCGCCTTCGTACTCCGTGATGATTTGCGCCGGGTTGAGCAGCGTGCTGTTTGATGTCGAGTCGCCCAGCTTTATCAAAGCGTCTTCTACCGCCCCAAGGATCTGCTGCGCTTCCCCTTCGGCGGTGAGGCAGCGATTGATGGCGTCCTGCGAGACGCTGATGATGCGGCGAAGAAGAGCTTTCTCCTTGACGATTCCGACATAGCTTTCCAGGTTGAAAAGCTGCGGCAAGCCGTCGTCGAGCGAAACCAGGTAGCTTAACCCGTCAACGGATTGGAGTTGCCCCTGCTTCATCAGCTCATTGGCAAGCGTGACGCGGTCGATTTTGTCGCCGCGCTCATGCAAATCACTCATGCGCAGGAAGATGCGCTTGTGTTTCTCCAAGCTGAAGTCTTCCGCCGAGAGCGCGCCTGCTACCTGAAGGTAAGCCGACTCACTGCTCATGATGGCGCCTAGAATGAAACGCTCGGCATCCAGATTGTCGGGGAGAGCCTGATCGAGAGTAAGATCACGTGCAGCCATAGAAAAGGTGACTCGCTAAACTTAACGCCGGACGGACAAAGAATTCAAGAGTAAATATGGAGAAAGTTGAAAGTTCCACAACACCACATCCCGCAGGGCAATACTCCGGGGCAGGCGCTTGAACAGCATTTCCACAAACTTTCCTCGAACCATTTTAGGTCAATTTTGTTCTGGAAATCCGTGGCGGTGGTCAAAGTACGGTTCGTAAGGGTCTCGCTTGTTATACTGCGGTTTGTGATCGGTAAAGCTCATCGCCACATTCATCACCGTTCTGTGGTGTCGTAACGGCGGGGCTGCATTCCATACCTTTCATCAGAAATGCAAGCGGCCCGCCAGCTTTCGGCGGGCTTTTTCATTCCGAGAACGCACATGAGTGAACTTCTGGACTTTGATAAACAAGGCGGCTTACTAACGGCGGTAGTGCAGGACGCGAGAACGCATCGCGTGCTGATGGTCGGCTACATGAATCGTGAAGCGTTGGATAAAACGCTTCGTAGCGGACACGTGACGTTTTTCAGCCGGTCGCGCCAAAAGCTTTGGACGAAAGGCGAGAGTTCGGGACACTACCTTCTGCTGAAATCAATTGCGACCGATTGCGACGGCGATGCTTTGCTGGTGGAAGCTGAACCAATTGGGCCGGGCGTGTGCCATAACGGGTTTGAGAGTTGCTTCTACCGAACGTGGCAGGACGGACAATGGAAGCAAACGGAGCCGAAAGTTTATGAGCCGGATGCGGTTTACGGGGTCCGTCAGTGAAACTGAAGCTGGGCATCCCGAAAGGCAGCCTGGAGAACGCCACGATTGATCTGTTCCGCCGCGCCGGTTTTACGATTACGACGAGCAGCCGCAGCTACTTTCCTGCCGTTGACGATCCAGAAATTGAGTGCATGCTGATTCGCGCGCAGGAAATGGCACGCTATGTGGAGGACGGCGTACTGGATGCGGGACTAACCGGGCGCGACTGGGTAGAGGAGAACGAAGCCGAAGTCCAAACCGTTGCCGACTTGATCTATGCCAAGCAGAGTTTTGGAAAGGTGCGCTGGGTGCTGGCTGCTCCGGAAGGGTCGCCGTTCCAAAAAGTGGAAGACTTGCAGGGCAAAATCATTGCAACGGAACTGGTCGCCACCACGGAGCGTTACTTAGCCAGTCGCGGTGTGCGGGCGAGAGTTGAGTTTAGCTGGGGCGCTACGGAAGTAAAGCCGCCGGTGCTGGCCGACGCCATTGTGGAAGTGACGGAAACCGGATCTTCCCTGCGTGCTAACAAACTGCGGATTCTAGAAACCGTGCTGGAATCCAATACGCAGCTCATTGCGAATCACGATGCCTGGGCGGATAACTGGAAGCGGCGCAAGCTCGAAGACATCAAGCTCCTGCTGGAAGGCGCCATGAATGCGCTGGGCAAAGTCGGGCTGATGATGAACGTGCAAAAAGCTGACTTGTCGGCGGTTCTGGGCGCTTTACCGGCGCTAAAAAATCCGACGATCTCCCAATTAAGCGACGAAGATTGGGTAGCGGTGAACACGATCCTGGAAGAACACACGGTGCGCAGCATCATTCCACGGCTCAAAGAAGCCGGAGCGCAGGGCATTGTGGAATATCCGCTCAACAAAATTGTGATGTAGGCGCGCATGATTCGAATTGTCGATTTTCACGAGCTGGTTCCCGATGCTAAATCAGATGGGCTTTGGATCTTCAATGCGGAGCGCGAGCGCACCGACAATGCTATTGAAGAAACAGTTAAACCCATTATCGAAGCTGTGCGTCGAGAGAAAGATGAAGCGCTGCTCCGTTATGCAAAACGCTTCGATGACTTGGGCGAACTGCCGTTGCGAGTGCCTCAAAGCGAACTGGCTAACATGGCGGAAAGTCTGTCTCCCGCCATGCGGGAAGCCGCAGAGATAGCCGTCGCAAATATCCGTGAGTTCGCACAGCGCCAGTTGCCGCGTGAGTGCTTTGAAGAGTTTTCACCGGGCCGCAAATTGGGCTGGATCGTCCGGCCGCTCGCTGCTGTGGGCTGTTATGTTCCTTCCGGGCGTTATCCGCTGCCTTCGACCTTGCTGATGACTGCGGTACTGGCGCAGACAGCGGGAGTGCCCCGAATCTGTGTGACATCCCCGCGTCCCTCGAAGGAAATCCTGGGGTGTGCGCACATGCTTGGGATTGAGGAAGTTTACCGCGTAGGCGGCGCGCAAGCCATCGCTGCTATGGCTCTCGGCACCCAAACGATTACACGGGTGGACCGAATTGTCGGCCCCGGCAACGCTTACGTTGCTGCGGCAAAAAAGTTGTTAGCCGGCGAAGTCGGAATTGATTTTGTTGCCGGGCCAACGGAGATCATGATTTTAGCAGCGGATGGCGATCCGAAGATTATTGCCGCCGACATGCTGGCGCAAGCGGAACACGATGTGACGGCCAGCGCGATATTGATAACCACCTCACGCGCCCTGGCCGAAGCTGTGAGCGCGGAACTTGAACGACAGCTCGAAACTTTGCCTACGCGCGACGTGGCGCGGCAAGCAATTGACAATACAAGCGGAATCTTCGTTGTCCCCACCATGGAAATGGCTGTCGCTATCTCTAATACATTGGCGCCGGAACACCTCAGCTTGTATGATCCATCCTTACTGCCGGGAATCCAAAATGCCGGGACCGTTTTTCTTGGGCAAAATTCGCCGGAGTCCGCCGGTGACTACGCTGCCGGTCCAAGTCACGTCTTGCCTACCGGCGGCGCGGCGCGTTTACGCGGCGGATTGTCGGCTGCTGATTTCGTCAAGGTCATTGCGATTCAGGAGCTTTCCCCTTCGGCCCTGAAAGACCTGACTCCCGCTATCACCACGCTGGCCCGTGCAGAAGGTTTGGAGGCGCACGCCCGCGCTGTGGAGGTTCGATCTGCTCCCTGATTTAACAACCGAAATCAACACTAACTTGCAAGACGAAAAACGCCGGGAACAAACGTTAACGCCGCGCGATGCTGTGCTCCGCATGGCTCCTTACCATCCGCCTTCGGGTGGGCGGCGCAATAAGCTTCGCCTCGATTTTAACGAGAATACGGTGGGCGCGCCTCCGAATGTGCTCGACTTCATCAAACGTTATTTAACGGCGGCGGATCTCAGCATCTATCCCGAATATGAGCACGCTCTCCAGGATCTGGCTCTGCACTTCGGCGTTGATGAAGACGAACTGACACTAACGAACGGCACGGATGAAGCCATTCAACTGCTCATCAACACTTATGTGGATGACGGCAACCAGGTGCTCATCCTGAAGCCGTCCTATGCAATGTACCGGTTTTATGCACAACTGGCGGGCGCAGTTGTGGAAGAAGTGGAGTACCGACCCGAAACCCTGGCCTTCCCTGCAGAAGAGTTGCTGGAGCGAACTACTCCCAGTACACGCGCCTTGCTGATTAGCAATCCAAATAACCCAACCGGCACTGGCACAAACGTTTCAACGCTGGAGCGCATTTTGAAGAAAGCTTCCGGCACCGCTGTGCTGGTGGATGAGGCTTATTACGAGTTCAGCGGCATCACCCTGCTGCCATTGTTAGGCAAGTACCCTAACCTTTTCGTGAGCCGGACATTTTCCAAGACCTACGGCATGGCGGCCATGCGCTGCGGCTGCCTGTTTTCGCAAGCAGCCAACATGGGTCATCTGCGGAAAGCACAGTCTCCTTACAGCGTCAATGCTCTGGCGGCGATGGCGGCCCGCATTGCCGTGCAGGACGAGAAATTCGTAGAAGATTACGTTCTCGAAGTTCTCACCGCGCGCGAGCTGCTGTATGTGGGTTTCGAGCGCCTGAAAATTCCTTATATCAAGAGCCAAGCGAATTTTGTGCTGTTTCAAGTGGGCGAACGAGCCATTGCGATTCGGGACGAACTGAGAAACCACGGCATTTTAGTGCGCGACCGCAGCTACGAACTGCCCGGCTATCTGCGGGTCACTGCCGGAACACGCGATCAGGCGCAGCGCTTTCTCGATGAACTGGAGCGGATTTGGTAAACCACAACAAAGCCCCCGACGTTCTCGTGTTCGACATGGATGGAGTGCTGGTCGAAGTCTCGGAATCCTATCGGGAAGCCATTCGCGAAACTGTGAAGCACTTTACGGGAGAGTGGGTCTCGCACGATCTGATTCAGGATTTTAAGAACGCGGGCGGCTGGAACAATGATTGGCTTCTTTCGCAGCGCCTCATTGCGGATCGTGGCAAAAATGTCGACTACGCGGAAGTAGTCGAATACTTCAACGGGGTTTTTCTGGGCGACAATGGAAACGGCTTGATCCAGAAGGAAAAATGGCTGCCGAATCCGGGCTTATTGCAGCGTTTAAACAAGAAAGCTGCGCTGGCCATTTTTACGGGACGCGCCAAGTTCGAAGCAGATATTACGCTGAACCGCTACGCCGCTGATATCCGGTTCGAACCGCTGGTAACGGATGATTCTGTCCCGAACCCCAAGCCGGCGCCGGACGGCCTTCTCTTGATTCAAAGTCAATATCCGAATGAAAATATTTGGTATCTGGGCGATACGGTTGATGATGCGCGGAGCGCTCAAGCAGCGGGCATCCCTTTCATTGGAGTGTCAACGCCGCACAACCCGCGTCACGTTGAAATTGCCGACATACTGCGCGGTTTCGGCGCTTTCACGGTCATCAGCGATATCAATCAGTTGGAAGCGCTCGTTAACGGAGCAGGGCGAGGCCGTTAATGCGGGAAAGCACGGTTGAGCGCAACACAAAAGAAACGCAGATCACCGGGTCCCTGCATTTGGACGGTACCGGCATTTACGGGATCTCAACCGGCGTGCGCTTCCTGGATCACATGCTGGAGTTGTTTGCCAAGCACGGCGGCTTCGATCTGCAACTCACGGCGAAAGGCGATCTGGATGTCGATCAGCACCATACGGTGGAAGACACCGGCATCGTACTCGGTGACCTGTTCGCAGGAGCTTTGGGAGACCGTCGCGGGATTAATCGCGCCGGTTATTTTGTGCAGTCCATGGATGAGTCGCTGGCTGTGGTGGCGGTGGATCTCGGGGGCCGTCCGGCGCTGGTGCTGGACAGTCAGGTCAATGTGGTGCATGTGGGGGATCTGCAAGCCGAACTGCTCGAAGATTTTTTGGGCGGCTTTACGCACCATGCAGGCGCGAACCTGCACGCCAAGGTGATGTACGGACGCTCGAATCATCATAAGATTGAAGCCATTTTTAAGGGTTTCGCCCGCGCGATGCGATACGCCTGCTCAACGGACGAGCGTTTGAAAGACCAGCTTCCCTCCACGAAGGGATTGTTATGACAACCGTGGTGGATTACGGGGCGGGAAATTTGCGCTCGGTTTGCAATACGCTCGAAGCACTTGGCGCTTCTTACGAAGTGACGGACCGGGCGGACGCTGTGAGCCGGGCGAAAAAAATCATCCTTCCCGGCGTCGGTCACTTCGGGCAGATGATTCGCGCTCTCGATGCTCTTCAATTGCGCGAGCCGCTGCTGGAGCGAATGCGCGAGGGGGCTCCGTTTCTCGGCATCTGTGTCGGTTTGCAATGCTTGTTTGAGGGGAGCGAAGAGTCGCCGGACAGCCAAGGACTCGGTGTGTTCCCAGGACTCGTCCGGCGTTTTCGGGGCGAAGCCCGAATCCCGCATATGGGCTGGAATTCTCTTCAAGCGTTGCGGTCGGCCCGACTGTTGAATGGTCTGCCGGACGGACCGTTTACGTATTTTGCGCACAGCTACTACGCGCCGGTGATTCCTGAAACAGCGGCCGCTTGCACTTATATCCAACCCTACTCGGCGATTTTGGAGCGCGGCAATGTGTTTGCCGTGCAGTTTCATCCTGAAAAATCGGGAACGGTCGGGCAGCACGTGGTTCGCAATTTTCTGACACTCTGATGCTGGCGAAACGAATTATTCCCTGTCTTGATGTGACGGGCGGACGCGTGGTCAAAGGCATAAACTTTCTGCAATTGCGCGACGCCGGAGATCCTGTGGAATTGGCGGAGCGTTATAACGCGCAGGGAGCCGACGAGCTGGTGTTTCTCGATATCACCGCTTCCAGCGATGCGCGCGAAATCATGGCCGACATTGTGGCGAAAACGGCGCGGGAAGTATTTATTCCCTTAACGGTCGGCGGCGGGATTCGCAGCGTGGCTGATGCCCGTAAAATCATTCTGGCCGGCGCCGATAAGGTCAGCATCAACACAGCGGCAGTGCGCCGCCCGGAGCTGATTCGCGAACTCAGCCTGGAGTTTGGCTCGCAGGCCGTAGTGCTCGCCGTTGATGCCCGCCGCGCCGGTCCAAGTTGGAATGTGTTCACAAAAGGCGGACGCCATGACGAGGGTGTTGACGCTGTGGAGTGGGCGCAGCACGGAGAGGATTTGGGCGCAGGCGAAATCCTGCTCACATCCATGGATACCGACGGCGTGCAGACCGGCTTCGATTGCGCGCTGACTCGCGCCGTTGCCCATGCTACCTGTATCCCGATCATTGCGTCAGGCGGGGCAGGGAAGCCGGAAGATTTTGTGACCGTGCTCACCGAAGGTAGGGCAGATGCCGCGCTGGGCGCTTCTGTTTTTCATTACGGCAAATATACGGTGGCGGATTTGAAAGAAGCGTTAGCAAAAGCGCATATTCCAGTGAGGCCGGTTTGATTATTCCTTGCATTGATCTCATGGATGGGAAAGTGGTGCAACTGGTCCAGGGGCGCGAAAAAGTACTGGAAGGCAAGTCGCCGGACGAGACCCTCGAACTGTTCCGGCGCTTTCCGCAAATTCAGGTAATTGATCTGGATGCTGCGCTGGGCAAAGGCTCTAACAGCGACATTTTGGAGCATTTAGCGCGACGCGCCACCATTCGCGTGGGAGGCGGGATACGCACCGTGGAACGTGCGCGTGAGTTGGTGGAGCAGGGCGCTCACCGCGTTATTGTCGGCACGGCTGCCTTTACCGACGCTGGGCCGAACTTCCAATTCCTGAGCGATCTTCGAACAGCGGTCGGCGCTTCCCAGCTCACGGTTGCGCTCGACAGCAAAGACGGCCATATCGTGGTAAAAGGCTGGCGGGAAAGCACCCAATGGACTGCCTTGGACCTGATTCGACAACTGGAACCGTACTGTTCCGGCTTTCTCTGCACCTATGTCGATAAAGAGGGTATGATGCAAGGCACGGATCTACGCTGGTTTCAGAGTTTGCGTGAACGCACGCGGAATGAATTGATTGCGGCGGGCGGCATCACAACCCTCCAGGATGTGCGGGCTTTGTCATCCATGAATATTCATTGCGCAATCGGCATGTCGATCTATACTGGACGGCTTCGGCTCGATGAGCTTGCCGACTTCAACGGGCAGCTAATGACTTCTCAAATGATAAGTTTGGGATAACGGCAAAACTGCCGCTCCGGTGCTGAGTTTGGCATCTAATTGTATTAATTGAAAGGTACTTTAAATGAGAAAACATCCTTTGCGGTGGCTGGGACTTGCCGGATTTCTAGGGCTTGGCTTCGTTTTTGCATTGGGGGCCGGGCCGCATTTTGACGCTTCCGACGTGTCAAACTTGATTACAGGAACTGATGCTTTTACCGACTACAGCAAGGAAAAGCCCGGCGTGTTTCGTAAAATCACGGTTGCCGATCTTCCTAACCCTTATGCAACCGAGGGCGTCTCCAACTCGCCCACTCTGATTTCAAAGCCGGATAACGCTTGGCCGCAGACTCTGCCCGGTTTCAAGGTGGAACGTTATGCAGAGGATCTGCATGAGCCGCGCGAGATTCGCGCTGCGCCGAACGGCGATCTGTTTGTGGCGGAAAGCAGGCTTGGCGAGATTTTGGTGTTTCGCGGCACCACGAGCGACGGCAAGCCGCAAACAAAGGAAGTCTTTGCTGCCGGTCTGCACAATAACTTTGGAATTGCTTTTTATCCGCTCGGTGACAATCCGCAGTATGTGTATGTCGGCAACACCAATTCCGTGGTGCGCTTTCCTTATCACAACGGCGACCTGAAGGCAACGGGACCAGCTGAAACCGTTGTTGCCGAACTTCCGCCTGGAGGCGGTCATTGGACGCGCGACCTGGCGTTCTCCCTGGACGGCAAAAAGCTCTTTGTGTCGGTCGGCTCCGCTTCGAACGTTGATGACCCGGATACGCACCCGAAAGAATTTCATCGCGCCAATATTCTGCAGTTCACGCCGGACGGCAAATTTGAAAAAATCTACGCGGCAGGTATTCGCAATCCGGTCGGCATTGCCGTGAATCCGACAACGGGCCAGCTCTGGTGTTCTGTTAATGAGCGCGATATGCTGGGCGACAATCTTGTGCCTGACTACGTTACTTCGGTTAAGGAAGACGGCTTTTATGGTTGGCCCTGGTTCTATATGGGCGATCATCAGGACCCGCGTCTTGAAGGAAAGCATCCGGAACTGAAGAGTAAGGTCATTGTTCCCGACGTTCTCCTACAGCCGCACAATGCTTCTCTCGAAATCACTTTTTACGGAGGAAAGCAGTTTCCCAAGCAATACGCGGGGGATGCGTTTGTTGCTGAGCATGGCTCCTGGAATAAGGCGAAGCGCGCCGGTTATGAAGTGATCCGGGTCCCGCTCCAGAACGGAAAGTCGGACGGTATTTACGAAGATTTCCTGACCGGCTTTGTTACGCCGGAAGGCGGCGTTTGGGGCCGTCCTGTGGGCGTAGCCGTTGCCTCTGACGGCTCCCTGATGGTGACCGATGACGGTTCAAAATCCATTTGGCGCGTGAGCTACAGCGGGAGGTAAACAGGCACTCGGGGAAGTGTTTTATAGGAGACATGCTGTTTACTCCTGCTCGGTGTGCGTGGGTATGCATAGGGTGCTTAGTATTGTGGCCGCTTCTGGCGGGACAAGCCCAAATGAAGGGCGTGAACAATGATTTGGTGCCTGCGCAGTTCAACGTGCCTCGTGAAATCAAGGCCATCACTCCTGTTTCCGATCTGCGTTCGCTTCGCGTGATGAGTTGGAACATTGATCGTGGGTATCACTTGGACCAAGTCGCGAACACATTGCTGCATGAATCTACTGATCTTTGCCTGTTACAGGAAGTAGATTGGGGAACAACTCGTGTAGCAGGGGCCGATGTGGGTGCGGAACTGGCCCGCCGCACGCACTTGGGCCTGACTTACGCCATTGAGTTTGAAGAACTCAGTCAGGAACGCAGCTCTCCTGCTTACATTGGCCAAGCGACTTTGACACGGCTGCCGATTCGCCGTTCGCGAGTACTGCGCTTCGAAAACCAATCCGGCTTCTGGAAACCGCGTTCCTGGCTGCCTTCCTCGATGCCTTTAATGCAAAGACGACTGGGCAGCCGAGTTGCTCTGGTTACTGATCTTGAGTTCGCGGGACAGCCCCTGATTGTCTATAACGCTCATTTGGAAAGCCGCAGTTACGGGCGCATTCAGATGGAGCAATTAAACGAAATGCTGGCGGATCTGAATTCGCATTACCCTCCCAACACAGCCGCCATCATCGGCGGCGATTTAAATACAAAGTACCTGCCTTCTATTTTCCTCCACAAACTCGAACGTGACGGGTTCCGCAGTTCGACCGGGGAACGGATTGAGCGGTCGCACACGATTGCGATGGCGCTCGATTGGATCTTTGTGCGTGGACCGCTGCATTGGGAAAGCGGGGCAGTCCGCAAAGACTGGAAAGGCTCGGACCACTATCCGGTTTATGCCGAACTGGTTACTTCCCGCTAATTGGCGTTGGTGCTGCTTCCATGTATGCGCCGTTAGTGGAAAAGTTGAGGAAATTAGTTTTAAAAAGCTAGTAATTCGTTGAAAGTAGGAGCAATTGATCTGTTGCAGTATTTCCCACAAAATCGTGACGAACAGGGCTTGCATGGGTGTGACAGGTTTGTTACTCTCGAAAAGTCGCCGCTAGTAGTACAACGGCGAAGTGGTTGAAAGCAGAAAGAAAAAACTTTAAAAAAGTGCTTGAACAACCGAGGAAAGTTTGATAAATTAACAGATGTGCGATGTTGAGTCGCAACGGGAAATAGGTAGCACGGTCTGCTAAAATTAGCTCGACCGAGTTCGGACTCCACAGTAGTTCTCAAGTAGTCCTGTAGTAAATCAATCTACCGATATTTAAATAATCCCGCAGTTTTTGGATAGGGATTGCCAATTAGTCGAGGATGGCTTTTGGCATGGACTATCCACACAGCTTTCGAGGCTGGTTCTTGTATTTACATTGCGTTTTCTCGCAGGAGAACG
>CAXTWT010000087.1:0-1961 GCA_964247955.1 uncultured Bryobacteraceae bacterium
GTTGGGCAATCTTGTCCATTTTGCTGACGCGCAGCAGCGGATTGGAGATGCTTTCCAGGAAAACGCAGCCGGGTTCGAACTGTTCCATGGCCTTTTGGAAAAGGTCGAGCTTGCAGACATCAACGTATTTGACCTTTACATTGAAAGCGCCGAATACTTGATCGAGCAGATTGACGGTGGCTCCATAGATGGAATCCGAAGCGAGAATCGCGTGCGGACGATCCGTTAAGGCCGCTTGCAGGGCGATCTGGACAGCAGCCATTCCGCTTGCTGTTGCCAGTGAGCCATGGCCGCGCTCCAGGGCGGTTGTCAGCTCCTCCAGGGCGCAATTGGTGGGATTAGCGTAACGAGCGTAACAAAAGCCTTCCTCCTCATGGCCGAGCACGCGGTCCAGGGTGGCGGCGGAATCGTAAAAATAGGTCGTTCCCAGGCTGATAGGCGTGGTGGAAGGAACGGGGATGCCTTTCCGTCGTTTGCGGTCACCGGTATGGACGACCTGCGATTCAAAATTCATTTGCGTTTCCAGCGGACTCCGTCCTTAGTGTCTTCGAGAATGATGCCTTTGTCCTGTAACTCCGCGCGGATTTCGTCTGCGCGTTTGAAGTTTCGGCTTTTCTTGGCTCCGTTTCGTTCTTCAATCAAGCCTTCAATTTGAGAATCGGTGAAAGACGGGATCGGCTCCGGGCCGTCGTTGTTGCCAGTGAACGGCGGACGCTCATAAGGTTTCAGAACGTCGAAAACACTGTCAAAGAGTTCCAATACTTTAGCGGCTTCCCAGCGGTTCTCTTCATGGAACTGGTTTTCATCGATGGCGGTGTTGATGGCGCGCACGTACTCAAAGATAGCGGCCAAGGCTTCGGCAGTATTCAGGTCATCATCCATGCCCGCTTCGAACTGGCGAATGGTCTCACGGGAGCGTTCACTAAAGGCTTCGTTGCAGCCCGGAGGAAGTTTAGTCGAGGCTAAACGCAGCTCGAAATCGCGCAAACGTTCGATGCTGCGCCAAGCCGCTTTCAAACCCTCAAAGGTAAAGTTCAGCTTCTTGCGATACGGCACGGCGGCCAGCAGATAGCGAATGGCTTCGGGGTGATGCCCGATTTGCAGCAGGTCGCGCAGAGTGTAGAAGTTGCCGAGCGACTTCGACATCTTTTGCGATTCGATGTGCAGGTGTTCCGAATGGAGCCAGAAGCGCGCAAACGGGCGTCCGGTGATGGACTCCGATTGCGCGATTTCATTCTCATGATGGGGGAAAACCAGGTCGATGCCGCCAGCGTGAATGTCGAGTGTCGACCCCAGATATTTCATCGCCATGGCGGAGCATTCGATATGCCAGCCGGGGCGTCCGTCGCCAAAAGGGGTCGGCCAGAACGGTTCATCGCCTTTTTTTGCTTTCCAGAGAACAAAATCCCTGGCGTTATCTTTGTCGTACTCGTCCACATCGACGCGCGCTCCGGCGCGAATGCCGCTGAAATCGTTGTGCGACAACTTGCCGTACTCGGGGAAAGCGGCAATGCGGAAATAGGTAGAGCCTTCGCTGTTATAGGTGCAGCCCTTGGCCGCCAGTTCCTCGATAGCCTGCACCATGTCGCCGATATGCTTTGTGGCGGGCGCGACGTGTTCCGGCTGCTGGAGGTGGAGGGCGGCTGCATCCTCGAAAAAGGCTTTGGTAAAACCGGCGGTGTACGCTTCAATGGATTTCTTTTCCTTGGCGGCGTTGATGATGATCTTGTCATCCACGTCCGTTACGTTCATGACGTGATCTAACTGGTAGCCGCGATAACGCAGCCAGCGCCGCAGAATGTCCTGAAACGTGAAGGTGCGAAAGTTGCCGATATGGACAAAGTTATACACTGTCGGACCGCACGTGTACATGCGGACCGTGTTGTCATGCAGTGGATGAAAAACCTCTAACTCTTGCGTCAGGGTGTTATAGAAGCGAAGGGCCATTCATTCCGATCAGA
>CAXTWT010000087.1:2061-15696 GCA_964247955.1 uncultured Bryobacteraceae bacterium
GCAATTCATGTGTCTGACGGCGCTTTGGTTCTGGATCGGCACACATGCGGAGTACGACAGATGCTCGGATGATCCGCCTGCTCTTGTAAAAACGATCGGCCATTCATTCCGAGTCAAGGTAGAACGCGAAGTACAACGACGGTCATGTCGTCGTGCTGAGGCGCGCCAGCGGCGAAACTCTGCGCTGCTGTCATGATGCGGTTCATGGCTTCAACAGCGGGCAGACCATAGCAAGTTTTCGCAAGCTCGATCAGCCGCTCCTCGCCCCACTCCTCGTCGTCGCTGGTCATTGATTCGGAAATGCCGTCGGTGAACAGCACCAGGAGATCTTCCCTTTCCAGAGAAAAAGAGCCTTGCTCATAGCGCGTATGGGGCAGCAGTCCCACCGGCGGGCCGCCCGCTTCTAAACGAAACACCTGATCATCGGGCTTGGACCGGCGCAGAACGGCAGGCGGATTATGCCCCGCATTTACGTATGAGAACCGGAGGTTTTGCGGGTCGTACTCGGCATAAAAGAAAGTGGCGTAACGATTGATGGTCGAAGCGCCGTAGACCAGATGGTTCACTCGCGCCATCAGCTCGGTCAGATTCTCCACAACGGCGGCTTGGCCGCGCAGCGAAGCGCCCAGACTGGCCATCAACAGCGAGGCGGCGATGCCCTTGCCGGAAACATCGCCAATGGCAACACCGAGCTTGCCGTCCGGCAACTCCAGAAAGTCGTAATAGTCCCCACCCACTTCGCGCGCAGGCCGACACAGCCCGGAGTAGTCCAGGCTGGGGACTGACGGGAAGCGCTGCGGAAATAGATGTTCCTGCACCTCCTGCGCGATTTCCAGCTCACGATTCAAACGTTCGCGTGATGCGAGTTCGCGGCTCATGGCGGTAGTGAGCCGGGCCACTTGCAACGCTAAGCCCGTCTGCGCGGCCACCGAACTCAGCAGCCGCAAATCGGTGCCGGAATACGGCGCTTCGGAACGTTTCTGGCCCAGGCTCATAAAGCCGAGCAGATCGTCTTTGACCGAAAACGGCAGCAGGAGTTCGGAGTGAAGCAGCGCCAAGTGGCCGCGCTCTTCCTGACTCATCTCGGATGTTTTGTAAATCCACGAATCAGGATCATCGAAGTAAACGCGGGTGGGCTGCTCTTCGTTTTTCAACACTTGCACCGTGGCGGTATGGGTGGCAAAGGCCAATTCAGGAAGCGCGCCATAGCCGAGGGCGTGCGCCGGACGGTAGATTCCGCTTTCGTCGAGCAGCACGGCCACCTGTTTCACATGCAGGGAGTCAGCAATGCGCTCGGCCACCGTTTGGAGCAGCGGTTTCACCTCGACAATGGTGCGGACTTTTTCGGCCAGGTCAGTAAGGATCTGTTCGGCGTTGTAGGCGTCGCGAAAGAATCGGCGGTCCACCCAGACGGCGACTCGTTGGGTTGCGCCATGCAGCAGAAAGACGCCCCAAAGTCCCGCAGCCAGCGCGGCCACCGTGCCGAGAGGGTTCAGGGCATGGGAGGTCATCAATAAAGTAAGAACAATGAACAGACCCGCGCTGAGCAGACCCTGCAAAATAAGAACGCCGCGCCGCGCCAACGTGTACTGCAATCCCTGTCGAATGACCACGCGCACATCCATCGCGCGCTGGACCACAATGGCGTAAGCCAGCGTCAAGGGCAGCAGGAGAAACGACAGGTAGGCAGTCATCATCAGCCACTCCGGAAAGTACTGCTCCGGCGAAAGACCGTGCAGGCGCGCAATGGTGAATAAAACCGTGAGCGGAATGAGGCCAGCCGCCGCTCCCGCGTACAGGACACGTAATCGCCTTTTCGCATCGGCTGAGGAGGCGGTCCGGTACTTCACGCCCAAGCAGGCAAGAAATCCTATTAACAGCGAGAGGGCCGTAAACTGACCCAATATCCCTGTCCGTGTCAGAAAGTGATTTATGGGCAAAGCGGCCGTAATGCTGTAAAGTTCGATGGCGAAGCTCGCAACCCCTGCCGCAGAATACACTCCCCACAGCGGCAGGGCGACAAACGCCAGCCACTTCCACCACTTCGGACGAATTGTGGGAGGGAAAAGCTCAGGGAAGTAGATTCCGAGCAAAAACAGCCAGGCGAACCAACTGTGCTGCTGAAATTCCATGTAAATGGTGCCCAGGGTTCTGAACGGCGGACTCCAGAAGTCGGGGAAGGTATTGAAAAACGTAGCAAAACTCAACATCACACCGAGCAGCAGCCAGGCGCGAACATCTTGGAGACGGACGAGAACGACCCAAAAACCCAGCAGCAGGCAAAATGCCGGCAGGGCTGCGTAGAACAACACCCCCAGGGGATTAGCGTCGCGCTGAAACTCCAGCAGTTGTACGCCGGCGTGACGGTCGGTCGAGTTTTCCCCTCTGCGATAAGTCACATCCATCTTGTCGCCGGGATGTGAGGCGGAAAGCATATCGGCGTAACGGGATCGTGAATTGACGGGAAGGCCATTAATGGCGATCAGCGCGTCTCCATTGCGCAGCCCTGCCTCTCGCGCTTGTCCGTGAACGAATTGTATTTCAAAATTTGGCTTATCTTGGGCGCTGAGCAGAAAAGGCCACTGGATATAATGGACACCGAACCACTGTGGGAATGCTTGTTCGAGGGCGCGTACATGGTAGGGAACTGCAATAAGAAGGAGCGCAGCCAAGGCCGCGTACAGCGCCGGGGCGGAGCGTCGCCGTACCGCCGCTTGCTGCGGCGCGATGATCGTTTGTGAAGTGTTTACAAGACTTGTGAGATCTTGCATAACCAGCCCTCCCTACTCAGCAAAGATGCGATGATTCCGTATCGTTACCATATCGCAATGCCGTTTGAGCCGCAAAAGCTGACGACCTTCCTAAAATCGAGGCCCGGCTTCAACGCGATTCCTGTATCTCTTCCTTTTCAAACCGTTTCAGGGAAGCGCTCGTGAAAGCCTTCAGATCTTCGTCAGATCAGGAATCGGACCAATCGAGGCGGAAGCCCTCAATCACCAATACCTCTCGCGGGTTCAGTTGCATTTCCATGTTTGGAATTAGTATACGGCTCACGTCCGGGAAGACAGCGTCAGGGGAAAATGATTTCTGGCTGAACGGCTACTCAGGTCAGTTTTTCAACACTTCAAGCCGATGCTTGCAAGCTACCGGCCTTGCGAATTAAAGCGCGGCGGGGTTGGCTCGTTCCCGAAGTCCCAGGCGGAAAGGTAAGCGAGCTTCAGGATCTTTGCCATTTTTTCGTAGTTGATCCGGTCGGCGGTGTCGGTGGTCTGGTGGTAATCGGGATGAAAGCCGGTAAACCACCAGATCGCCGGAATGCCGCGCAGGGCAAAGGGAAACTGGTCGCTGCGGAAAAACACGTTGAGCGAGGCTTCGCGGTCCCATTTGTAGTCCAGGTGCAGGCCGACGTTTTCATTAGCGGCTTCGACTGTTTTACGGTAGTCCGGGGTATAGTTGGTTCCGATCAGGTTTAAATCGTTCGATGTGTCGGGAGCGATGTCAATCACTCCGTCGGTTTGTTTGCTGGGGGTTTCGTTGCGCCCGATCATGTCGAAGTTGATCACGGACCGCGTGGTGTCCAGAGGACGCAGCGGATGCTGGACGTAGAAATAGGACCCGAGCAGCCCGCGCTCTTCCGCCGCAAAAACAATAAACAGGATCGAACGCTTCGGTTTTTCGTGGTTTAACGCAAAGGCGCGGGCCAGTTCCACGACGCCTACCGTGCCTGATCCGTTATCGTCCGCGCCGTGCCAGATCTGCGCTCCGTCGGCGCCGTCATGGTCGAAGTGACCGCTAATAATGACGGTTTCGGCCCTCAGCGCGGGGTCGCTCCCTTCCAGCAGCCCCGCGACATTGTAGCTGCGGCTGCGGCGGGCCTGGGCGTTATCAAGATGCAAGCTGACAGTTGTGTTCGGAACGGGACGCGAAGCGATAGTCAGATCCTTGTCGATGGTGGATTGCAAGGCGCTTGGCGTGGTTTGCAAAGGCGAAATCAGTTGAGCGGCCAACTTGTCCGAAACCGTCATGCTCGGAATGTGGATCTCGTCGCCGATAATTGCTTCGGCGGGAATGCGGGTTATGCGGCCCTGGGTTCCGGCAATCTTGGCGATCCGCTCCTGGTTTGAAACGTGCTTGCGGTTCGGTTCCGCCACGATCAAAACGGCAATGGCTCCGTGCGCTTGCGCGTTTAAGACTTTCACGCGGGTGGTGGCGTAGCGCGTGTTGCCCAGCCCGTTAAATACCGACTGCGCATTCGTTTCCTGCGGCTCATGATCAAAAATCAGGACGACTTTGCCTCTTGTGTTGATGCCCTTGTAATCGTCATAGTTCAGTTCGGGGGCGGTAATGCCGTACCCGGCGAAAACTACCGGGCCGGAAAGGTCCACAATTTCTGGGAACTGGCCGTAGGCTTCGGGATACCGAAACTTTTCTTCCGGGCCTGCTCCCTTGACCGTGAGAAAGCTGCCTTCCCGGTCCGGGCGGTACTCCCATAAGGGCACGGCTTGCAGGTAGCTCTCGACAGTCAGCGGTTTTAAACCGGCTTTGGCGAACTCGGCTTGAATCCATTGGACCGCTACTTCCGAGCCGCGCGTCAGGGACAAACGTCCCTCAAGCTGGTCGGAGGCCAGAAAGGTAAGATCCGCTTTTAAATCTTTAGGTTGAATGGTCCGGTAGCCTTCCTGGATGTTGGCCGGAACCGCTCCGCCTGCGGCTATCGAACAAAGTAAGAATGCGAGTGCCCGGTGGCGCATAGCCGCGATTGTAACCTGTTTATCTCTTGTGCGACGGGCGACAATGACAATTTGATATCCGCACTTCGTTTCGAAATTGAAAAAACGTGTCCGGAAACGGGCGCGCGCGCCGGGCTGCTCCATACGGCGCATGGCACGATTCCCACGCCGGTGTTTATGCCGGTCGGCACACAAGGCACCGTAAAGGCGCTCACGCCGCGTGATCTTCAGCAGGATCTCGACGCCAAAATCATTCTCGCCAACACGTACCATCTGTTTCTGCGGCCCGGCCACGAGCGCATTGAGCGGCTCGGGGGATTGCACCAGTTTATGCAATGGCCGCGTGCGATTCTTACCGATTCCGGCGGGTTTCAGGTTTTCAGCTTGGATGCGCTGCGAAAGGTGACGGACCAGGGCGTTCTGTTCCGGTCGCATTTGAACGGCGACCCGCACCTATTTACGCCCGAAAGCACGGTCGATGTGCAACTGGCGTTTGGAAGCGACATTGCTATGGTGCTCGACGAATGCCTTCCTTACCCGACGACGTTTCCTGCGGCGGAAGAATCAATGCGGCGGACGATCCGGTGGGCGCGGGAAGGCTATGCGCATTATCTCCGGCGCGAAAAAGGGCTGCACTGCGCATTGTTTCCGATTGTGCAGGGTTCCATGTTTCCCCCACTGCGGCGAGCTTGCACGGAGGCTTTGTTGGAGTTGGATGCTCCTGGGTACGCTATCGGCGGGCTGTCAGTAGGCGAGGGACGCGAGTTGAGCCAGGAAATGGTAGCCGTGACAACTCCGCTGCTTCCGCAGGACCGGCCTCGTTACGTGATGGGCGTGGGCATGCCGGAAGAATTGCCCTTATACGTGGCGCAAGGGGTCGATATGATGGACTGCGTTTTACCGACCCGCAACGCGCGCAACGGCTCCCTGTTTACTTCGGAAGGCAAGCTGGCGATCAAGCAGGCGCGTTTCCTGGATGATGAGGGGCCGCTTGATCCCCTGTGCGATTGTTACACCTGCCGGACCTTCAGCCGGGCGTATCTGCGGCACCTGTTTCAAGCCGGGGAGATTTTGTTTTCAATTTTGGCCTCGCTGCACAACATTCATTTCTACTTGAACCGGATGCGGGAAATGCGGAAGGCCATCTTGGAAGGACGCTTCCCGTCGTTTTTGGGCCGAATTGCCTGTCGAGTACCCGTACCTTAATAAAATCCTGATGCCAACGTTGTAACCGTTCTGTTGCCACGTTGTAACACCCCGCTGCGCATAATCTCCACTGGAGGTAAGTCTTGATAAGTCGCAGTCGGAAAAATCTGTGCAGCGTGTCTCTGGCCCTAGCCGGAATCACCCTGCAACCGATTCTCGCCAGTGGTCAAACCGTTTCTGCTCCGATTACCATCGCGCCGTTTAACGCGCCAGTGCCGTCTTATGTCATTCAACCCGGAGATGAGGCCGTACTCACTCACGCCCAGAAACTTGCTCTTCTGCAACAAAAGATAAAGTACGTATTCGTTTTATTCCAGGAAAACCGTTCTTTTGACTTCTACTTCGGTTCTTACCCTGGCGCAAACGGAATTTACCGAAATGCAGACGGCTCTCCGGCCAGTCCTGCGGGATATAACCAGCCGTTCGTCACGTCATCGGGCCAGGTAACGACCATCCATCCATTTAAGATTCCGAACTCAGTCACTGATGTCAATGGCAATCAGGTGCTGTTGTATCCTGCCGATATTGCTTCGGTGGATCACTCCCACACCGGTCTGAACCGGTCGCTTCATTATGTGAACGGTGTGGCGCAAAACGACGGTTATGCGCTCGACAACGAGGGCGTTCAGGTGGTGAACGGCGTTCCCTCGGTTACGCCTACCCTGGCAAGTTCGCAGATGGGCGAACTCGTGATGGGTCACATCGATTGCGATGTCGCGGGATTCATGTGGAACTACGCGGATCGATTCACTCTGTTCGATAATTTTTTCGACACCGTGATCGGGCCGTCGACTCCAAACGCCATTGCGATGATTTCCGGTCAGACGGGTGAAACGCAGTGGGTGGAGCATCCGGACCAGGGAAGCAATGTGTTGAATAGCAACATGTCGTTGCCGGTTGTCGGCGATCCTGATCCGTACTGGGGTTCAGCGCTTACTTTAAACAATCCCATTCAGCAGCCTGAACCCGGCCACACCGCCAGTCCGGCTGCCAATTTAACGTTTGCCACGCTGCCCTTGTCCTTCATGGGAAATCAGATCAATTCCATTACTGCTCAAGATTTGAACCCGGCTTTTGATCTGATCGACGTGCAGGGCGATATTGAGAAGATTGCCGCGCATCGCCAGTCTCTCATTAATTGGGGCTGGTACCAGCAAGGCTATGACGAGGAGCCGAACCAAACTCCTCCAATTGGTCCCAATACTCCGGACGGCGCGGCGGGCGGAGACTACATCGCTCACCATAACGCTCCCCAATACTTCGGTTATCTGGCTAACAATCCAGCCGAGACGGCAAACCTTCACGGCCTAGGCGACTTCTATACGGCAGTCAAGAACCGGACGCTGCCTGCGAGCGGCGGCGTGTTCTATGTTCGCGGCGGTTACAACAACATAGATAACCTCGTGCCGGTGGGCGTAAACGCGACCGAGAAAGTGAATTTCGCGGGCAACGACGATCACCCAGCCTACTCAGACAGCCAGATCGCCGAAGCGCTGTTGGCTGATTCCATCAATGCCATCGCGAACAGCCCTTACTGGTCACAGAGCGCCATCATTATTACCTACGATGAAACCGACGGTCTTTACGACCATACCCAGCCGGTCAACCGCGAACTCGACCCGCAAGGCCAGCCGCTGGCGCAGGGTCCGCGTATTCCCGCCCTCGTTATTTCGCCTTACAGCGTAGTACACGCTGTTTCGCACGAAGCAACCGAGCACAGCTCGATCATCAAGTTCATCGATGAGCTGTACAATCTGATTCCGCTTGCCGATTTGCCGAACGAATTGAAAGCCCGGCACGATGGAATTGCTCTCTTTAATCAGTCCAATCTTGGGCCTGCCGATGATCTGGTGCCGGGGGTCGGCGATTTGTTTTCCGCCTTCGACAATAATCGTCTGACCGGAGCTGCTCTAACTCTTCCGGGCAGCTACGCCGCCATTGACCCCACCGTGGTTCAAACTTTACCGCATTACAACAATAACGGCTGCTCGGTGCTGGGGATCACTCCGACAGACGCGAGCCTCCCCAACCCGATCCCGGCGGACTTCAATCCGCGTCCTTCGACCGCTCCCGGAATTCCCACTTCGGGAACCTGGGTTCCATAAAGTTGAGAAACCGTATCTCATTGACAAAGGACCGGGCTTCGTCCCGGTCCACTCCTTTTTCTTGCCGTGAACAAACTTTTTATCATCGCCGGATTAACTGTATTCAGCAGTTGGACTACCTTGGCAGGCCCGGTACTCGACAAAGTACGGGCGACACACGTCCTTTCCTGCGGCATCAACCGCGATTTAATTGAGTACTCAAAAGCCGACGGACATGGTAACCGCGCTCAGTTTGATGCCGATCTTTGCACTGCTGTCGCTGTGGCTGTTCTGGGGCCGCACGCGAAGGTGACTTTAACGGCTTATCCGGACGAGCCGAATAGCCTGGAGGCGCTGCGAAAAGGGGAAGTGGCGCTGGTGCCGACGGGAACACCGGATTTCGGCAACACCGTTACGAGCGGCCTCAGCTTTGGGTACCCCATTCTTTTTGACGCGCAGGGCTTTATCGTTCCTAAGAGCCTTCACCTGAAGTCCGTGGCGGACTTGAGCGGTCGTCGTATCTGCTACCTGGAGCAGACTGCGGTGGCGGACAATCTGCACGACTACGTTACACGCACAAAGTTTGATTTCCGCCCATTCCCGTTTCAGGAGCAAGGCGAAATGGAAGCGGCGTTTGTCACCAATAATTGCCAGGCAATTGCGAGTGATGTGACGCAGCTGGCCAACATGCGCGTTGCTTTCCGCCGCCTTGCTGATCGTTACGAAATTCTGCCGGAAACCATCGCGCCTGATCCGCTCGCGCCGGTTTATCCGGCCCATGACGCTGAGTGGGCGGCCGTCGTCCAATGGACGATGCAGGCGCTGCTTCACGCTGAAGCGGAAGGCATCACGAAAGCCAACGTGGATGCAAAACTCAAAAGCGAAGAATATCAAACGCACCGTTTGTTGGGAGTAACCAAGGGCTACGCGCGCAAACTGAATCTGGCGGACGACTGGGCGCTTAACGCCATTCGCGCTGTCGGCAACTATGGCGAAATTTACGACCGCGATTTAGGGAAGAACTCGCCCTTGAAGATTCCGCGCGGTCCGAACGAACTTAACAGCAACGGCGGATTGCTATATCCACTTCCGCTGCGGTTTGATGAACCATCTGGAAAATAAGGCGTAATCTCTAACTCTGTTGTAACGTTCATTCCGTATGCTAAAGAGCAATGAAAACCATGCATAAACAAATTGGCCTCTTATTGATGATTCTTTGTGCGTCCTTTGGCGCGCAAAACGTTCTTGCAGACGAGCTTGTCACAAACGGCGGGTTCGAAACGGGTGATTTCACCGGCTGGACATTGTCGGGAACTGTGACTACTTCTTCTTTCGCTTCACAGTTCTACGGCGTTGACGCTCAGGATGCCGCCGCAGGATCTTACGGCGCATATCTCGGCTCTGAACTCAGCCCTCTCACAGTAAGCCAAACCCTTACGGTGCAGCCTGCCCGTTACTACACCATCAGTTTATCGCTGGCGCAGAACTCAGCGCCGTTAACGGGCTTCACCAATCTCTTCTCGGCCTCGTTCGGAGGTCAAACATTTTTCTCCGAAGCCAACGCTCCGGTGTCGTCCTTTACGCCTTATTCGTTTACCGTATCCGCTGCATCCGGCTCGGCTCTGCTGCAGTTCACTTCGCAAAATGATCTTGGCTATTTTTCACTCGACAACGTAAGCGTCAGCACCGGCTCGGCAACTCCTGAACCGGCTACGCTACTGCTCATTGCGCCGGTTCTCGGCGCCCTTGCCCTCCTCCGCCGTAAATCGTTGCAGTAAGCGCCCTCCGTTACCGGCTATCTGACTTGCAGAATTAATTGTAGGTGCTGGCGAACTTTCTCCAGCGCCTCGACGGATGAAGATTCGACACCTGAAAGAACAACTCCCTCTGTTCCCCAAGCCTCGTTGCCGACAGGAGCGCCCCAGTCTACTTCGTCATGCCGATTCTCGGCAGTTACTTGGCTCAACAAGTCTTCCAAAGTCGGTTCTTTCTTGTCATCTTCCATAGGGTATAAACATTCTACAGTGAACTTACAGCCAATCTGAGAAAGCGCCGGATTTAACCTGGAGACAGGACATCCATGCTCTTTTTACTTCTTTTTCTGCAAACCGCTACCGGACCGGCAGGCTCTTTCCTTTCCGGGGTGCTGCCGATTGTTTTAATGATTGCGATCTTCTACTTCCTGGTGTTTATGCCGATGCGGCGACAGCAGCGCAATCAGAAAGAGATGCTGAAGGCGCTCCAGAACGGGCAAACGGTACTGACGAGCGGAGGTATTATCGGCACAATCGTGACAGTGAGCGATGATACGCTTATACTTCGAATTAAGCCCGACAATTTAAGATTGCAGGTGGCGCGCAGTTCCATCACGAGCGTGGTGGGAGCTGAAGATCAGGCGAAGAAGTCCTGATCGCCGCCCCGGCTTTGGGTAAGAAAATGAGACGTAACTTAAGATTTAAACTCCTATTTATTCTGGCTGTGATTCTGGTGTGCCTTTACGGGATCATCGGTCTTCCCCGGAGCAAAGACGAACTAATTGCCAACTGGAACAAGAACATTCATCTCGGCCTGGATCTGCGCGGCGGCACGTACCTGGTGGTGCGGGTGCAGCAGCAGGACGCTTTTAACGCCCAGGCGGGCACTGACGCGGAACGGCTGAAGGAAGCAGCCCGCAAAGCCGGTATTGCTTATGCCGACGTGGAAGTGGACGACGCCAAGTCGCTGCAAGACGCGGTAAAGGCGGCTATTGTGGTGAAAGGCGTTCCCGCTACGCAGGCCGGTAATTTTCGAACGCTGGTCAATGACCAGTTCCGCCAATGGCTCCTGACTCCTCAAGGCGCAACGGATTACCGCATGACCATGCGGCCCTCGGACGCGCTCCAGTTCTGGCAGCAGGTGCTGAATCAGTCAAAGAGCATCTACGACCGCAAGATCAATGCTCTCGGGCTGAGCGAGGCCACGGTGCAGCAGCGTCGGGAAGACGCCGATTCCGAGTTGCTGGTCCAGATGCCCGGCGTGGATGATCCGGGCCATGTAAAACAGATCCTGCAAACGGCGGCGCAGTTGGAGCTGTACGACGTGAAAGGCGGACCTTACGCCAGCCGTGAAGAAGCGCTGGCCCAGAACGGCGGGGTGCTTCCGGTCGGAACCAAGCTGATCGGGTCCGCTGCCACTTCCGACCAAAACCCACGCGGCGGTGGGGTTTATCTGGCGGCTCGCACCCCCATCATTCACGGAACAGACATCCGCGACGCGCGGCCTTCGCAGGGCCAATTGCCGGGTAATTGGGAAACCAACTTTGTTCTCAGTCAGGATGCGGCAAAGCGCTTTGGCGATTACACCGGCAAGAACATCGGCAACCGGCTGGCGATTGTGCTGGACGGCAAGGTGTTGAGCGCGCCTGTCATTAACGGCCAGATCTTTGATAACGGCGTGATTCAAGGAGCGGGGAATGAGCAGAACGCAAACGACTTGGCTTTGAATTTGAAATCCGGCTCTTTGCCTGCGGGGATCGTGTTCGAGCAGGAGAACACGGTCGGGCCGTCCCTCGGCGCTGATTCGATCCGGGAAGGCTTTATTGCGGGTGTCGCAGGCGTTCTGGCGGTGATTGCAGCGATGCTCATCTATTACAAAAAGAGCGGCATCAACGCCACGCTGGCCTTGATCCTGAACGCGGTGATTCTCATTGCCTGCCTTTCCTACTTTGACGCCGTGCTGACCCTGCCGGGAATAGCCGGTATTATTCTGACCATCGGTATGGCGGTCGACAGCAATGTCCTTATTTTCGAAAGAATTCGCGAGGAGGTCCGGGCTGGCAAAGCGCCCGTTGCCGCCGTGGACACGGGATTCAGCAAGGCGCTGCTTACTATTATTGATACGCACGTCACAACCGTGGTGTCGTGCGCCATTCTCTTTCTGTTCGGCTCCGGGCCGATCCGGGGATTTGCTGTCACGCTGGTAATTGGCCTAGTCGCCAATGTATTTACCGCTGTGTTTGTGTCTAAATTTATTTTTGATTGGGAGTTATCCCGGCGTGAGCCGGTACCGGCTCTCAGCATCTGACCGGAGTCGGGCGCAAAAATTAATTTTGTGCCGGCTCCTTCAGTTCGATTGGGAACATTTATGAATACCCGGTGTCTATGTGTAGTAGATGCCGGTTTGTACAGCTCGATGGAAATCTTCAAGCAAACAAACTTTGACTTTCTCGGCAAGAAATGGCCGTTTATCTGGCTATCCTTGCTTCTTACGCTTGCCGGCATTCTCAGCCTTCTTATTAAAGGCGGACCGAAATACGGCATTGATTTTAATGGAGGGGCATTGATGGATGTGAACTTTATTCATCGCCCTCCGGCAGAGCAGATACGCTCCGCCCTGCGCCAAAAGATCTCCGGCGAGATCGAGGTGCAGGAGGTAACCAGCAACCCGCAGGAGGTTCTGATCTCAACGGGCGTACGTGATGAGCGGGGCTTGCAGGTAGTTCGGAACAATATGCTTTCCGCGTTGAATAATTCTTTCAACGCAAATACGAGCGGCAAGCTGGATATAAATCTGATTGGGCAGAACGCTTTGGCCGATGCCTTGCGGGATGCTTTAAGCAAATCAGGCGGCGGTCTGGCGGACGATGCCTTGAACGGTGTTGTGAGCCGGATTTTGACATATCGCGACACGCCGCCGCGCTCAGGCTTGATTCGCAATTTGAATGATCTTTCAGGCATTCCCGGCGTAACGCCCCAGGTTTTGAGTACGATCAAGAGCAGCTTTTTTCCGGGGCAGTTTCATATTGGCCGGGTGGAAATTGTCGGCCCGAAAATCGGCGCGGATCTCCGCCAGCAGGCTATTAATGTGGTACTGATCGCCTTGGCGGCGATGCTGATCTATATTGCGTTCCGCTTTGAATGGGCTTACGGGGTGGCAGCGGTGATTGCGGTTTTTCACGACACGATTATCACGGTCGGCTTATTCTCGCTGTTCAATAAGCAGATTGACTTAACAGTGATCGCGGCGCTGCTGACTCTTGTAGGTTATTCCATGAATGATACGATTGTTACCTTTGATCGTATTCGCGAAAATTTGAAACTAAATATGCGCGGTTCGTTTCGAGATATCGTGAACGCCAGCATCAATCAGACGTTGAGCCGGACAGTGCTTACTTCGGGGCTAACGCTCCTAACGGCGTTGTCGCTGTTTCTGTTCGGCGGTCAGGTGTTGAACGGTTTTTCGTTTGCGCTGGTTATTGGTATTATTGTCGGCACGTATTCTTCTATATTCATCGCCAGTCCGATCTTGATCGCTCTGCATGATATGGCGGAAAAACGGAGAAGAAGTGCGCGGCCTGTATCTGCTGCGGCGGATCGGGGTCCGGCGCGAGTGGCTGCAAGTTCAGTAAAAGGGATTAAGACAGCGAAGTAAAGTTAATCAAAAAGGAATGCGGCTCACTGTCAGGTGAGCCAAAGTGAGGGAACCATGTTCGACCAAACCTTTGTGGATGGGACACAGAAGACGAAAAACAAGTACACGATCTTGATTTCGCTGCTGTTGCAGAGCGCCATTATTGGTGTCCTGATTCTGATCCCGCTGATTTACACGGAAGCGCTTCCCAGTGCTCAGTTAAAGAG
>CAXTWT010000088.1:0-2058 GCA_964247955.1 uncultured Bryobacteraceae bacterium
CCCTGGTGTGATTTTAGGTGGAATCTGGCAAAAACCAACGTTAGCAAGCCAGAATGCCACAGAGAGCGCTGTCAAAGCACCTTGTAGTGAGCGTCGAATGAGCATGAGTGAGATCTCCACTTTGATCTTGTCGGCTCAAGCAGCGCGGAGGAAGAGGCTAACAGGGTAACAATAGTACCGTTCTATTCCCCCCCTTCCGTCATGCCCGCATTTCTGCAGAAATGAAGAAATTTCTCGCCTGAGCAAACTTCCGCCGAAATCCCACCAAGTTTTGAATGGCTACGATCACTTACCGCCAGCTCGACGCCTCCGGCGACCCGATGCACGGGCAAGGCCAGGCCAATTTCCTCAGCGACTTAGAGGCGGTGGCGCAGGCGATTCAAACGCGCCTGCTGCTGTTTTTGGGCGAATGGTGGGTGAACCGCAGCGCTGGCACACCCGTGTTTGATTCCATGCTCAGCACAACGAATGCGCAGAGGCCGGAGGTCGTCGCGCTGCTCTTGAAACAGCGGATGCTGTCTACGCCCTATGTGAGCGAAGTATCAAACATCCAGACCAGCTTTGATCCGGGGTCGCACGCCTTTCAACTTTCCTGTCAGGTCGCGTAACCGATTTCGGCACACTGACCGTCTCGAACTAACTCTTATGGCTTACGCTCCTCCCTAAGTCGGCACGGCGGGTCTGACGATTCCCACCTACCCGGACATCCTGAATGATCTGATCGCGCAGTACATAAACGTGTACGGGCAAACTGACTATCTCGACCTCGACAGCGCCGATTACCAGTGGATTTCTATCGTCGCGGCGAAGCTGGCGGGCACGTTTCAAGCTCTGCTGCTCGCCTACAATTCGCGCTCTCCGGTAACCGCCGTCGGCAGCGCGTTAGACTCCGTCGTGAAGGTGAACGGAAATGATCGGAGTATCAACTGTTGTCGCGATCTAAAAGCCGCTTGATGGGCAGCAAGGCGCGCAGGGTAAATAGGTTAAAGAAACAAAGCGTGACAGCGATGCCGAAATGATTCATGGCGACAGCAGCGCCAATGACGCCCGCATTCCAGACACTCGCGGCTGTTGCGGTTCCCCTGATCGTGGTTCCTTCCTTGAGGATTGCGCCGCCGCCGATAAAGCCGATTCCCGTAATTAAGCCTTGGAGCAAGCGGGACTGAGCAGCGGTATCCGGCTGATAACCGATCAATAACAGATATCCGCAACTGGCCATCCCAACGATAGGAAATGTGCGCACTCCGGCGCTGTGCCCTTCCCGCTCGCTTTCCCAACCGATGCCGACGGTCAGCAGATACGCAAGCGCGACATGCTCGAAGTTGTTCCAAATGTCTTGCCAGAGGGCAGGCAGGTTCACCATATTACGGCATCACCGGCGCACCTTAAGGATGAAATCAGCAACTCTTCTTCACTGTCCGCAACCGTGCGCATGTCGAGAACTATCATCCCGCGCTCGATACGGGCGATTACCGGAACGTCAGCGGAACGCAATCGACGTTCAAACCGGTTGGGATTCTCGACCGCTAGTTCCACAATCCAGGTCGGCAACGTTTGGTCCGGCGTCGAGCCTCCGCCAATAGGCGACGCGGATTGCCGAACCGAAATCGGCAGAAGGCTGAGCTGCGCCGCAATGCGTTCCGCCCGCCCCCGGATCTCCCCTTCTTCGGCAAAGATCATCTGCAGGGTGGGAATCGCGCTCCAATTCCGTTTCAACAGTTCGCGCAAGGTTGCTTCGAGAGAATGAATAATCAGCTTGTCCACGCGCAGCGCCCGGTACAGAGGGTTTCGGCGAACGCGCGTCAGGAGATCCGCATCGCCGCTAATGATCCCGCTTTGCGGACCACCTAGCAGTTTATCTCCGCTGAACGACAAGATGTTCACTCCCGCTGCTAGAGAATCAGCCACAACCGGTTCACTGATGCCGGCGCTCTGCAGATCGGTAAGGCAACCGCTTCCGAGATCCTCATAAAGCGGCACGCCCGATTCTTCTCCCAGAGCCGCCAGTTCCCGTATTTCGGGCCGCGCCGTAAAGCCGGAGATGTGAAAGTTGGACGG
>CAXTWT010000088.1:2158-15571 GCA_964247955.1 uncultured Bryobacteraceae bacterium
ATGAGTTCCAGATTGTGCTCGATAATCAGAATGCTCCCGCCGTTTTGAATGAGCCGCTCGAAAGAGCGCAGCAATTTAGCAATGTCATCAAAGTGCAGCCCGGTTGTTGGTTCGTCGAACAAAAATAACGTGCCTTCACAGCTCGACTGCGCCAAATGCGCCGCCAGCTTCACGCGCTGTGCTTCGCCGCCGCTCAACGTGGTAGCCGACTGCCCAAGCCGCAAATAGCCCAGGCCGACATCGGCCAGCACTTTGAGACGGGCCGCGAGCCGGGGTGTATCCGCAAAGAAAGAAAGCGCCTCTCCCACCGTAAGCTGAAGCACTTCGTGAATGCTCAGAGTCTTGTATTTGATGTCGAGAACGGTCTGCTTATAGCGCGTTCCCTTGCACTCTTCGCAGACTAGCTCCACATCCGCCAAGAACTGCATCTCAACGGTTACGGTTCCGTCGCCCTGACAGGTTTCGCAGCGGCCGCCGGGAATGTTGAATGAAAAATGTCCGGCGCTATAGCCCCGGCGCTCCGCTTCGGGAGTACACGCAAACAAGTCGCGGATCAGATCAAAGGCTTTGACGTAAGTAACCGGATTCGAACGGGGAGTCCGGCCAATGGGCGACTGATCGACCATCACCACGCTTTTCAGAAGATCCACGCGCTCCATACGCTTTAAAGGAAGCTTGCGCGTTGCGCCTCCCGATTCATCGGTCGCTTCTTCCGGCTGCTTCCCCCCTTGCTTCTGCTGCTGCCCATTCACTTGAAAATTGAGAGCGCGGTAGATCACTTCATGCACCAAGCTCGATTTGCCCGACCCAGAAACGCCCGTGACCGCCACCATCATGCCAAGCGGGATTTCCACATCGATGTTTTTCAGATTGTTCGCCCGAGCGCCGAAGAATCGAACCGTCCGCTTGTTGTTGACTTTTCGCCGGTCCAGGGAGCGATGAACGGATAGCTCTCCGCGCAGGTAGCGGCCCGTCAGCGAAGCTGAAGCATCGCGGTCCCGCACGGCAGGGGGTGCAATCAGTTGGTTGTAGTTACCGGAAAAGATCAGTTGGCCGCCGTTCTCGCCCGCGCCCGGACCCATATCGAGAATATGATCGGCTTCGGCCATGATCTCGGAATCATGTTCCACGACAATGATGGTGTTGCCGAGTTCGCGCAGGCTCTTGAGAATCCGAATTAATCTTGCCGTGTCGCGGCTGTGCAGCCCGATGGAAGGCTCATCCAGAACGTAAACGGCTCCCACGAGACGCGAACCTAAACAAGTAGCCAACTGGATACGCTGCGCTTCCCCGCCCGAAAGAGTAGCGGAGAGCCGGTTCAGCGTCAAATACTCCAGCCCGACATCGTTCAGGAATTTACAGCGCTGGCGAATCTCGTCCAGGATGCGATCCGCAATCTCCGATTCCTCCGGACTAAGCGGCAAAGTGTCAAAAAACTCCAGCGCACGCGCGATGTTCATCTCCGACGTTTGCGCAATGTTGCACTCGCCAAGACGGACCCAGAGCGCCTCCGGCCGCAAGCGAGCGCCCCCACACGCCGAGCATGTTGTATAAGCCCGGTAGCGGCTCAAGAACACGCGCACATGAACTTTGTACTTCTTCTTTTCCACTTCTGCAAAGAAGCGCTGTACGTGCTTGCGGACAAACTCTTTTTCATCCTTTCGCAATTCCGCATACGGCACGTCGAGCCGCACTTTACCGCGTGCTTTGGCTTGAAAGACTTCGTCGTAATACCAGGTGTACTGAGGCTTGGTCCAGGGATCAATCGCTCCGCCCTCAATAGAGCAGGTGGGGTCGGGGATGACCAAAGCGGAATCGTAGTCAATGGTGTTTCCAAAACCCTGGCAAACCGGGCAAGCGCCCATCGGGTTGTTGAAGCTGAAAAGCGTCGGCTCCGGTTGTACCGCTTCGAGACCGCAAACTTTGCAGGCGAACTTTTCTGTGAAGTGAAGGGTTTTAGGATCGGAAGGGACGGCTTCCTCGAAAGTGATTTCACCTGTTTCCCGATAACCGATTTCGACGGTGTCTACCAAACGGCCATGGGAGTCAGGCCGCACCACGACGCGGTCAGCCAAAACAAATACAGGCTGAGTGAAATTAATTTCCAGCAGCGACTCGGGCGTGGAGAACTCAAACGTCCTGCCGTTTTGAAAGAGACGATTGAATCCCTTCTTGCGCAGGTCAAACAGGCGTTCGCGAAGCGCGGACTCCTCGGCGGCTTTCACCGGAAACAAAACGTACCAGCGCGAGCCTTCCGGCTGTTTCAACACGGTTTCCGCTACCTGATCGACGGTGTCGCGCTGGATGCGCGTTCCGTCGTTCGGGCAATAAGTGCGGCCGGCGCGCGCCCACAGAAGACGCATAAAATCATACAACTCCGTCGCTGTCGCTACAGTGGAGCGCGGGTTACGGGTTTGATTTTTCTGCCGGATCGCAATCGGCGGAGCAATGCCCAGGATTTCGTCCACATCCGGTTTCTCCATGCGTTCCAGAAACTGGCGCGCATAGGCCGACAGCGACTCGACATAGCGGCGTTGGCCCTCGGCATAGATGGTGTCAAAGACCAGCGAAGACTTGCCGGAGCCGGAAACGCCCGTCACCACCGTCAGGAGATTATGCGGGATGTCGATATTGACATTCTTCAGATTGTGAACGCGGGCGCCACGGATGGCAAGAATGGGCTGACCTGCGACGGCAACGCCCGTCGCAGCGTCTAATTGGCAAGGCGGTAAGATGAATTTCTCGGGCATGGGCGCCACAAAACGGCGGGCGATCAGTCGCAAAGCCAGAAAGCACCCCGGCTTTGAACCGATTGTCTTTTCTAGTATACGGTGATGCTTTCTCCGAAGGAGATCCAAAAATTTCAAAGCAGTTTGTTGGAGTGGTACTCGGCGCACCAGCGTGATTTGCCTTGGCGGCGCACGCGCGACCCTTACGCCATTTGGGTTTCTGAAATCATGCTGCAACAAACGCGAGTCGCCGCCGTCATTCCCTATTACGAACGCTTCCTGAAACGGTTTCCCGACGTTCGGGCGCTGGCGTCGGCTCCCGAACAGGAGTTGCTGGCGCACTGGGCGGGCTTAGGGTATTACTATCGCGCCCGCAACATGCAAAGAGCGGCCCAACAAATAGCCGAAAAGGAAAGGTTTCCCTCCAGCTACGAGGAAATCCGCGCCTTGCCGGGCATTGGAGAGTATACGGCGGCAGCGGTCGCCAGCATTGGGTTCGATCTGCCCCATGCGGTCGTGGACGGAAACGTATACCGTGTCCTAAGCAGAGTTTTTAACGATTCGACCAATATCGCTTCGGGTCCGGCGCGCAAGCATTTTACGGCCTTGGCAGAAACCGTTCTCCAACGGAAACGTCCAGGGGCATATAACCAGGCGCTGATGGAGTTGGGGGCGACAATTTGCCTGCCCAAAAGACCGCAATGTCTGCTTTGTCCGGTGGCATCGGTGTGCCGTTCGCGCGCGAAAGGCGCACAAGACGCTTTGCCGGTCAAAATCAAGCCGCAGAAGAGCGTGGAAGAGGAGCGAACCTTGTTTTTGGTTGAGCAGCATGGCAATGTTTTACTCTGGCAGCGCCCAGCTACTTCGCGCTTAATGCCCGGTTTTTGGGAGTTGCCGGAACGGGAGCAGTTGCCGGAAGTTGCGCCGCGCCAACTGCTAGGCTCGTTTCGCCACGGAATTACCTTCCACAGCTATCGATTTGAACTTTGGGAAGCGCCAATCCCTAAAGACACAGGCGCTTGCCGGTGGGTTGGGGAGCAGGAGCTTTCGACGCTGCCGCTCAGTACGATCACTCAAAAAGCATTACGCAGCAGGGGTATGGCAAAAGCCGCCAATCACGGCTAGACTTTAGATAGGAGTACAAATGCGAAAGCGCTTGGGAATTGCTTGTTTATTGGGAACTGCCGTATGGGCTCAGGAATCGGCTCCGCAACCGCAGGGCGGGTTCAGTCAAAGGCAAACACCGCCGCAGCCGAATGCCGCTTACACGGTTGCCCCAGGAACGCACATCCTGCTGAACATGATTAACAGCGTCAGCACAAAGCAGGCTGTCGTGGGCGACCGCATTTATCTGGAAACGGCTTTTCCGGTGTTGGCGAATGGGCACATTGTTGTGCCGCAAGGCAGTTGGGTGACGGGTACGATTACGGAAGTGAAGCGGCCGGGAAAGGTAAAGGGTCGGGGTGAGTTGCAAGTGCGCTTTGATTCGCTCACGCTGCCGAATGGAGTTTCGCGGGATTTCCGATCCGATCTGGGCGCTATCGATGCTCGCGACGATCAGAAGCTGAAGCGTGAGGACAGCAAGATCAGCGGACCGGGTGATAAAAAAGGCGACATCGGGACGGTTGTCGGCGCTTCCACGGCAGGCACCGTGATTGGATCGGGCGTTGGAGCAGCAGCAGGCCATGCAGGGGCCGGAGCGGGCATGGGCGCCGGTATTGGAGCTGCCGCCGGATTGCTCGGGGTGCTTCTGACTCGCGGTCCTGACGCCATACTGGCGAAGGGGTCAACCGTGGAAATGGTGTTGGATCGTCCGCTGAATTTCAACGACAACGAGCTGGATTTCCGCAATGCGCCCCCGCGCTCTACCATGAGCCAGGGCGGAGGACCGGTTGAAAGACAACAATCACAGCGGAGATGGCCTCTTCCCTTCTGACGCGGATCTCAGCGAAGAACTGGTTTCCGTTCCGATTGGAGATGTGTTTGACCTTCATCCTTTCGCGCCATGCGATGTGAAGACAGCAGTAGAGGCTTACTTAGAGGAAGCGCACGCTTTGGGATTCACCGCTTTGCGCATCATTCATGGACGCGGCATTGGCGTGCAACGGGAAATGGTTCGAAAAGTCCTGGCGCGCACGCCGTTCGTGCTGGCCTATTCCGATGCCCCGGCAGAAGCAGGCGGATGGGGCGCAACGATTGTTACTTTAGCCCCGTTGTAAGGCGCAGCGTTATCGGCCCGATTCGATTGGTTCTTCTGATGTTTCCTCTGTTTGGAGGTCGCCTTCGTGCTTAACCGGCTTGCCGTCGCGCGTGTAGTAGTAATCGTGGTAGTAGGTGTACTTGCTGTAGAGTTCTCCGCGCCGGGCGCCGTTCACGACTACGCCGAGAACGTTGTTTTCACAAAGTGATTGCATGGCTCTCGCTACGGAGTCATAGGTGGTGGAACCAATGCGCACGACCAGGATAGTGCCGTCGCACATGGTGGCAAGCAGGTTGCCGTCCGCGGCAAACAGAAGTGGCGGGCTGTCGAGAATTACCCAGTCAAAGTGATTGCGCAACTCTTCGATTAATGATTTGCACTCCCGCAGATTGAGCAGTTCTAGGGGGTTAGGAACCGAATCACCCGCAGGCAGAATAAACAAGTTGGTGCCCGAGACTCGGCACAGAATATCACCCAGCGTCGCTTTTCCGACTAGGTAATCGGTAATACCGGGACAACAAGGAATTTGAAGGGTGCTGTGGACCGAAGGGCGGCGGAAATCAAAATCAGCCAGAAGCACTCGCTTTTGCGCCAACTGAGCTTGCGTGATGGCGAGATTCATAGCAGTGAAGGACTTGCCTTCCGCCGGCGAAGCACTGGTGACGACCAGCGTATGCAACGGCTGCAATCTTTGCAGATGATCCAGGCGGGTGCGCAGCGTTCTAAACTCCTCGGCGGGCGCTTCACGCGGCTGCACAGGATGAATAATCAAAGCATCCTTAACCGGCTTAAATGGAATCTCGCGGGCGTTCGCGATGATGTCTTCCAGATTTTCCGCATCGGGTTGAGTCAGCGCGGAAGGGTCCACCACGGCGGCGGAAGACGTCGGAATAACAACCGATGAGGGCGGAGGCAGTTCGGCACGGCTAGGCGGCCTTTCAGCACGTGCCGAGCGGCGAGGGTCGTAGCTTTCCTGCGATGCTTTGCGTAATGCGTCGTGAACACGGCTCATATATCTATCCTTAGTGCAAATGTATGTAATAGCGGCCTAGCGATAAGGCCATGATTGCCAGTCCAGCGACGGTTGCCGTAGCCCAACTGATCCACATCACCTGTTTGCGGCGCTGAACCACCACATCGTTCTCCAGCAAGGGAACACTTCCCAAAACCGCAAGCTGCGTGTAAAGCCGGGCATCTTTGAGGGTTTTCAGAGACGTGTCTTTCACTTCGCGAACGGCTACCAGCACGATTCCTAAAACCAGCCCCGCAACCACGCCCATCGGCAGCATGGTGGCGCGCTTAGGAGAAGTAGGCGCTGTGGGCAGCGTGGCCTGGTCAATTACTTCAAGCGTTTGCCCCTGCTTGCGCTCTTCGATATGCTGTGAGGCTTTCGCTAATTGGAGCTTGCTTTCCAATTCGAAAAAATGGTTTTTTGCCACATCCCGATCGCGAACCAGATCCTCATACTCTTTTTCCCCGGCGGTACTCTGCAAACGGGCTTGGTACTGCCGAAGGGCTTGGTTTACGCTAGCCATGTCACGCCGATATTGAGCGGCGTCTAGATTCACCGCTTTCAGTTGAGTATTGATGCTGGCGATTGTCTCCTGAACGCTCATTCGATCCGCTGTCGCTGTTGCAGGATCGTACGTTTTGTTGTCTTCGGTCACTTTCTCTTTGGTCGCCGCATCACGTTGTTTTTTTAGGAAAGCTAAGTGATCCTGAGCGTTTTGAATGCCGGGGTAATCGTCCGTATAGCGCCCCTTCATCTCAGAAATGGTTACTTCTAAACCGTCGATTTGCCTGTTCAGGTCATCAACTTTCTGGTTGTGCATCATGACAGAAGGACTTTTTACAGCAGCAAGACGATCTTTAGCCAAGCCGAGCTGCGTGTCAAGCACCATTTTCTGCTGATTATTTCGGTTAAGCGCCTCGTTCAACTGGCCCAACTGTGCCTGCAAAGCGTTCATCTGACCGATGTTCATCTGCGCTTCTTCCGGCAGATGACCAGCGTTTGCCTTGCGGAAATCTTCCAGTTTTTTCTCGGCAGCGTCGAGTTGCTGTTTCGCCAAGTCGTACTCATCTTGCACAAAACTACCGGCGGACAAACTAGCTTGCGTGATCTGGGTGCTACTCGCATTCATAAAGCGAGTAACCAGCTCCTGGCAAATTTGTTGCGCTGTGTACTTATCGGTGTAGCCGAAACCAATCGTGAGCTGCGGCAAGGCTCGTCCGCCGGCAACGACACCCTCCGACACATGCATGGAGATAGTGCTGCGCACCTTGTCAATCACATCTTCCATCGGCTCGCTTTTCACCAGCTTCGGATACAGCCCGTACTGGCGAATCATGTTTTCCAGCGCGTTCCGGCTCAGGATCGTTTGCGCCATTCCGTTGATTCGGTCCGCTACATCCTGAGTCGTAATGGTTTCGTAGATTTTGGTCGAGATCTGCTGCGGGGTCACCCGAACATTGGCCCAGGAGTAATACAGATCCTCGCGGTTAATAAAGAAGGCGATCACCGTAGCAATTACCAGACCGGCGAAAGCGGGCGCAATCAGCCATGCCATATTACGCCGCAAAATATCGATGTAGTCCTCAAAATCGTAGGAGCGGCGGGGAACAGAAATACTTTCGAGCATAAGTAATTTTCAATATCCTTAGGGAACGACGATATGATCGCCGGGTTCAAGCATTATGTTTTGATCCATGTTCTTGCCACGGAGCACATCATGCCAATTGAAACGAATTCGCTTGCTCCCGCGAAGCACATAAATCTTCTTTTGGTTAGCAAAATCAGTTATGCCGCCCGCTTTGCTGAGCGCTTCGAAAACAGTAGTGGGCGTTACCAGCTGATACTCGCCGGGATGAGCGGCTAAACCGTCTATGTAGTATCGTTTGCTGCCGACTGCCTCCACCGTTACGGTTACAAGCGGCCTGCGCACATGCTGTTTGAGGGCCGTGGCAATAATGTCCTGCGCTTCGAGGGGAGTCTTTCCGCCGACATCCAAGTCTCCCACCAGGAGCAAAGTAATTTTACCGTCCTCATGTACGGCAACCGGGCCGGAAAATGCCGCTTCGTCCCAAACACGAACCAGGAGAACATCGCCGGGACCGATTTTGTACTTCCCTGAGTCTACCGGCGCTCCGGGACCCAGAGGGGCAGCCGGTTTCGGCGCCGTGTCAGCCGGATTCGGAGTGGGTGCGGTCTGAGCGGGAGCATTGGGCGCTGGGGTCGGTGGTTGGGCAGGAGGCTCCTGCGCCGACGCAGTCACAGCGAAACTGGCAAGCACACATATCCCAACAAGTTGCGGGGCTTGCCGGAACAAAAATCGATTCATCACTTTAAGTGGAGATGTTACAGGAGAGATATCCACAATTTTACACTTTTTCGCAGGTTTCGTGGGATCATCACTAGCTACTTCCCATCCCCATGCCGTTCCGAACTGCCCAAAGCCATTGCCGAACCTCCTTCTGCATGGAACGTCTGCACCCAAACTTCCATGGGGGTCGGCTCACGGTTGCTGATCGCATAGTAAGGAATAAACGTTAACGTAGCTGGACGCTTTGGACGCCCTGAGGAGCTCGCCAAGGGCTGATACAAAGGTTCTTCCACATAAGACCTTTCGGCTGCAAATCCGGAAAGCTTTAATAAAGTTACGCTGCCCAACAAATCTTTTCTCGCCTCTGTCACACTGGAACCCAACGGACGAAGGAAAAGATCGCCTAGAAGGACACCTCCCTGATCAATCTGCTCCAGAGCATAAATCAAGGGTCCGCGTTGCATGGCGACTTTGCCGTAAGTGTCTGAAACACGAGGGTTTGCCGCCATGGGAACGGTTTGCATGCCCAAAACCAGAACCACGCTGTCTCCTTTGCTCCAGGTACGCGACAATGCCAGGTACGATCCGCGCCTAGCATCGGACGGCTGGACGATTTGGCCGTTTACTAAAACATCGGCCGACGACGCCCATGACGGCCAACGCAAATAGAGCGTGAAGTCCGAGGAGCGCTCCGGCTCGACGGTCAGGCGAATATCGCCCGCCCACGGATAAGTGGTGCTCTGGGCAAGCTTTAACTTTACGCCATCTTCCAAATGCCAGTCCAGTTGAGAGTTCCCATAAAGATTTACGTAAACGCCATCCCGGCTGGTTCCGTAAAAATACCCCGGCAAGGACTCAAACAGACGCTCTATATTAGGTGGGCAGCAGGTAGTGTCATACCAAGGATTACGGAGTTTATCTCCATTAGATGCCAGCGGGTTCCGGTAGCAATACAGGGTTCCGGTTAGAGACATGCCCGAATTCACCCCGTTGTACAAGGCGCGTTCCAGAACGTCGGTGTAACGAGCATCGCCGGTAAGAGTAAGCATCCGAAAGTTCCACATCACATTGGCAACGGCGGCGCAAGTTTCGGCATACGCCTGTTCACTCGGAAGCTCATACGGGTCTCCGAAACTTTCTCCACCGGCGCGCGAACCGACCCCGCCGGTGATGTACATCTTGCGGGTAGTCAGATCGGTCCACAGCAGATCAAGCGTTTTCTTAAATGCCGGATCACCGGATTCAGCGAAATAGTCCGCAGCGCCCGAAGCGGCATATAGGGCGCGCACGGCGTGACCCTCAAACTCCGTGCGGGACGTAAAAGGCTTACCGCTAAACATGTACTTGATTTCCGAGTCTTTGAGCTTCAGGCGGTCGCGCTCGACTCCGCTGTACAGGTAACGGACAAAGTTCAGATACCGCGCTTCGCCGGTTGTGCGATAGAGTTCGACCAGCGCCATTTCCAGTTCAGGATGGCCGGTCAGAAACGGGCGCTTGGGAGCAGGGCCGAAGTTCGCAACAATGTAGTCGGCAAAGCGGATCGCCGGGTCGAGAAGGATGCGGCTGCCGGCAGCGCGATAGTAAGCAATCCCGGCCTGGATCAAATGACCAAGGCAGTAATCTTCATGAGAACGAGTCAACTCGGTAAAGCGCAGGCGGACTTTGTCACCGACATAATAAGTGTTCAGATAACCGCTCGGCTCCTGGGCAGCGATGATGTCGGAGGCCAAAGCTTCAATTTCCGTTCGGAACTTTTGTTTGTCCCCTTCCGCCGTTTCGTTGGAAGCAATGGCCCAGGAAGCGGCCTCAATCCACTTGTACAGATCGGAGTCGGTGTACAGCGGGCCTTTTCGGGGAACATTCTTGCGACCCGATAAGCGGCGGAAGTTGTCAACGGCTCCATGCTCTTCGAGCAGGGCCAGCATGGTAGGCAGGCTGCGCTCGGTGGTGACCTTGCGGCGACTGCTCCAAAACCCCTCCCCCATATGCACAGCGCTTACCGGAACAGGATGCAGGCGGGCATTCAGCGAATGATTCAGATACAGAACGCCTTCGGAGCGCCAGTCCAGTTTCGGAGGTGTCTGAGCTAGAAGCACAAGAGCGACAGCGAGAGCCGGTAAAGCAAAGAACGGTGTCCTCATAAATAGTTGAAAGATTTCAAGTGCGAATAGACAAGCGATACCGGCAGACCGACCACATTGTGATAACAGCCTTCCATACCGCGCACGAACTTTGAGGCAAGGCCCTGGATCGCGTAAGCGCCCGCCTTGTCTCTTCCCTCCCCGCTCCGAGTGTAACCCTCAATCTCGTCTTCTGTCAGGTTTATAAACTCCACTTGCGTTGTCGCCAGATCAGTAACAGTCCGGCTTGCGGAGCGCAGGTGAATGCCGGTGTGAACAGAGTGAGTGCGGCCGGAAAGCAGGCGGAGCATGCGGGCAGCATCGGCATCGTCGGTCGGCTTGCCCAAAACCTCCTGATCAATGCAGACAACCGTGTCAGCGGCTAGAACAATGTCGCCGGGTCCGGGCGTAACCGGTTGCGCTTTCGCCTCGGCAATGCGGCGGACAAAGCGGGCGGGAGGCTCGTCAGGATAGCGGAGTTCCGGAACGTGTGTCGGTTGAACGAGATGACTGATGCCTGCAGTCAACAGAAGTTCGTGACGACGGGGAGAAGCGGAGGCGAGAATGAGCATGCTTGGTTCAGGTTAACGACAACAGGCTGTTACGTCTTTAAGGGTGACAGATAGGCAAACTCATAGTATCTTCGTTACTTGGCTCCATAGTACTAGCCCGGAAACTCACTTGGTCTAATCAGTGTTGCGCTGCGGCAGAGCGTGTTACAAGGGAATGTAGAACCTTTATTAAATCTAATCGGGCATATGCTTCAACAGGAACGCTCTCACGCGGCAGCCGTACCGGATGATGTCTCCCTTCTCACTCGATGCCCGAAATGCAGGCGACAAACAAATCAAGTTCGATCCCAAGCTGAGCTGAGAAGAGAGTTAGCCGAGGATCATATGCCGCTTTACTGTGGCCACTGTGATCTCATCTGGCAAGGCAGTGACACGGAAAAGGAACAGGTTCGGCTTACTTTATCGAACGGTGCTCATGGGCAGCTATGAGTCAGCGCTGACGGGCAGAGTCAATAGAATGTCGTTAGGTGTTAGTTGATGAAGAAAACAAATAGGATTTCGTCTAATTGTTTACTCAGTCAGTTTATTTGAACCTAGTAGAAACCATTGACAATTTTACGAAGCAAACCTCTGCCTATTGAGAGTTTATAGGACAACGCTCGTGCCAAGGACGATCACAAACTGTATGATTGACAAGTACTAGGTAGATGAGTTGTTGAAGCGCTAGTGGCTTTCTGTTGAGTACATTGATGGGCTGGCGTTGGACTCTCTGCCAGCCCAGGATGTTTTAAAACATGTTATTCATTCAGATCTGCCGTTGATTATGAGAGAACTCACGCGCTTACGGCCAGAGCTGACCTTGGCTGATTCCGGAGCCGGCAACAGAACGTCTGAAATTTAAACGTCCCTACCCTACTACCAACGTGGACCACGCGAGCGTCCACCGCCGCCACCACCACTCCGATTGCCACCGCCGCCGCCTCGATTACCGCCATATCCGCCGCCGTTGCCGCCGCCACCGCCGGTCGGCTTGGGCCGCGCCTCATTGACGTTCATAGCGCGCCCGCGTAGTTCGGCCCCGTTCAGTTGCGAAATGGCCGTTTGAGCAGCTTGCGAATCTGACATTTCCACAAAAGCAAAGCCGCGCGGCTGACCGGTAGCACGGTCGGTAACAATGTTGACGCGCTCAACGGCGCCGTATGCTTCAAATGCAGCCTGCAAATCTTCCGGCGTCACTTGATAACTGAGATTTCCGATAAAGATGTTGGTCACAGTTTAAAATCCTTTTTTCGAATAACAAATCAATCTTTGCCAGACTGCTCTGAAACCAACTGGACGGAAAGGGAGATAACGACCGGAAGGAACTCGGAGGTAAACACGAATGCGGGCAAAGACACTTTCAGAGTAACAGGGTACGAACGGAATTTCTACATTTTTCTCGAACAAAGCCCGACAAGAAAGCGTGTTGTCGGTAAGCCAGACCTTCACGGCAGCGCAGTCGACGGGGGACCAAAAAGTTTCGAGCGGTCGGGTGGTTCCGAACCTCCTACCCCAACATGAGTTCATCTTTAATAATGCCTAAGTAGTACTGTACCCCTTGACTTTCGATTGCATACAGCCATAAAATCATTCATTCCTATTACATTCCTATTAATCGCCGAGTCGCGGTGTATTTGGATGTTTGAGCAAGAACGGGAAGCGGAACGGCTGCGTGTCTCAAATTTGCAGAAAAGAATTTCGTAGGATGCCTGTTTTGGTCCGGTAGTCTCAGGTCGGCACGCTAGTTCCACCAACCGTTGTGTCAAGCAGGATTTTGGAGTTGTATTACCAAGGTCTCTGCCTGTCTGCCGACTTGCCATACGTTACTGGTCATTGAGTAAAGGAGAAAAGAACGAATGAAACTTTCGAGGCAATTGTCTTTAGTGCTTTTCGCCATAAGCATGCTGCTGTCTTTATGCAACTTCTACGCCATGGCTCAATCCGCGACCTCCGGCACAGTAGAAGGTGAAGTGACCGACCAACAAGGCGCCAAAGTAGCAGGTGTTGCAGTTAGGCTGATAGAACGGGCAACCAACAGCGAACTCACCACAAAGTCGAACGATGCCGGACGGTATGTCTTTGTGAATGTTAAGCCGGGCAACTATGACGTCACGTTCACGATGCCCGGGTTTTCGGTCCACAAGGTGGATCAGCAAGACGTATTGATCGGTCAAGTTCTGAGCGTCAATGCCGTTCTTGAAGTCGGGCAATTGAGCAGCGTTGTGGAGGTCACCAGCGTGCCGGGCGCTGAACTGCAGACCGTGAACGCCACCGTCGGCACAACTGTTTCCGGGGCGGCGTTGACCTACCTTCCGATCTTTGGGTCAGATTCTTCGAGCCTCGCGTTGATTCAGCCGGGTGTCACGCCGAACGGCGCGGTCGCGGGCGCAATGTACGACCAGAACACGTTTCAACTCGATGGAGGCAACAACTCCAATGATATGGACGGCAGCATGACCGATTACACCGGAAGCTACGGACATAATTCGTTTG
>CAXTWT010000089.1:0-6895 GCA_964247955.1 uncultured Bryobacteraceae bacterium
GAAACCACCGATCTGCCGACACGCTATATCAAGGAGGTCGTCACGGACGAGCGGGGCCGCTATTTGCTTCCCGCTCTGCCGTCAGGGACGTACACGGTCTGGGCGCGTGGTTATGGATTGGTGGACTCGCCTCAGCTTCGGACGCGCCCAGGCAAACGAGTCGATCTGAAGCCGTCCGTTGCGCCGGACGGAAAAGCTGCTGCGCAATACTATCCGGCGAATTATTGGTACGCGCTGTTGGACATTCCGCAGGAGAACGAATTTCCAGGCACGGGACCGACGGGAAACGGAATTTCGACCAGCATCAAAACACAAGGACAATGGCTGCACCTGATCAAAACGGATGCCTGCGAATCATGCCACCAGCTCGGCAACCAATACACGCGCACGATTCCGGCGCTGTTCCGCCAGTTCGATTCACCGGCGGAAGCATGGAAGCGGCGCATCCAGTCGGGACAAGCAGGCCGGGCGATGGTGGGCGGTCTCGCTCAACTCGGCACGGAACGAGCGACAGCGGAGTTCGGCCGTTGGACCAGTCGCATCGCCGGCGGAGAACTTCCTGCTGAAACGCCACCGCGCCCGCAGGGTATCGAGCGCAATGTCGTAATTACGCAATGGGACTGGGCCGACTCCAAAGCTTATCTGCATGACGAAATCTCCAGTGACAAGCGCAACCCGGCGGTCAACGCCAACGGGCTGATCTACGGATCAGCCGAGGAAAGCCGCGATTATCTGCCGGTGCTCGATCCGGTGCGCCACACCATCAGCCAGGTGAAGGTTCCGTATCGGGACCCGGACACGCCGGGACAGCCGAAGCCCTTACAATCGTCGGTGTTCTGGGGAGACGAAGCGATCTGGGACAGTCATACGACCGTTCATAATCCGATGTTCGATGAGCGCGGGCGGCTCTGGTTCACGTCGCGCATCCGTGCTAACCGCAACCCTGCATTCTGCCAGGCGGAATCGGAGTTGCCCTCCGCAAAGCTCACGCCTGTTCCGGCTTCAGGGCGGCAGTTGGCGGTCTATGATCCGGCCACGAAACAAATCTCCCTGATTGACACCTGCTTCAGCACGCATCACTTGGTGTTTGCCTCGGATGCCGACAATACGCTCTGGACCAGCAGCGGCGGAGGCGGAGGCGTGGTGGGATGGCTGAACACGCGACTGTGGGACCAGACGCACGACGAACGGCAATCGCAAGGTTGGACCGCGTTGGTCCTGGACACGAACGGGAACGGCAAGCGCGATGCTTACCTCGATTCCGAGCAGAAGGTGTTGACGGCGCCCAGTGGAGAGAGTCTCGGAACCACCTCCGTGTTGAGCGGCCCGACCGATGCGACCCGCGACACCCGGCTGAACGCCGCTTTTTATGGTCTCGCTGTAGGGACCAACGGTATGGTATGGGGAAGCGTTTTGGGATTTCCCGGCGGGATTGTACGCTTGAATCCGGGACCGCATCCGCCCGCCACGGCGCTGGCGGAATATTATGAGGTCCCCTGGCGCAATCCCCAAGCGCCTGTATGGGGTTTTTCACCGCGCGGCATGGATATTGATCGCAATAACGTGGTGTGGGTAGCGTTGGGCAGTGGGCACCTAGCCAGCTTCGACCGGCGCAAATGCCGGGGACCCCTGAACGGGCCGCAAGCAACGGGCCAACACTGTCCGGAAGGCTGGACGCTTTATCCGACGCCGGGACCGAACTTTCGTAACGTGAAAGGTTCCGGCAGCGCCGACTCGCACTATTATGACTGGGTTGATCAGTTCGACACGCTGGGGCTGGGCAAGAACACGCCCATCATTACAGGCAACTCGTCCGATTCTCTCCTCGCGCTCGTGAACGGGAAATTCGTCATCTTGCGCGTTCCTTATCCATTGGGATTTTTCGCAAAGGGAATGGACGGCCGCATCGACGACTCCCAAGCTGGATGGAGAGGCAAAGGAGTTTGGACAACCTGGGGCACGCGCACGCCGTTCCACAGCGAAACCGGCAAGGGAACGACGAGCAAAGTAGTTCACTTCCAAATGCGGCCCCATCCACTCGCCGATTAGGGCAGATATCAAAGGTCAGCCTCGAAGCAACTTAATCCGGCGAAGCCTTCGTCTCATCCTGCAAACCAAGCCAGACAAGCTCCAGATTCAGGACGAAACCTTTCACCGGACCCGTCCCGCGCAGCTTGCTCGGGTTCACGATTGTCGCAACGTCCGCCTGCGTGTAAACCTTCACCTCCCGCAACTTTGGATGAATCAGCCAGCCAAGTTCAACACCGTGGCTGATATATCGTTGCATCTTCTCTTACAGTTTTGAGTAGCGGTCCGTCTTCGACCAGATCTCGATGGCAAACTGCGGAACAATGGGGATATAAACGGTGCGCTGCTCGTAGGGAATGGCATAGATCCGATCCTTACTAGCCCAGGCCGCATCAGGCACTAGCTTGAGTTTCTTCGCTAAAACAAAGGTAGTACTCGAATCGAACACTTTGCCGCGCCCGTTGCGCCGCGCCCACACCGTTAAGTCCGCAATGACCTCCGAATTCTGAGTTCCCGATTCGCCTCCGGTCGGTGCCATCACATGAACATTGCCTTCTTCATCCTGTTCGATTTTTCCGCGATCTTCATAAAGAGTGCAGATGCGCCGATACAACTTGTTCGGGTTCTCGCCGGGTTTCACTTGAAAAATCAACTCTCCGGCGTAATCCAACAAGGAGCGTGTGCGCCCATTGGGTTCGGCCGGTAGTTTCAGCGCCGTCGCCATACCGTTGTCTTATATCCGCATCATTATAAGCCTGCTAATGTCAGGACTGAACTGCCAGGCTTTGCAGGATGCGCCGAAAGGTGGGACGCAGTTTTTCGAAGTCGGGCGTGGGAGCAACAAAAACGAAGTAGCGCAAAGTTCCGTTTCCCTGCGGGAACGCAAAGATCCAGTCCCGCTCGCCCGCGCCGTTGTTAGCGGAAGTATTATTGCACTCCACGCTTTCGCCTGCGATTCCGTTTACGGTCAGCGCCGTAGCCCGACCGGGCGTTACGCCCGGATTATCGCGGGTGATTTGACTCAGCAGCGCATTCAGCGAGGCTTCGCCGCGCCCGCCCGCAGGCGCCGCAAGTTGGTCTGTCAGGATTCCGTATACCACGTTCGTTGCAGTGCCGTCCGCCGAGGCGGGAATGCCGCCTTGCGGGCCGATCATGGCCGCCGCCCCATTCTGATACGCGTTCCAGTTGCCGGGAATTTGCAGGGAGAATCCGGGCGCGGAGAACGCCTTCCATCCTCCCGAAACGCTTAGGTCCGGCGCCGCTGCTCTGCCTCCCGCCGCTGCGTTCGGGCCTGTGCCGACATTTTGATACTGGCCCTGCCCTTTCCATGCGCCGGAAGAGACTTCCTGCGAAGTGTAGGCGTGCAGCTCTCCGGCGCGCGTTTTGATGCGGTTGAACTCAGGAGTAGTAACAATCGGATTGGGGCGCGGCACAAACGAAGAAATCTCCTGGCCGATGTACTCCGTGCGATTGCCGGGGTTAGGATGGTCGCTCATAAACTGCGCGCCTCCCTGTCCGTACTTCGCTTCGATGATTTCAAAAAACTGCGGCATGCCGTGAGGATCATAGCCCGCATCATACACAATGCCGACGCCTGACAGGTCAGCCTCCCTTTCGGCTCCTCGGGACATTTTCAGAAAACCAAGGCCGGCGGTCATGCCGATGCCTTGTTGAGCGAGTTGTCCGGCCGTGCCGCCGAGAGCGGCCCCCGCCACCGCTGCCCCCAAACCAGCCAGCACTCCCACGCGCTGCTGTTTTTCCGCATTGCAAACCGAGTGCTGCAGAACAACGTGTGAAATCTCATGCGCCATGACTCCGGCCAATTGCGCTTCGCTGGTGGCGGCTTGAATCGTTCCAAGGTTAACGAAAATGGTTCCGCCCGGCAGCGCAAAGGCGTTGATCTCAGCCACGTTGGCAACGTGGAAGTTGTAAGGCCACTTATAGCCGGGCGCCTGCGCAGCGAGCTTGTTTCCCAGCGCCTGGATATACTGCGTGACCGGACTATTATCCGGCAGCACCGGCATCTGATGGTACACCTGGTCTCTTGCTTTGTCTCCAAGCTGAATCTGCTGCTCGGGAGAGTACTTGTTCTTGCAAGGCGCAAGCTCCACGCGCGCCTGCAGGTAAGGCGATTGACACGCCAGCACCGTTAAGGTCAGAAGCCATTGCCGCCCTGTGAGGGCCCTCACCGCTTGATTTTTCCCTTCTCGCATCCTTCTTTTATGGTACCCACTTTTTGCGAAAAGTCGGTAATGCTATTCATGTATACTCCGTTCCGGGAAGGGGCGTCGCAACGAGCGAAACAATATCGGCTTTGAAAGGTTGTGCGCCACGGAGCCGAATGCTGCGAGATGGTTTTGTGGTGTTTCCCCTTTTGGAGGATGATGAGAAAGATTAGATAATGGCAGGCAGAGCAGTTTTTATCCGCACCAATATTCTTGTTCTCATTCTTTGCGCAGCAGCGTCCGCCCAAACGCCTGCCGCGTGGACAGCGGCGAGCAGCGCGCATTTTCGAGTGTATTCGCAAGCGGGAGAGGCGCAGGCGCACAGCGCTCTTCAATGGTTTGAGCAGCTTCGCGCCTTCTTTCAGCAGGCCGGATTTCCGCTTGCGTCTCACCCTCCGGTACGCGTGATCGGATTCCGCTCCCAAGCCGACTACGAGCAGTACCGATTGCGCCCGACAGCGGACGCTTATTATGTGGGCGACGGTATCAACGACTGCATTGTTGTGCCGAGCCTCAACGCCGGTAACGCGTCTATGGCCGCGCACGAGTATGCGCATGTCATGCTGCGCGCCGGCGACATGAAGTTCCCTCCCTGGCTGAGCGAAGGACTGGCGGAGTACTTTTCCACTGTCCAGATCGGCCAGCGGAATGTCAGGCTGGGCGGTGATCTGCCCATGCGCTCGCAAAAACTGCGGCGTAGCCCCTGGATGCCGCTGACGCAATTGCTGTCCGCAACCGCGCAAACGCGGGCGGAAGCGGATTTGTTTTACGCGCAAAGCTGGGCGCTGACAGAAACCCTGATTCTTTCCCCGGAGTACAAAAGCCGCTTCCCCCAATTGTTATCCAAGCTCGCCCTGGGCGTGTCAAGCGCGGAAGCCCTCACGGCGGTTTACGGCAAATCTTTGGAGGCGATCACGAGAGATACCCGCCAGTGGGTCGAGGGCGGGCGAGCGCAGGCGATGCTCCTGCCGCCGGTGAATGCTGTGAATGTGCCGGTGCAGGTTTCGCCACTAACTGTGCTGGCAACCCGCTGCCTGATGGCGGAACTGTTATTCGAAATAGGAGATTTGAACCGGGCGGAAGCTTCGTATCACCAATTGCAGCGGGAGTTTCCGGCTAATGCCGAGATAGCAGCGGCGCTCGGTAGTGTTGCGCTGCGGCGGGGTGACCGCGAAGGAGCGCAGCGATATTGGGCAGCGGCGATGCAAGGCGGTATTAGCGATGCCGTCTTGTGCTATCGATATGCGACTCTGGCCGGAGACTTGGGCTTGCCGGAAAAGGTGGTCAGCGCCACGCTGGAGCGGGCACTGGCGCTGCAACCGGAGTTTGATGATGCGCGCTATAAGCTGGCGCTCTTGAACAACAATAACGGCAGGTATGCAGCGGCGCTCGAGCAACTATCAGCGATGAAACCGGTAGGACCGGCGCGGAGATACCATTATTGGGCGGCCATCGCCTATGCGCATGAGCAACTGGACGAAAGGGAACAGGCCAAGGCTGCCGCCATGCAAGCCATGCAGTATGCAACGACGAAGGATGAACGGGACCGGGCCGCGCAACTTTTGTATTTTGCCGAAACGGATTTGACGATGCGGGCCACCCGTGACGCGCAGGGCAACTTGCAGTATGTTGCCACGCGGGTCAAACACGGCTCCGAACACCCGAATCCGTTTGTGGAGCCGGAAGACCAGATCGTCCGAGTGCGGGGCCAACTAACGAGAGTCGATTGCGCTCACGACACCATGACCGGGGTCGGCATCAATACGGGGCAGACAACACTCACGCTGACAATTGCGGACCCTGCGCGAGTGCTAATGCGGAACGCCCCGCAAGAGTTCGCTTGCGGAGCGCAGGTCCCGGTTGCCGTAATCGTGGAGTATGCGGCAGCTCAGCCAAAAAGCGATCGCAACGAACTTCTGCGAGGCATGGAATTTGAGAAGGCATCCACTCCTTAACCGTTGCGGCTCGGCTTATTGCTGTTGTTGCTGCTATTGCTGACGATGATAGTAATCGTCATGGTAATGGTTACCGTTGCGGTCATAACCGTTGTCACGCCCGTAGTTGCCGCTTCCTACTTGAAAAGGCTGTTCCAAGCGGAACGTGAGAACGGATTCCGCCGGAACACGCACTGCTTTGCCGCGCGTTAGAACCTGGGTGCCCAGTCCGGCTCCGCCACCCGCCGCCGCACCGATAGCAGCGCCCTTTCCTCCACCCGCAATTGCGCCTACAATAGCCCCTAAAGCTGCGCCGCCGCCGGCAAATTCGCCGGTGCGTTTGTTCTTGCCGATCCCTGAGTTGCGCGCCTTGTCATATGCCTCGGCAGACACCATGTATCGCCGACCGTTCACCGTAACTGACTCCAGATCCACAGCCAAATCATTGTTGCTCACGTTGTTTACAATCAGTTCTGCACTAGAGCCGCGCGGAATCATCAATGTCCCGTTTTGGCCCATAACATCCTGATCTATCAAGCCGGTATAAACTCGACCGTCAGCACGGTCGCGAATGTCAATCGTCTGGTTAGTTCTCACCCGAAGCTGCGTGCCTGCGGGGATGGAGTCAAACCCATTCCTATTGCCGTAGTTCTGTCCATTTCCATTGCCGTAGTTCTGAGCCGATGCGGAAAACACCAAGCCGAGAGC
>CAXTWT010000089.1:6995-15316 GCA_964247955.1 uncultured Bryobacteraceae bacterium
CTGGGTGCTACCGGCAGCTTTGCGGCGAACGGTTCGCGGCCCTCGCAAAATAATTATCTGCTCGACGGCATCGATAACAATTCCAATCTGGTTGATTTTCTGAACGGTACGGCGTATGCTGTGCTGCCTCCGGTGGATGCCATTGAAGAGTTCCGGGTGCAGACCAATGATTACAGCGCCGAACTGGGACGCTCAGCGGGCGCGGTGTTGAACGCTACGGTAAAGTCCGGCACCAATGAGCTTCACGGCAATCTGTGGGAGTTCTTGCGCAATGACGCTTTGGATGCCGCGAACTTCTTCGAGAACGCGGGCGGGCTTGCAAAGGGCGCATATCGGCAGAATCAGTTTGGGTTTACGATTGGCGGCCCGATCAAGAAGAACAAAACATTCTTCTTTGCCGATTATCAGGGAACGCGCATTCGTCAGGCCATCACTACGGTCAATACGGTGCCGTCAGCCTTGGAGCGCAGCAGCGGCTATCGTGACTTCTCCGAACTTCTGACGCAAGGCGGGAACCGCACAGATGTTTTGAATAGAACTTTTCCCCTGGGGCAAGTGTTCGATCCGGCGACGACACGGGCCGTGAATTGTGGCGTGCCGGATACGATCAGCCGTATCACCGTGCCCTGCGGCGGCAATCCCGCAGGCACGCAGCTTGGCTTTGTCCGTGAACCTTTCGCAGGTAATGTTCTGCCTGTCAGTCGGCTAGACCCCAACGGCATCAAACTTCTCAACCTATATCCCGCGCCGAACAGTCCCGGTCTTTTTAATAACTACACAAGTAATCGTAAGTTGACGAACGATGTTGACCAGTTCGATGTCAGAGGAGACCAGAACTTCAGCGAACACGACACGCTGTTTACGCGAGTCAGTTACGTGAGAAACCCGCAGTTCCTTCCGGGACCGTTCGAGGGCTTCGCGGACGGAGGCGGATTCGGCTCGGGAACGCAGAACTCCACGTCCTGGAACGGCGTGCTGAGCGAAACGCATTTGTTTTCTCCCACTTTGATTAACGAAGCCCGCATCGGAGTGAATCGAATTGGAAGTGCGCGCTTGCAGGCGTATGCCGACATATACGGCATCCCGCAGCAATACGGCATTTCCGGCATCCCGCAATTTACAGACAACGGCGGATTGCCGACCATCAACATATCGGGTTTGACGCAGTTGGGCGGAAGCGGCTATCTGCCGTCGGTCGAATACAGCACGGTAGGACAGTTCAGCGACAGCTTAACGAAAAACGCCGGGAAACATTCGATTAAGACTGGCTATATCTATCAGCGGCTGCGCTTTTCGGTGCTGCAGCCGCCTGCTTCGCGCGGCAATTTCTTTTTTAGCGGAAACTATACCGAGGTGCCCAACACAACGGGCGGCAATACCGGGATTGCGCAGCTTCTGCTGACGCCGGTTGCGGCTTCCGTGCCCGGCGGAACGAATTACCTGGGCGGCGTGGATTTTGCGGAAGCGTCGAATTTCGCCAATACGGATTCCAAGCGTAATTACAACGGGCTGTACTTCCAGGACGATTTCAAAGTGACGCCACGGCTAACCCTGAACTTAGGCGCGCGCTGGGAATATTTTGGCCCGTTGGTCGAACGCTACGGCGCGCAATCTAACTTTCAACCACTTGCTGGCGGCGGAGCAAATTACTTAATTACGCAACAACGATGCAACACTCCCTTATCGCCGGATTTTCTGTCCGGCGCGGCGCAGAATGGCGTGAAGATCGTTTGCTCCAATCAGCCTGGATTGCAGGTGGCGCAAAAGCTCAATCTTTCGCCGCGAGTCGGCTTTGCGTATCAGGCTTTGAGTAAAGTAGTGATACGTGGCGGCTACGGCATCTTCTACGGCGGGTTTGAAAACTCGTCGCAATATAACTGGGGCAGCTTCCCGTTCCAGTACCATATTAACTACAACAACGTCGTCCCGAACCAGCCGATTGTGTATGCTAATGGCTCGCTCGGAACCATCGAAACAGGTCTCAGCGGCATCCCCTTGCGCCCCGATCAACTGGCGCCTTCGGGGGTTTCTGTGCAGGGTGAAGATTACCGTATCAAAACTCCCTATACGCAAGGCTATAACTTAACGGTTCAGTTCCAGCTTTCCCAAAATCAAACAGTTCAGCTTGGCTATGTCGGCAATACAGTTCGTCACTTAGGCTCCTATATCAACCCGAACACTCCGAGCGAGTTGGTGCCGCCTTCCTTTAACAGCCTGGATTATTCGCCGTATCCGAACTTCGCGGTTTATAACAACTACACAAGCTTTGCGGGCAACAGCTTTTACAACGGATTGCAAGCAACTTATGAACACCGGTTCAGTGCGGGGCTTAGCGTGCTGGCAAACTTTACTTGGTCGAAGTGCCGCACGGATGCAGTTGACTTGTTGAATGCAACAGCGGTCTACTATCGAGCGCCTCTTCTACCGGGCTTCGGCATTCAAGGCGATTACGGGCTTTGCGATTTTGATATCCCCAAAGTATTTCATCTGAGCGGGACCTATGATCTTCCCTTTGGGCGCGGTAGACATTTTTTAAGGAACAGCAATGGCTTCGTAAATGCCGCGTTCGGCGGCTGGAGTACGAACTATATCCTGACCCTGCAGAACGGGCAACCGGGAACGGTCACTTGCATAATTGCGACAGCAGCAGGACTGGGATGCAATGCGCTGCTGGTACCCGGCCAGGATGTAACGGCAGGTCCGCATAACGTCGATCAATGGTTGAACCCGGCGGCGTTCGCCAGCCCCCCGGTAGCGACGAGCGTGGGGCAAAAAGATTACAGCCCGTTAGGCGGCGCGCCCACGCAGTTCTATGGTCCGGGCTTTCACCGGCTGGATTTTTCGGTCTTCAAATCCTTTCCAATCACCGAACGAAGCCGGGTGGAATTTCGCTCGGAATTTTTCAACCTGACCAACACGCCGAACTTTGCGGCTCCTTCCTACCTGGATTACACCAACCCGACCACGTTCGGAAAAATCACCTCTACGCGCGATGCGCAAAACGACCAGCGCGAAATTCAGTTCGCGTTGAAGCTGTATTGGTAGCTGGCAGCTTGAATTAGCACCGAACACAAAAGTTGACACCAGATCTGCTGAGCTTTAGGCTTAAAGCATGGAAGTTCGTATTACGCCTGATGCTGAGCAAGAGGCATTTATCCGTCAAGCCATCGAAAGCGGGCGGCTGCATCAGGTTGAAGATGCCGTGCGGGAAGCATTAAACTTGTGGAAAGAGCGTGAGCGCCGTCGCCACGAGATTCTAACAGCGGTCGATCAGGCGGAATCGTCTCTCGCACGCGGAGAAGGCTGCGGAATCACTAGCCGCGAAGGTGCGATGACGCTTTCCGAAAACGTAAAGCGCCGTAGCTTGGCTCGCCTCACTTCGGAACAGACCACAAATTGATGGCGGAGTTTCGTGTTTCCCCGCAAGCGGAAGCTGAATGGGATAGGCACTAGCTTTATACTGCCCACGAGAGCGGCAGCATTGAAATCGCCAATCGGGTTATCGACAGTATTAGTGAACGGTTCTGGCTGTTAGCAGAGCAGCCGTACATGGGACGTAGCCGCGCTGAAGATTTACGCCCTGGGCTGCGGAGCTTCCCAGTCGGAGATTATGTAATTGTATATCGTATTGAGGAAAACGGCGCGGTGTTAATTTTGCATATCCCGCATGGCAGCCAGGATGTCACTAGCTGGCTCGGACATTAATCCGCTTTGAAACAGTATAACTGCTACGGTGATTCCAATAATACTTATAAGAACGTTTTGGCCATGGTATGCCTGACCGCATGGATGAGCTTTTAAACGCCGTCGCCGTCAAAAAGAAACGGCTTGACCGGTTGCGTCCTTTGTCGCGAGAAGCATTGCTGGCGTTGCAGAAATCTTATGATGTCGATCTGACCTACACTTCCAATGCTATTGAGGGCAACACATTGACTCTGCGCGAAACGGCGGAACTGATCGAACATGGCCTTACTGTCGGCGGCAAGCCTTTGCGCGATCATCTGGAGGCTGTTGATCATTACCACGCCGTGTTATGGATGCGCGAACTGGCTTCCAAGGCTGATCCTCTTGATGAAACGACCGTCCGCGAATTGCACCGGCGCATTGTGGCGCGCAGCCAACCCGAAATTGCGGGCATCTATAGCTCGCTTCCCCGCCGCATCGCCGGTTCCCCCGTTGTATTTCCGAATGCGGCAAAAATTCCGCAACTAATGAAAGAGTTGGGAGAGTGGCTGCTAAAGGCCGAGCCGGTACCAACAACCAGCTTTGATGCGCATTTCCGGCTAGCTGCGATTCATCCTTTCAGCGATGGTAACGGGCGCGCGGCTCGATTACTGATGAATCTGCTCTTGCTCCGTGGCGGGTACCCTCCTGTTGCCGTGCGCCCGGAAGATCGAAAGACTTATCTCGACACGCTTGAACAGGGGTCGTTACGCGAAAACTTACAACCGTTTTATATCTTTATGCACCAGCGATTGAACGCTACGCTGGAAGAGTACTTGAACGTCTTGGGAGAGGTGTTACCCACGGAAAATTTGTAACGAGAACGCACCGCAAAAGGATCACCTAACTGGCTCGGCGCGCCTCGGCCCGGCTCGCCAGCTGCCAGTTCGGGCGAACGAAATGACACGTATAGCCGTTCGGATAACGCTCCAAGTAGTCTTGGTGCTCAGGTTCAGCTTCCCAGAAGGGGCCTACAGATGCAACTTCGGTTACCACTTTGCCGGGCCAAAGGCCGGAAGCCTCAACGTCCGCAATCGTCTCCTCCGCAATCCGCTTCTGTTCGTCGTTTGTGTAAAAGATAGCCGAACGATAGCTGGTTCCCCGGTCATTGCCTTGCCGGTTCCGCGTTGTCGGATCATGAATCTGAAAGAAAAACTCCAGGAGTTTCCGATAAGAAATCTTCTGGGGATCAAAGACGATCTCGATGGCTTCGGCATGCGTGCCATGATTCCGATAGGTTGCGTTCGGCACCTCGCCGCCGCTATAACCCACCCTGGTAGAAATCACGCCCTCGTAGCGGCGCAGCAGATCCTGCATGCCCCAAAAACAACCGCCTGCTAAAACTGCCCGTTCAGTAGTGGACGCCATTATTTCTTCACTCCTTCTTCTCCCTCTTGAAATAGTTTGCGATAACTGCCGTATCCCGCGCTTTCGAGTTGGTCGAGGGGAACGAAACGCAGGGAAGCCGAATTGATGCAATAGCGCAAACCGCCTGCCTCTCGCGGCCCGTCGGGGAATACATGGCCCAGATGACTGTCTCCGTGGCTGGAGCGCACCTCAGTCCGGATCATGCCGTGGCTCATGTCGCGCTTTTCGAGCACGTGTTCCGGCTCAATCGGCGCCGTGAAACTTGGCCAGCCGCAGCCGCTGTCGAACTTGTGAAACGAAGCAAACAAAGGCTCGCCCGACACGACATCAACGTAAAGACCCGGCTCTTTGTGATCCCAATAAGCATTCTGAAAAGGCCGTTCCGTTCCACTTCGCTGCGTGACGTGGTGCTGCTCGGGAGAAAGCTGAGAGATTGCTTCCGGATTCTTAGAATATTTCGACATGCTGCTTCCCTTCCATTGGATTCCGCCCGAAGCCGTTAGTTGCAATCCTTCGGAACCTGAACCATCCCGGCTATGGAACTGCAGGATTTTCTGAAACTCTCCCCGTAGCCCGCTTGCCATGATAATCATTCAGTCTTGTACACTTTAGGCATGAAGACACTAAGCGATACGGAATTTCAGGCGCAATGTCTTTGCTTGCTGGATGGCGTGCCTTTCGATGGCGTCCTCATCACCAAAAAAGGCCAGCCGATTGCCAAACTGATGCCCATTGCGCTTTCTTGTGTCAACTTGATTGGAAGCGTAGAAAACATTACGGTCGACCCGGACGATACTCTCTTTTCAACTGAAGTGAAATGGGATGCTCAATCTTGACACACACATCCTGCTGAAAAGCCTGTAAGGATCTCTCACTCCACATGAAAGAACGATACTGACTCAAAATCCTGAATGGGGAATTTCGGCCATTGTGTTGTGGGAGATTGCTAAACTTCACCAACTCGGCCGTATTCGTTATGGCTTGGATCATCCGCCGTTAGCTGCTGCGCTGGATAGCATATACGTTTGGCCGATCAGCCGAGAAGTATGCTTGAACCTTCGTGCCCTTGATTTTCAGTCTGACCCTGCGGACGAGATCATTGCCGCTACCAGCCTGACCCACAACGTTCCTCTCCTGACACGGGACGCTCGCATAAAAACCTCCTGTCTGCTGCGATGTCTTTGAAAGGCAATGCCGCGCATCGCGCTTCCGTAAAAATCTCTTCTGTGATGACGTGCTGTGCGACCTGTTCGCGCGCGGCAAAAAGCCGCGATGTTATTCTTCCCCGGTGCGTCCTGCGCCGCCTGGACGCCGTTCTGGAGCGAATGGTAAAAAGAGTTAGCATGCGCCTTGAAGTCGATGATTCCGGCATAGTCGTACTCCCCGCTGAACTAATCCAGGCTGCACCCCGCACGTCCTTGGAAGCGCAATGGCAGGGTAATACCTTGATTCTCAACTTTCCCGAGCCGCGCTCGGGGTCACCAGCGCGCAGCCTGCTCGACCTGCCGGTCATTCCAACCGGGCCCATTAATCCGGCACTCACCTTCCGCCGCGAAGATATATAGTGCTGCCGACCGTTAGCGGTCGCGAAACCGGCGCTTCTTTGGATGTCTGGGCGGAACTGCCGGAGAAAAGTGCGGTGTTTGTGGATACCAACATTCTGCTTTACACATGAGCCGGTGAGTCCGCTTGGCGCATTCATCCTCTTCGACAAAACGAAAGTAGCTTTGAAAGCTTTTCACGGTGTGTATCAAATATGCTGTGGGCGGAAACGGTTGCAGAAAATTCAAACGAGTTGTCGCTTGCAAAAACTCACGTAAGATTTGTCGGCTGATCCAAACACTCTCCGTAGTTGTAACTGCCCAACTCAGGAATCAATCCAGTGAAAGGGTGGTATTTGCCTTAGATCTGCCTAAAACAAACCAGCGTTGGAGAATTTTAAAGATCTGGTCCTGCATGTCTGGGTCGGACGTTCGGCTTTCCACTAGTTCTTGAAAGCGTGCGCAGGCTTTGTCGTGACGCTGGTTAAGTTGATTAAGCAGATTCATTGCTTTGCTGTTGTCCGCTGGTAAAGCTAATGACCCTGATACGCCAAGATCGGCAATGCGTATCAGCAGTTCGGCTGTGCCCTGCGACGAACATACTATGTGTTGTTGTCGTTTTTTACCGAAGTACACTGTTTCTTGGTCAAACATGCTGCCGGTGCCTAAGTAAACCGGTCGTTCATCAGGAACCAGTATGTCCTGCGTCGTCCCGGTTACATGAGTGCGAACCCAATCGTGAAGCGGCATTAAATCTGTTAGATCGAGAGCATCCCAAGTATCCGCTGCTTGTTCTGCCGCTGTGAATCGCTGCTTTTCTCCCTTGGCGCGGTCCTCCATCTTTTGAATTTCCGTTACCCTGATAGCTCGGAAGTGAGCCGCTGTCTCGGTATACAGGCGGTCCAACAGAGTCTTTCGCTCCGCTGCGCTCCTTACCCCCAACAACTCGAAAACGGCATCATCCAACTCGCGTCGATCAGGTTGCTGCAGTTCTTGCGAAAGGGTCAAAGGGCGTGAGGCAAGTTCCAAAGCTCGCTCATACGAATGGCATTCCATTAAGGATTCAGTGACCATGCGGCCAACATCGCGCTTTGTCATTGCCTTTAATGCAGTAGTAAGGCGCTGTACAACGCTCCCCTCAACACCGCGAGGATCAGGAATATATTAAATTGACATCGACAATTTCTGTCTTCAAATTTCCTTCAGTTCCAGCAAATCTCCCGTAGAAAGTCTTAAACAACCCCACGAGAGTTGAATTGAGAACCGCGACAATTGCTTGTTGCTCAGCTTTACTTAGAAGAGTAGATGAAAGATCATAGAGATTACAGTTCGCGATAATCTGATTTGGATTAGCAGGAATGATATGACGGTACTGTTGTGACTTTGACCACAAAGCAAACCCTGGCTTTACAAGCTTAGTTAAGTCATACCAGGGGTCACGCGCAGCACATGTGGATCGCTCAGGAATCGGCACTGCTTTCGATTTTCGGGAAGCGTAACTGACTGCTTCGCCGTGCTTCACATATTTATGAACGTGTGTCCCGCGTAGTGCGGAAAGAGGTTTACCTGCTAGCAGTACAACGCGATCGAGGTCTTCTGCTCTTATCTCAGGCCGATGAACCTTCATCAAACTGTGGACTTCAGGGCGGACGTACTCTGCCTCAATAGGATGCAGAGTGCCAGCGCCAT
>CAXTWT010000090.1:0-15181 GCA_964247955.1 uncultured Bryobacteraceae bacterium
ATCAAAAAGCAAGCGGGCAGATCGACATCAAACAAACTTCCGGCAACATGAAAATAGAATTGCTCGCCCAACGTTGGATACGGACTTCACGCGGCATCATGCGTTTTATCAGCCTGCCGATGCTGTCGCAACAGTCGGCAACACCGTCCCCACGGGAAGCGCGTTGACGCTCGGTTCCAATTATTAACCCTTTGTGACTGAGGCGCGCCCTGTCAAAAGTAGCGTGGAGCGCCGCGAGGCGAAGGCTGCGTACGAGACGGCGTTTGCGAAACTGAGGGAGTTTAACGGCGCTTTTCTGAAGCAGTTTGGTAGAGAATATCGGAAGGAGCGCCAAAGGAGCCAGACACTATGACCATATCCAGTCCGAAGCTCACATTCGAGCAGTTTCAGGCACAATACGGAGAGGCTGACCGCGCTTATGAGTTCTGGGCCGGAGAAGCACGGGAGAAAGGAATGCCGACAATCATCCACGGATTACTGCAAGGGATCATTATCGAGTTGTTACGGCGGCGCGGATTCATCGCCGCCAGCGAAGTCGAGCTTCGCATCGACCCGGAAATCCATCCGCGTCCGGATGTCATTGCCACACGCAAGCTGCGGGCAGAAAAGTATCCGACGAGCGCCTGGGACGTGGTCGTCGAGATCATCTCGGAGGACGACAAGCTCGCGAATGTCAAAGATCATTGCAGGCGCTATCAGGCGTGGGGCTTCGGAGCCGTCTATCTGGTGGACCCGAGCGACCGATCCTTATCCGAGTGGCGCAACGGGGCGCTGCTGCCTGCCGACGATCTGGCGGGAGTGCCGACCGGGGAGATCTGGAGCGCCCTGGATCGCGCTCTTGCAGGGTAATCGCCGAAAACGGAAAGATCCTGTTGACAAAGGCATTGAAAATTAAAAGCTGTAAAATCCGGCGCGGTCAAAGCCGCGTTGCGCTTCACGGCTCCTCATAAAAGTTTTCCAGACCAGGCCGGTGCGCAAATTTTCGGCCATCAGCATGGTGATTCCCGTGTCGATGGCGACTACATCCGTGTCATACCAGTTTTTCAGCGGATTAAAAGCATTCACAAATCCGTAGCGGCTCCATGCGCCCGCTTCATACTGCTTCCGGATGTGCTTTAAAACCCGCAGCGTTGCATCCGGCAGGAAAGGCAGCGAACCACCGGCGGCGCTGGGCGCAACAGTTCCGTCGATGGGGCCGAGTTGCGGAGGACCGCCCCACGCCACATAGCCGTACTGTGAATCGGAAGCCGTGATGCCCCACAGGTCTTCCGTATAGCTCGGAAACTTTCGTCCGAGTTCCAGGCAGAACCTTTTGTGTACTTCGGTGGCAAGTATGGAGTTCCTGAAATAGTCGATATATTGGTCGCGCTTGCCCCGGAAGTCGAACCAGGCTTGCGAGTATTGATGCACGAAAAGCGGCGCGTAGGAGCCGATGTAGCGGATGCCCTCATAGTCAAAGGTGACTCGTTTCCAGGCATGCCATGTCTGTGCGGGTAAGGGGTGCCTTTCTGATCCGAGGCCAAGCAGGTACATCATCATCAGTTCGCTGTAATAATCCCAGCGGTAAGGCAGAAAGCCGGTTTCCGGCGACCAGCCGTGGGGTAGGAGTGGTGTATCTTCTGAAAGCCACGACCACTCGACCCGGTTGAAAATGTCGCTCGCAAAGCGGGTGATTTCCGGCTTCCGGAAGTACTCGCGGCAGGTGAGAACGCCGCAGAGCAGGATGGCGGTGTCGATGGAGGACACTTCCGAATCCCAGATCCTTTCGCCGGTTTTTACGTTCGCGAAATGGTAGAAAAAACCGCGATGGGTAGAAATTTTGTCCCAAAGAAAATGCAGGGCGGCCATCACGCGCTGATGCGCCTCAGCGGCTGTTATATAACCGCGCTCTGTTCCAATGCACAAAGCAGTCAAGCCAAAACCGGTAGCAGCAATGCTTGCGACAATGCTTTCGTCCTTGGCGCGGGCGTGGGCGCGGTCTTTCACCAAACCTGTTTCCGCGTCGGCCTGCTCCCAAAAGAAAAGGAAGTTTGCCTTCTCCAGTTCTTCCAGAAAAGCATCGTCTTCCGGGGCAAGCACTACTTTTGAAAACTCTGCTGACCTCGCTTCGGGGGTGTCTGCCCTTCGGTTCGCCATCGTGACAGCCGGCCAAGGCGCTGCTGCCGCGATTGCCCTTCGCAGCAGTTTGCGTCTCGATAGCTGCCCGGCAATTTCGCTCATCATAGTATCGGGAAGGAGGGGAACTTGACAGCCCGAACGAGCAGCCTTATCTGGATGGTTTGCATCTGTATTGTTTTTCTCACGGGCATTTTTTTGTTCCTCGTTCTTCACCGACCGGCTTCGCCCAAAACGCTGTCCATCACGGGTGTTGTTCTCGCCGATGATAACGACCCGAGAAAGCAGGTCGCCATTTCGAATGTTGCCGTTACCGTTACGGTCGGCAACCAAAAAATACAAGCCGCTTCCGATACCGCTGGTTTGTTCCGCTTTACTTTGATGCTTCCTGCCGAGCCGCAAGTTGCCTTCCTTACGTTTCAGGCATTGGGTTATCGTCCGTTGACCGTTTCAAAAGCTTTGGACGACCGCCTTCTGATCGTCCGATTGTTGCCCGTTAGAAACGCCCTGACGCCCGAAGATATGCAGTCAATGATCGCCATCACGAGCGCCAGCGTGAGTATCCGTTATACAACAAAGACCACAACGGCTGTCGATGTCGGAGCGCTGGTGAAAACATTTGAGGCTACCAACGTCAGCAACGTGCCTTGCGCTGGTAATAATATCTGTTCGCCGGACGCCAGATGGAAAGCCACGGTCACTTCCGCCGTCTTCGAAGGGGGAAGCGGCAATCGCTTTCTCCATGCCCGCATGTCCTGTATTGCCGGTCCTTGCCCATTTACGAGCGTGGAAGCGAGCAACTTGTCTGATCCGGGTTCGGCGATCCGGGTGTCGGTCCGCAATTGGTCGGATACCGCCACATTTCTTGTAGAAGGGGAGGTAATCCGCATCGTTAACGGCAGCGCCGTGAGCCAATCCATCCCCGCCATCTTTGGACCGGCGTTAAGCTTTACGCTGCCTCCAGGGGCGGAAGGGCCGAGTATCGAAGCCGAAGTTAACGGGACTAAGATTGTTTTTCCTTTTGGACCTGAGCATAAGCTGTCGTGGGCCACTTGCAATGTAGAAACCGCAGGCAGCGGCTCTCAAATCTTTCGATGTGATCTGAAGCCGGGTTATCGGTTCCGATGATCTAAGGTGAAAGAGTACCTCCAATGCGGCTCGCAATTATTACTCTTCAGAACGCCATTCGGTTGATCGGCGTGTTTCTTATTGTTCTCGGATTTCTTTTTTGGGCAAAGCAGGCACTGAACCTCCTGCCTTTGCACATGCGCTTGGGCGTCACGGAAGTAGTGCTGCTTTGGGCCTTGGCGCTGCTTGCTCTGCGCGCTCGCGTAAGCATAGGTCTCGTAATTGGGGCGCTGCTATGGGGTTTGTTAACGGCAGCTTTTGGAATGCAAATGGGATCGCTGCTGCCCGGACGCGCCCATGAGTTCATCCGTGTGCTGCACTTCTTGATTGGTTTAGGAGCTATTGGACTTGCTGAGAATCTGGCCGCACGCGCCAAGCGCAGCAGACAGTTAGCAACTGTTTGACCCTTGCGGCTGGTATTTATTCTTGCGCCGATGCCTGCTGATCGCTTGTTTCACGCCACGCACTGATTTTCAGGCGGCGGCACACCCAGCACAGATCTTCCTCTTCGGCGCTTTGCGGTCCAGTCAGCGGAGTAGATGAGCTGCCGCACACTATGCAGCACTTCCCCCCAATGGTTCGCTCAAGTTCTGCCGATTTCTTTGCCGCTTCCAGAATCTCCGGCGAGATCACTGGCTCGGCGATCACTTTCTTTTTCATCGTTGACTTCACTATAGTTTAAACAGAACGATAACAAACCGAATTCCGTTTGCTTGAAACAAAAAGTATTAGCTTAGCACCGTTACCGTTTCTGTATCCTAATCCATCTGACGCTTAATTTCCTGCTACGGCTTCGGAAAACGCTGGACTATTGTCAAATTCTTTGATGCGCACTCAAGGATTATCACTTATACACATATGGCAGACATTGCTTTTCTTTTTCCTGGACAAGGCTCACAGTATGTCGGAATGGGCAAACTTCTGGCGGAGCAGTACCCCCTCGCCGCTCAAATCTTCAGGCTGGCGGACGATGTGCTTCAATTTCCGCTTTCTCAACTGTGCTTTGAAGGTCCCGAAGAAGAGTTAAAAAAAACCGAAAATCAGCAGCCTGCGCTGCTGGCTGTTTCCGCTGCCGCGTTCTTGGTCTTGCAGGAAAGTGGGTTCGGGCCTGACATCGTAGCTGGCCACAGCTTAGGCGAGTACTCCGCGCTCTACGCAGCCGGGGCGATCCGTTTGGAAGATGCTTTCCGTCTCGTGCGGAAGCGAGGCCAATATATGCAGGGGGCCGTGCCTCCCGGCGCAGGTGCGATGGCAGCCATTTTAAAACTGCCTGAAGGCAAGCTCGAGGCGATCCTGCGGGAAGCTGCGGAGGGCGAGGTAGTGACTGCCGCTAACTTCAACTCGCCGGATCAGATTGTCATCGCGGGTCACACGGGAGCAGTCCAGCGAGCGATAGATCTTGCGAAGGCCGCAGGAGCAAAGCGGGCGATCGCTTTGCCGGTCAGCGCTCCCTTTCATTGCCCTTTGATGCGAGGCGCGCAGGAGCGAATGGCAGCAGACTTGGAAGCGACTGAGTTCCTCGACCTTCGCACGCCTTTAATTAACAACTGGCAGGCGCGGGAAGTAAGGACGGGCGCCGAAGCGCGGCACGGCCTTTTCGAGCAGATTCCGAACCCGGTTCGCTGGACCGACACGATCCGCCTGCTGGCGCAGAAAGGCGTGAAGCGGTTTGTGGAAGTAGGAGCAGGGAGCGTGCTCACCGGGCTTTGCCGCTCCATCCATCCTGAGCTTCAGGGCGTCAGATTTGGAGAGCCGTCGGATCTGGACAAAGTCCAGGAACTGTTGAGTTAAACCGAGCGTGCGATATCGACAAGATCGCTAAAAAGGCCATAAGCCGTTTGCTCCACGCCAGGATTGATGGATATTGTGCCGACTGTTCCCATCAGGTCAGTATGTAAAAGAAGTAAGTTGGAGGTTCCTTTCGCGGTAGCCAACAAATCAGTTTGCGGCACCGTTTCCGGCTGGACCTGTAGGCGGACGGCATCACCGCTGCGCTCGCCGCGACTGACCAGCAGGGTCGTGTACCCGGACTTTGCCGCTGCCATGATCTCGTCCGTGCTTAATTGCTCAAGGCCGCGCCGTTGAACTTCTTGCGGCGTGACTCGCGCATCCATCAGCACATTCGCTAAAGCAGCCGCCTTTGCCGCAGAATCCCAACCCTCGATATCGTAGGAAGCGTCAGCTTCCGCCACGCCGCGAGATTGCGCTTCCCGTACCCCCTCCGCCATTGACAGGCCGTGCTCCATCGCGGCCACTACAATTTTGGAGGTCGAGTTCAAAACGCCGGTAAAGCCTTCAATAGTGACGCCGGGAAGGTTATTGCGGACTGTGTTAAACACCGGAGCGCCATCCATGACGGTGGATTCAAAGCGAAATTCCACTTGCGCCAGGCGCGCTTCGGCCTTTAGTTCGGCGTAAGCATGCGCGATCGGGCCTTTGTTGGCGGTAATCACATGTAAATGCCGGTGGAGGGCTGCCCGTATATGCGAAATGGCGGGCTCGCCCGTGTCAGGGTTCAGAGTCGTAATCTCAACTACTACTTCCGGCTGCGAGCGGTCGAGAAACTCATCCACCGAAACGGCAGGAGGGCCAAAGGAGGGAGAAAGGCTCAAGCCTTTCGGGTCGTAAGCGGTTCCGTGCCGTCGGGTATGCACGCCCACGATTCGAAACGGATAAGCCCCTTGTTTTGAGCGCAGAAGCCGCGCAAAAGCCTTGCCCACGTTCCCGTAACCAATTAATGCAATCCGCAACTTTTGAGAGTAGCAACCCTCGTTCTGTACTTCCTCCTTGACACCCTTGTCCCGCTTCGGCAGACTGAAGGTTCGCTTGGTTGTCGCTTCCAGGACAGCGTGCGCCTGGCTTTAGGGGATTTAGTGAAAATTCGAGTTCTTATTTTGACTTTGTTGAGCGCCGTCTCGGTATTTGCCCAGTTGCAGTCACAGCCGCCTCCGTCGCAGGACACTTCTTCCGGGGGCAATTCGTCCAGCCTTAACCCAATCACGTTGGCCTCCGAGTTCTTTGACCGGGGAAACTTCGTGAACTATTACGCCTTTGCCAACGCTGTTTATGACACGTACAGCCCCACGCTGAACAGCAGCGGGCAAAACGTAAACAACGGCGGTTTTGGATATGTGATCGGCGGCGGCGTCAGCGCTTCTCATATCTGGAGCAAATCCAGTTTGTCGCTATCCTATTCCGGCAATTTCAGCCAATACACCAGCTCCTTTTTTTCGAGCGGAACTAACCAGAACTTGGGCCTGTCTTTTAGTCGGCAGATCAGTCGGAGATGGAGCTTCAATACGGGTGTCTATGCGGGCAATGTGCTGTATGGAACGGGCTACTTAGGCGCGCAAACCAGCACCGACGGTAACATCCAACTCAACCCGTTTAGCCCGAACACCAGATACCTTTCGGGTTCCGTCGGCGTTTCCTATCAGCAGAGCCGCCGTTTGAGCTATTTCGCCTATGGCGGCATTTATCTGCAGCGTTTCAGCTACGCAGGCGCGGTCGGCACTACGGGAGGAAGCGGCGGCGGCGGGGTGAGTTATCGCATCACCGCGCGAACTAGCGCTTTCGGCAGCTACAGCCACAGCTACTTTGCGTACCAGTTGGGCGCGGGCAACACCTATGTGGACGGCGTCAGCTTCGGCATCTCCCACGCTTTCCACAACCGCTGGTTTGCATCGGCCTACGGCGGTGTTACTCATACAAACGTGAGCGGCCTTCTGAACATTCCGATCGGCAGGATTTTTACTCCCACGGGAACTGTCGATGTCTTTGCCCGTGTGCCCTACACAGCTACCGCAGTTCTGCCTTCTTTCGGAGGTTCTTTGTCACGCTCCGTGCGCCGAGGGCAGTTTTCGATCAGCGGCGGCCAGAGCATTGTGTCGGGAAACGGATACTATCTGGCTTCCCGGACTCAGTACTTGGGCGGAGGGTACTCGCGCAGTTACCAGCGCTCGAACATCAGCTTTGGAGGCTATTGGAGCCGACTGAACAGCATAGCCAACTCCCTTAGCTACGCGTACAATACGAGCGGATTCAGCGGCAACTACAGCCGGGTTGTCCTGCCGCACGTTTCCGTTTTTGGCCGTTATGATTTCGTGCGGTATGGTGCGATTAGCTCTTACGGCGGCATATCCGATAATCGCTTTTCCTTCGGAGTTGCATTCAGTTCCAAGAGCATTCCGCTAACGCTTTACTAACTGCGGCGATAATGCAGGCGCTTACCGCTGCTGATGGGAAGCGGTAAGCGCCTGCTTCAGCCGGTCCGCAAAGTTTTCACCCGATTCCGTTTCGAGCCGCCGCTTCGCAACCGGCAGCGCCGACTCCAGTTCATGCACCAGCCGCAGTAAGCTTTTGATATTTGATTCCGTCATGCGGGCGCTGCCCGGCAAACTTTCATCCGGCAGATAATGGCTGTCAACGCCGAAGTCGATGCGTAGATCTTCCTGCGCGCCTGTTTCCTGCTCCGTTCCGTTGTCAAAAGCCGGACCAAAGCAGGAAAGCATTACCCGCGCCGGTTTGAGATGCCAGTCATCATCGAATTGCCACAAGTCCCACCAGCTTTCGACCTGGTAAGCAATATCATCGCCCTTGTAATCGGCCAGCGCCGCTTCAACGTCCCCAACGTCGATAGGGCCATTCATGGCTCTCTCAAGAAGCGGAGGCTCCGTTACATCGATGGCAAGGACCGAAATAGTGGATTGTCCCTGCTCCCGCTGCGAAAGTGGGAAAAGCCTCAACAGCTTTTGGAAATACCGCAAGCGGTTGGCTCCCGCGTGGCGCTGAAGCCAGATGGACAGTGAAAGTTGATCCGTCACACTTCCATTATCGGCGGTTGGACCCTAAGAAAGCGTGGTTTGAGCGCCCAAGGACGCGTTCAAAGAGCCTTGCCGGTATCCTTCGAGATCAAGCGTCACATACAGAAAGCCGAGTTGCTTGAAGATCGCCGTCAACGCGCCTGCGCTTTCGACCGTGAACGCCTTGGGAAGCTCTTCCTTAGCGATTTCAATGCGGACTAACTCGCCATGGAAGCGCACGCGAAACTGCCGGAACCCGAGCGCCCGCACGGCTTCTTCGCCCTGCTCAATCGTTTGAATGGTTCGAATCGTCACGGGTGTTCCGTAGGGAACACGCGAGCTTAAACAAGCGGCTGCCGGACGGTCCCAGGTGGATAAGTTGGCCAGGCGCGACAGTTCCCGAATTTCCGCTTTCGTTAACCCGGCTTCGACCAAAGGAGCCTTCACCTGGTGTATTTTCGCGGCGCGCTGACCGGGGCGATAGTCGCCCAGATCATCTTTGTTTACTCCATAAATGATGTGGCGGTAGCCGTGTTCGAGAGCATAAGCCTCCAACCGCAAAAACAACTCGTCTTTGCAATGAAAACAACGATCCTTATCGTTCTTGACGTAATCGGGGTTATCAAATTCGTTCGTAGCAATATATTGATGAGCAAAGCCGCATTCGCGGGCAAATTCTTCGGCGTCCCGCTTGTGCGAAGCCGGAATCGAAGCAGAATCGGCGGTGATCGCCAGAGCGTTCTCTCCCAGCACGCGATGCGCCGCCCAAGCGAGATAGGCCGAATCGGTACCTCCCGAATACGCGATAATCACCCGGCCCAGATTCCGCAGGTGGGCAAACAAGGAATCTTGTTTGCCTTGCAATGTTTGGGGGTCAAAACGCGGAGGCGCAGCCTGCAACGCTACCAGAGTAGCCATATCCGCAGTATAGCTGTGTGGACACTGACTGTTCAATGTCGCATCGCGCGTTACTGGTCATCGTCAGGGTCGGTCGGCGGCCTTTTGTCATGAAGAAAGAACGCCGTAGATTTGGAAGCGCTGACCGTTTGAAAAGTTCGAGGAGAGCGGCTCAAATCATAAAAAAGACGCAGATCCGTATTAGCGCGCGCGTCCGCGAAATGCAGCGCTCCCTCTTCAATGCCGAAGTTGTGTTCGATGAATCTGAGAATGCTGCCGAAGTCGTGGCGTTCGTTGTTGATGTATCTTTTGGCCGTGTACGCGGAAACGAAAAGCAGGGGAACACGAAAGCCGTATTGATAATCGCTTTGCGGATAAGGCAGAATCGTGGGAGGCTCGTGGTCATACCAGCCGCCCCAATCATCCCAGGTAATTAAAATGGCGGTATTCTTCCAGTAACCGGCGTTGTTGTCACACTTGCTGCTGTTGCCGATGGCGTTCACAATCGCAGCCACCCATGAGGGTCCTCCTCCGTCGTTCACATTGGCGTGATCTGAATTAGCGCCTGTCGGAATCACCCAATTGAGGGAGCGTAGCTGACAACTGTTGATGTCTTTCAAAACGTCGGCCGGTTGGAGATCGACGTTGTTTTTCCAATCGGGGCCGTTGCATTTCCCGCCCGGCCCGGTCGATTCACAGATATGTTCAATGGCGTTAGGGGCAGTCCAGATCGAACCGGCGCTCGGCGCGTAGTAGCGCCAGGAAACTGTCGACGGGAGCAGGTCCGCCATGGTCTTATGCTCAAAGCAGGGATACACCTTCTGGTTTTCCAGGCCGCTGCGGTCAATCAACGCCACTGTTGTTCCCTCCGGAGCGGCGCATCCGGCCATACCGCCGAGTCCCCCGATAGTGGGTCCCGACATATTCTCGGCTGCAAAGATAGCGGATGCGTCATCCAGCGCGGAAGGCGCTGAAGTTCCGCCGAAGAGAAATTGGTGGGCAGGAAAACTGGGACCCTGGTTAGTCTGGAACATATAATTTGACCAGCCGTACTGCGTGGCTAATTGCAGATAAGGGTTCACAATACCCGCGCTGTTGTCCACAAACCGAAACTGAGGCTGCGAAAGGCAAGCCCCTCCACATTTCACCTTTGCGGCGCCGTCCATCTGACAAACGTTTCGGGAAGGATCGGCATCGCACATTGCCAGAAACGCATTATGCGCATGGCTCAGGTCGTATTTATTGGCCAGAGCCACGGGCAGCGGCTGAATCGTGCCGTCGGGTGAGTTCTTATCCACCCAGTTGTTCGTCAGAATGTCATATTGGGAAGAGTTCGGGCTTGCGCTGCACGAACCGGCTGTGCCGAACGGCGGAGCGCACAGGCCCTGAAACAAATTATCGGGCGTGCGATTTTCCTGCACAATCACGATGACGTGCTGGAATTGCGAGGCTTGGGTTTGGGCTTGCAAAACGACTGTTCCCAAGCCGCAAGCCAGAAACACTAAAAACTTGAAGATAGGCTTCATTCAAATCCTCCTTGTAAGAGTTGAAGTAAGTTAACCATCGTGGATGGTTGCAGTACCAACAACGATTTCAAAGGAGAAAGGTTTACGCCCTAACAGTTTTCACGAGCAGCAAATGAAAATGTATTCGAAAGCGAGTCTTTTGCCCGAGTTTCCGTGTTCGATCATAAACAGGCCAGACTGGATGCTGCATCCAACTGACCACCATTAGGCTTCCCAAGGAACTGAATGAACTTTCGTCTTCCGTTTGTTTTCCTCTCAGCACTTGCTTTCCTTAGCTGCGCCGTGCCCGGCAAAGCAAGCCTGCTGGGCACTTCCATTACAGGATCTTTGCAGTTTTTAGGTAATGCCTCCAACTATTTCGATCCGGCAAACGGATATGTGCCGTCAACCGGTTATCAGAACTCGTCCGGCACAACAGTAACCATCACAGAGCCTGCGATTGAGTTCGGTGCCGTTTTTCCGGCTAACACCGACAGCGCAAACTTTACGGCAACTCAACTAACCCTGACCGATGTTGTTAACTCCGTGGGCAACAACGGTCCATTCACAGTTACTTTTGCCGGCACAGGATTCCTGGGTCTCAGCCTCTCCAAAGTTTCAGATACCTTTACGAATGGCGGAACCACGGCGACTTTAACGGGAAACACGTTGGCAATAACTTGGAACGGAGGCGCCGTAAATGCGGGCACTCTCCAAGCGACTTACAATCTGGCGGCGGCGTCCCCCGTGCCGGAGCCATCTTCAAGGGTGTTGCTGTTGACGGGCGTCAGCGCGGCAGGATATCTCAGACGCCGCAGAAATGCTTTGAAGCAAAATAACTAGCCTGTCACTGGCTTGAAGTGAACTGCACAAGTATACTGGACACAACCTCGACAGGCGTGCCATTCAAAACCAGTGGCTCATACCGCCACTGACGAACAGCTGACGCGGCGGAGGGCACAAGCAATTTCGGCCCTCGCACAAAGGTGAGTTCTCGGATCTTGCCATCTTTACCGACAATTGCCCGAAACTCAATCACTCCCTCCAAATGTTGTTTCCGCGCCCAAGCGGGATAAACCGGACGGACGTAGTGGATCAGCTTCTGCTCTGGAAGAATGGAGCCAACGACAAGGGAACCAGCGTGCGGTTGAACAGGCAGGGCCGAAGACCCTGGGGCAGATTTATTGTTTTGTACCGTTTGCTTCGGATCTTGCTGGTGCGGCGCGGGCGAACGTTCGCAACCGAGAAGGGCGGCGCAGAAAAGCAGCGCAAAAAGTCGAAGCAGCACCTATGAGAAGAGACACCGCCTGCTTTCTATTGTTCCTGGTGCTGCTACGGCTTTCGTTCAATGAACAATTCGGGGCGGACATAAAAGAACTCTCCAAACCTTGCGGCTATATGTGACGATTTAGAATCCGGACTGCTTGCGCTGATCGGCCCATTGCCTTACGACTTCCTGAAATTGGACATTTGTTAAAGAAAACGTGCTGTAAAAGGCTCCTGTTTCAAAATCGTACAGGAACTGTTTTTCCTCTGACTGCTCAGCGGAGTCGTGGTACACAGAGCGAACTTTCACTAGTACAGCAGTGTTCTGAGGCGTCCACTGCACTTTCTCCACGCGTGAGATCGTTTGTCGAGGAAATCTGTAAGTTGTGGTCGATTCTTGATAGCCAGCGTCAATTCTAAATTCGATTAGAAGTCCATCACGAAACTGATAGTTTTGGATAGAAAATCTTCGGGTTCCTTCCCATCCGCCTGGACCAAAATAAAAATGCCGGAACTCTGTAGCAACAAGAGATTTTGAGTAGTGGTAGTAAACATTGCCCGCCATGGCCGCTAGTAAACACAAGGAGACCACAATCGCCAAAGATCGCGGCCAACGATGGATAGATCGTTGAAGAAATTTGGAAGCCAGGGTAGCCCAAATCAAAATCAACGTAATAAGCGAGAAACTTGTCGCCACAGTACTGGCGAAGAAATATGTTGAATCTCTTATTTGCTTAGCAGGAACACTCACGAGTACTGCAATCCACAGAAGGGGAAATAAGATCGAGGCGGCAATAACAGCAACAAGCCCACTGCCAATCAGCTTGCAAGTAGTAACAACGGTTTTACTTCGAATCACTTTTAGCAAAATCAAACCGGTGCAATAAAAGCCGCAAGTTATCAGCTATCTTCCAATAGCTAATGACCCACGGCTTATGTGACTTGGCCCTACTGCACCAGCGGCTCGACAGCTTTCAGAACATCTGCTTCGGATTCAGGGATGCAGGAAGCAGCCGCGACCTGATCGCCTTCTTCCAGCCGGACCAACCGGACACCTTGAGTTGAGCGCCCTGCTTGCCGGATCTCGCCCGATTCCAACCGGATCATCTTGCCGTCTTTGGTGATAATCATCAGATCGGTGTTTTCATGGACGGACAGCACCGCGACTACCTTGCCCACCTTCGGAGTGGTCTTCATGTTGATGACACCCTTGCGTCCGCGTGAAGTTAAGCGGTAGTCTTCTAACGGAGTGCGTTTGCCGTAGCCGTTTTGGGAGATGGATAGAATTAATCCCTTCTCTTCCACTACTTCCAAACCAACCAAGTAATCGCCATCTTCTAAATCCATGGCCCGTACGCCACGCGCCTGCCTGCCCATGGGCCGGACCTCGTCCTCGCTGAACCGGCTCGCCATTCCTTTATGCGAACCCAGGAAAATGTAGTTCTTGCCGTTGGTAATCGTAGCGCCTAACAGTTCATCGCCGTCATCCAGCGCCAAAGCAATAATGCCGCGCGAAAGTGGATTGTCGAACTCGGTCAGTTCGCACTTCTTGATGACGCCCTGACGCGTCACCATCACAATGAACTTCTCGTCGACAAACTCCTTGACCGGCAGAAACGCCTTGACGCTTTCATCCGGCTGCAAGCTAATTAGGCCGGAAACATGTTTCCCCTTACCCGTCGTGGCTGCGTCCGGAATCTCATAGATCTTGAGCCAGTACACCCGCCCTTTGTTGGTGAAGATCAACAGATAGGCGTGCGTGGACGCAATCACCAGATGGTCCACCACGTCTTCTGAGCGAGTGCCCATTCCGATGCGGCCCTTGCCGCCGCGCAATTGCCGCGTGTACGTGTCAACGGAGGTGCGCTTCAGATAGCCGCCGCGTGAAACGGTGACTGCGACGTCCTCCATCTGCACCAGATCTTCCAGCCGGATCTCGCCGGTGTCCTCGATAATCTGGGTGCGCCGCTCATCGCCGAAGTCTTTTTGTACTTCTTTGAGTTCCTTGGTAATCAGCCGCTTCAACACCTTCTCGGAGCCGAGAATCTCTTCATATCCAAGGATTGACTGCTGAATGGCCGCCAGTTCTTCCAGAATTTTCTGCTGCTCCATGTTGGTCAGCCGCTGCAACTGCAACTCTAGAATCTTTTCTGCCTGACGTATGCTGAATTCGAACTGCGCGACCAGCCCCCCTTGGGCTTCCTTGACGTCTTTCGCTTTCCGGATCAATGCAATAACAGCATCGAGGTTATCCAGCGCTTTCTGGAACCCCAGCAGAATGTGTTCCCGTTCCCGCGCTTTGCGCAGCAGGTAATCAGTGCGGCGGCGGACCACATCGGCGCGATGATCGAGAAAGCGCTTAATCACGTCGATCAAGCCCAACTCGCGCGGCTGGCCGTTCACAATCGCCAGCATGATAACGCCGAAGTTGACCTGCATCTGAGTCTGCTTATACAGGTTATTCAGGATGACTTCCGCCTGCTCGCCGCGCTTCAAGTCGAACACAATGCGCATCCCGTCACGGTCGCTCTCGTCGCGGGCGTCCGAAATGCCTTCCAGCTTCTTTTCCGACACTAGCGCCGCCACATGCTCAATCAGGCGAGCCTTGTTGACCTGGAACGGGATCTCCGTCACCACAATGGCTTCGCGATCCTTGCCGACCTTTTCGATAGCCGCCTTGGCCCGCAGCTTGACGCTGCCGCGACCTTTCGTGTAGTAGTCGAGAATGCCCTGCCGTCCCAGGATGAATCCGCCGGTCGGAAAATCCGGTCCCGGCACCATCTCCAGAACCTGCGCCAAGGGCGTATTCGGGTTCTCAAGCAGCGCGATGCTCGCGTCGATTACTTCCTTCAGGTTATGGGGCGGTATGTTCGTCGCCATGCCGACCGCAATGCCGGACGAACCGTTAATCAGCAGATTCGGAACGCGCGTGGGCAGAATCTCCGGCTCGTGCTCGCTGTCGTCGTAGTTCGGGCGGAAATCAACGGTTTCCTTGTCAATGTCTTCGAGCAGCGTGCTGGCAATCTTCGACAACCGCGCTTCGGTGTACCGCATCGCCGCTGGCGGGTCGCCGTCCACGGAACCGAAATTGCCCTGCCCGTCCACAAGCTGATACCGCAGCGAGAACGGCTGCGCCATGCGAACCAATGAATCGTACACGGGCGTATCGCCGTGCGGGTGGTATTTGCCAAGAACTTCGCCCACGATCTTGGCGCATTTCCGGGTCGGACGATTGTAATGCAGGCCCATTTCGTGCAAGCCGTAGAGAATGCGTCGATGCACCGGCTTCAAACCATCGCGAACATCGGGCAAGGCGCGTCCCACAATCACGCTCATCGCGTAATCGAGGTACGAGCGCTTCATCTCGTCTTCGATGTTGATCGATATTAGATTTTTGTTATCACCCGTAGGTGGAAGCACGCTGGGCGGCGGCACTCCGTCTTGATCAGCCAAACCTAAACTCCTTTT
>CAXTWT010000091.1:0-4407 GCA_964247955.1 uncultured Bryobacteraceae bacterium
CAAAGCCGTTCCCCAAAGCCCGAGAATCGCCAGATGACTCAAAGCCGCCTGCCGGGGCCAAACCGATAAGAGCAGCGCTGCCGATCCCGCCCAAACCGGAATGACGGCGCAGGCCCACAACAAACCGGGCGTCACGCGGGAAATCCCATTCGCCCCCAGATCGATAAGCAGGGAAAAGGCAACGCGCAGGCCGATAACAGCGAAAGCCATGGTCAGAGCCGTGGAGGCGAGCAGCGGCGTGCTTACTTGATGCCTCGGATCGACAACGGATACCTCAAAAAGCTCCCGCGCCGCCGGTGACCTGAGCAGAAAGCTGCCGACGGCAAACGCCATGCCTGCATAAGAAGCCAGCAGGAAGCGGACACTGCGGGAACTGGGGAAGATCGCAGGCTCCTCAACCATCTGGCGGGAGCTGCGGAAGTAGAACAGCGTACAGGCCAGCCCGGCTGCGCAGATTGCCACCACGAGACCTGCCCACGCTCTTTGCGCCAGAAGCGCCAACGCCGGAGATCCGCTGAGCTGCTGATACAGACCGAGAAACCAGAATGAGGGCGACCACGAAAGCAGTCCATCGCCTTGCGCCCTGATAAGAGAGGGCGGACCTGCGCTGGGCTGCAAAAAGTAGACGCCAATGAAGGCGCAAACCACAGCCAACTGTAGAAACAAAAAGACGCGAGGAAAGGGGCGGCGCGGTAGCTGGGCCGCCAGTCCCTGCAATCCCAGCACGCAGCAAAAGATGAATGTCCCGGCGAGGAACATCGTGATCCAGTAAGCAAGAAAAGATCGAATGAGATCGCCAAAGCCGCCACGCGCGGGAATGGAGAAAGTTGCGAGGGAAAGGGCCGGTTCACCCGCTAATCGTTGACGGACGTGTTCGCCCAGGGAAACGCAATCGTTTGAAAAGCTCGGACCACTGTTCAGCAGCACGACTCCGGCGTATTCGCCTCCGGGATGAAAGAAGGCATAGCTTGTATATCCTTCGGTAACGCCGCTATGAAAGTACGTTCCGGTGTCGGGGTTATAAAACCAAGCCAGTGCGATGCGGGCGCCGGGGTCTGCCGCAGCCCGCAGTTTGTGCGATTCGCCCAGCGCTGCCGCTAAAGCCAGGTCTGCCGGAGCCGGCCTGTCTGGATGCAAATGAGCTTCGAGGTAAGTCAATAAGTCTCCCGCTGTGGAGCGAAGACCGCCCGCACCTGCAAAAGCGTCCAGGTTCCAGGCGGGAACGGCCTCATGTTTTTCGTTGTGCCCTGGTATGAGTCGCGCCTGTTGTTCGGGCGAAAGCCGGATGGCGGTGTCACGTAGACCGAGCGGAGCAATGACTTCCTGCCGAAGCAGTTCCGGGTAGCTCACCCCTGCGCGGTTCGCCAGCGCCTGACTCAAAATGCCGAATCCCAGATTGCTGTAAGTAAACGAAGCATCTTTGCGTCGGAGAACGCCGTGATGAGCAAGGTAAGCATACAGGTCCGGCGCGTGATAGTTGCGATCTCCTTGCGCCAGATCGCCAAGGGGGAAGTTGCCGGGCATCGCCGGTAAGCCGGAATGATGAGTGACCAGATCCAGCAGGCGAATCTCATCGCCTACCGGCTCCCTAATAGTATTGGGGGGAAGCAGGAAGCGGACCGGCTCTTCGAGCGCGACCTTTTTCTCTGCCGCCATCTTGGCTAAAAGCAAGCCGGTAAATGTCTTGCTGATGGACCCGATCTCAAAAAGCGAGTTCGGGGATGCTATGCCGTACGCCATCACTCGCCGCACGCCTCCCTTGTAGACCCCGATAGCTACGCCTCCGCCGGTGCCGGGGGCCAATACGCCATTCCGGAGCATCGGTGCGATGTCCCGGTCGAGGACAAAAGGCAAATCAGCGGCCCCCACTGGAGGGAGGGCGCGGTCGGTCGTATACGCCGGAATCGATTGAACAGGCATCTTGCGGTTGAACAGAAACGGCCAAACGACTCCGGCAGGAATATGTAGAACCAAGACCACCAGAATGAGCCCTATGCCCACCGGCAGCGGCGCGAGAACGGGAGTGTCGCGCTTCTGGGGAAAGATCCTACTCCCGTTCAGCACCGCAAACCCACCCACAATCACCATCGTCGTGGCAATCAGAAAATGCTGGGCGCTCCAAGTATTGAGTAAAAACAACGAAGGCGAAACCTTTGCATCAGAAGACAGAAAAGCCAGGGCTGGAAGCGCAAATAGAAGGCTGAGGTAAGTGAGGAGTGTGACAAGGTGCCCCAGCAGGATGCCGGCATCTCTATGAGCGTGAGCGGAAAAAGTCTCGGCATCGAACAAGCGGCGCAGGAACTCGCGATATAAGACGCGAACTGGAACGTTCCTCATAGGAATAAACCCAAGCCTGACCCGAGCACTTGCGTACATCAGGATAATAAGGCATACCCACCGGGCGGAAAAGCTCTGCTTGCGATCAGGTGCGCGTGGAGTAAGTGACCCCAGCGCTTGCAGTCAGATCATTAGTAACATAGAATATCTATGTTATGGCTTTGCCCACTACCCGCGAGGAGATCCCGCCCGGCACGCTCGATCTGTTAATCCTGAACGTTCTCGCCTCAACCCCGGATCTGCACGGCTTCGAGATTGCTCAAGCCATTCAGCAACGGTCGCAAGATGTTTTGTGCGTAGAAGAAGGATCACTGTATCCCGCCCTGCAACGCATGCTGCTGAAAGGCTGGCTGACAGGGGAGTGGGGCAGGACGGCGGAGAATCGTCGGGCGCGTTATTACCAGCTCACCCGGACAGGCCGCCGGCACTTAGAACAAAAGCGGAAACGATATGGCCGGGTGACAGCGGCCATTCATCGCATTCTGCAACCGGCGTAGGAGAGGGTTCATGAAGCTGCATGAGTTCAGACGACGTATCGCTTTTCTGTTGCGAAGAAACAAACATCTGGAGGACCTGGACGAAGAAATGCGCCTCCATACTGACTTGCGGGCCCGCGCGCTCCAGGAACAAGGAATGACTCCGGAATCAGCGGTCCGGGCCTCCGCGCGGCGACTCGGGAATCGCACGTCGCTCCAGGAGGCGGTCTGGGACTTGTGGAGCTTTGCTTGGCTCGAAAGCGTCTGGTTGGATTTGAAGTTTGCGGTTCGAGTGCTGCGGAAGCAGCCCGGTTTCACAGCCCTCGCGGTGCTTACGCTTGCCCTCGGCATCGGAGCGACAACCGCCATGTTCAGCGTGATTGACAACGTTTTGCTCGAGCCGTTCCCGTATGCGGACCAGGATCGCTTATTTTCAGTGGTGATCCACGATGCCTCCGCGAACCGTTCGACCGGGGAACGAACCATGTTTCCCGCAACCGAGTTGCTCGACTATCAGGAGCAGAGCCGCATTTTTGAGGACGTTATGGGCGTGGCGATCAGCCGGGCGCTCTGGACCACGGGCGGAGCGCCTGAATCTGTGAATGCGCCTCTGGTGACGGCCAATGCCTTTTCGTTCCTGGGGGTTCCGCCTTTATTGGGGCGGATTCCTACACCATCCGACCTGCGCCCGGAGGCAGCCCCGGTTTGCCTGTTGAGCTACGGCTTTTGGCAGAGCCGGTTTGCTGCTGATCCGCACGTGATCGGAACGGTGTTGACGCTGGATGGAGTGCCGCGCACGGTTATCGGTGTGATGCCGCCGCGTTTTGTGTTCTGGTCCGGGGACGTTTGGCTTCCGACCACCCTCCGCCGAGATCCGGCGGGATTCCCACCGCCCTGGTACTATCTGCTCGGTCGCCTGAAGGCCGGAGTGTCCCTCTCGGCGGCCGATCACGAGATTCAACTTCTGGCAGAGCGGCTGGCGCGCCGCTATCGTCCTCATCTCTATCCTGCTCGGTTTGACGCCCGTTTGTTGAGCTTTGCGGATGCTTCGGTGGGGAAGTTCCGGCAGGCCCTGCTGACTTTACTGGCCGCAGTCGGGCTCTTGCTGCTGATCGCCTGCACAAACGTTGTTAGTTTGTTGCTGGCCCGCGCGAGCGCCCGCACCCGAGAATTGGCAATCCGTGGAAGTTTGGGAGCCGGATGGGCGCGCGTGGTGCGGCAGTTATTCGTTGAAAGCGCGGTGCTGGCCGGTGCGGGGGCGGTAGTAGGGTGCGCTTTCGCCTACGGCGGCTTACAGGTTCTCGTGGCCGTGCTGCCTCGTGACACATTTCCGGAGGAGGCCGTTATTGGCCTTAATGGGCGCGTTTTAGCAGGCACGCTGGCAGTGGCGGTGAGTACGGCGCTGTTCTTCGGGCTGGTTCCTGCCCTCAGCGGCCTGCGGCGGGATGTGAACGAGGCGTTGAAGGCGGGAGGCCGGGAAGGAAGCAGTTTCCGGCACGGACAAATTCGCCGTGTGCTCATTGTGTGCGAGGTCGCTCTCTCGCTGGTGCTGCTGGCGGGGGCGGGCGTCACCCTGCGCAGCTTTCTGCGGGAG
>CAXTWT010000091.1:4507-9954 GCA_964247955.1 uncultured Bryobacteraceae bacterium
GTCACCACCTTGGCCTACTTGCCCGAGCCGGTCCGCGATCCGTCTTGCGAGATTGTCGGTGTGGTTGCAAACTTCAAGAATCGCGGGGTACGCCAGTCGGTAGTGCCGGAAGCGTTCGTTCCGTACACGGTTTCGGGATTGGGCGGTTTCTCGGTGCTGCTGCGAACGAGCGGCCTTCCGGGAACCCTCGCGAAGACGTTGGAAAGCGCAGCGCTAACTTTGGACGGCAGCACCGTCGTGAGGCGGCTGCGCACGATGGAGGAGGGTCTGGAAAACGAAGAATACGCCAAGCCGCGCTTCGGACTGCAAATTTTCTCCGTCTTTGCCCTGCTTGGGCTGTTGCTTGTCAGCATGGGTCTGTACAGCATCATGTCCTATACGGTGTCGCAACAGAGGCGCGAGATGGGGATTCGGTTAGCCTTGGGCGCGAGCCCGCAAAACGTTCAAGCGATGGTGATCGCGATGGGCCTACGGTTAGTCGTGCTGGGCATTTTGGTCGGATGGCTGGTTTCCTTTCTGGCGCTCCGTACCCTGCAGAGCCAGATCTGGGACCTCCAGGCGCAGGACCCGATCACGCTGGGAGCGGTTGCGGGAATTTTGGTTTTTGTCGGAATCGTCGCTTGCTATGTGCCCTCACGCGTCGCCTTCCAGGTAGACCCGGCCCTCACATTGCGCTCGGAGTGAGAATTGGTGTGTTCTCTTCTGACAAAGAATGTAGGGACATCCATCCTTCTCTCGGCAAAATTTCTCTTGCTAAATGAAGGAAAGACGGTTAAGCTCGAATGCGCTATGCGCATAACATTTTGCCTTCCGTTGTTCGTTTCCCTGTTGGCCGGCTCGTCGGGCCGGCTTTTTGGCTTATCCGTTCCAGTGAACTGCAAATCCGGAATACCACTTCAAACATTTATTGACTTTGCGCTGCCTGGAACAACCCTGGTTCTGAGCGGTACCTGTTCCGGTCCGCTAACCATCAACCGGGGTGATCTGACGCTCGATGGGCGCTCAACAGCGGTTATTGACGGAGCGAAGAAAGACGCCGTTACGGTCAGCGGCGCTTCCAACGTAACTCTGCTGGGCTTAACGATCACAAACGGAAACAACGGGGTTGTGGCGAACAGTGGATCGCACATCGCCCTGGTAAACACGACTGTTCAGAACAACGCCAATATCGGTGTTTTACTCGTCGGGAACTCTTCCGCAAACCTTTCCGGCGGCAGCGTGAAGGGAAACGGGTTAAACGGAATCGATGCGGAGGGCAGTTCCTCGATTGTGATCAGCGGGTCCTACACAGCGGAAAGAAATGGAGTATTCGGCTTTAACATCAACGGCGCATCCAGCCTTACTTTGACAAATGCGAACTTGCAGGTGACTGCCAACACGCTCGGCATTCAGATTGGAACCTCCGCCTCGGCTTTCATTTCGGATTCATTCACCACCCTTGCCGTCACCAAGAACCTGACCACGGGACTGACAATTGTTTCCGGTTCGCACATGGTGGCGTTCGGAGGAACCATCACGGCCACCGGCAATGGAGTGCATGGCGTTTCGATTGATTCAAAAGCCGGCTTGGATTTGGACGCCGCCGCTGTGCTGACCTCGACAGGCAATACGCAGGACGGCGTTCATCTGGAAGAAACTTCGGTGCTGACCATGTTCAACACGACGGCTTTTTCAGGAGCGCCCGGAACAACCACTTTAAACACGCAGGGCAACGGCGCAAATGGAATTTCGGTTCTGACCGGCTCCGGCTTGACCGTGATCCATCAGGCGACCATCAATAGCACATCGAACACAGGCACTGGAATCTTGGTGGACAACGGAAGCAGCGTGACCTTGATCCAATCGACGGCGACGAGCAATGGAAAGAAAGATTTGCTGTTAAGTTTCGGGTCACGGGCGGACCTCACGAATCCGCCGGATCAGACTCACAACAGCATCGGCGTAATCGGCTGTGATGCGAGCACCCTGATCCGGGGCGTGAGTGTTACCTGTCCTCAATAGCCAGTTTTTTAAACGTGATGCTTGGCAACGGGCCGCTGGTCTAAACCCAGCACTGCTGTTACCAGCTTGGTCAGCGAGTGCGGCACCGAGATTGCTTCTTTGTGGCTTAGGAACTGTTCTCCTTCGCCCTCGCTGACCAGCCCAAGCTTTACGCCGAACGCGCTGTTGATCTGTTCGGCTGTTCCCTTCACCTTTACCGTGCGGGCGGTCGGGTTGGCCTCCGTGATTGTCAATCCATTCTCTTTGGCAAAGACTCTACCTTGTGCAGGTCATCGGGCGAGGCTGCTGTTGCGGCAGCCGCTTCACCATGCGTCAATGCCGGTTCCGCTCCTGCCAGTAACGCGTCGCCCAAGTCCGCGCCGCTCCGGCGCAGGATGATGGTGGCTGATACTTGTCTCGCGCTGAGGTCGGCAAGCTCCGTCCACTGCGCGGACGGGCTGTGCTGAGGGTTGCTTCCTGCTACCGGCGCTCGTTGTGTTCCGGTTACTGCGGAAGATGACAGCGCTTTAAGCAAAGCTGCGCCGTTCGGTGTTCCCAGGCCCGTGCAGGGGTCCCAGCCTGGTTGCGCGCTGTAGTAGCCCAAATTACTGTCATCATTGTTTCCGGTGGTGATGTCATGAAAGGCAGACTGGGCGTTTGCGTACAGCTTGGGATTCAAGAAACCGACCGGCTTCCCGAGTTGCTGGTTCAGCAACGCCGCTAAGCCGGCCCAGAGCGGCGCGACTGCGCTGGTTCCTCCTACCACGGTATTCTGGCCGTCCACACGGACCTGATAGCCGGTAAGGGGATCGGCGTTGCCTGCTACGTCCGGCACGCCGCGTCCCGCAAACTTGGTTTGCGGCTGCTGCGGAACGTCCGCTATAGCTTGATAACTGGGCAGAGGAAAACTGGTGCTGACTCCGCCGCCGGTTGCGCCCTCATTGCTTGCGGTCTCGTTCCATACTGTTTCAGAGGAAATCGTCTTGCCGGAGCCTTTCAGGGTGGTTCCGCCGCAAGCCAGGACAAACGGACTCGATGCCGGAAAATCAACGTGCAATTTGCCGTCTCCCGCGCCGTCTGTTGATCCGTTGTCGCCCGCCGCAACTGTCACCGTTATCCCCAGCGTGGCCGCATCCTGCAACGCTGAGTTCATGGCTGCGCGTGACTGGGCGCTCCACCCATCTTCCGGCCCGCCCCAACTAATGGAGATGACGGACGGCTTCCGCTTGGTGTCATGCACAGCGTTAATGATCGCGTCGATAAAGCCCTGGTCCGTGTTGGGCGCGAAGTAAACGGCGATATTGGCTCCGTTCGCTACTGCGCCTGCCACTTCGATATCCAGCAGCACTTCGCCGTCGGCATCAGACCCCGGCGTGTTCTTTCCGCCGTCGACAGAAACTGCGGTCACGCTCGGCGTTTTTAAGCCCAGCCCCTTAAAGTAGGTATTTAAGTCAGCCGACCGATAGCCGCCGCCCAACTCGACAATAGCGATGGTCTGTCCTTTGCCGGTCACCCCCGTGGGAAAGTTGTAAAGGGCAGCTACCTGGGGCGGCGTAAACGTTCCCCCCGGCGCTGTCTGTGCCGGTGTAGCTTGCGCGCTGAATCGGAAGTGCGGTTTGGCGACTGGGCGCGTATCCAGGCCCAAAACGGAAAGAACAATGCCTTTTAAGCTCGTTGGAATGCTCAGCGTCCCTTGGCGTCCGCGAAAAGTTTGATCGGTGCCTTCCAGGCGGTAACAAACCAAGTCCGCGCCGAAGGCGGCTTGCATCTGCTCCGCCGTTCCCATCAGCATCACCCGTCGTTTGGAAGCGCTTTCTTCCACGACGGTCAGTCCCGCTTCGTGCGCGAACTGTTCCACTAAGGCAATGTCGGCTCCATCAGCCCCATGCCGCCCCTCATGCTCCTCATGCGATAGCAGTTCCTGCTGTTCGTTTCCGTGCGCAACGGCCGGATCGGCGCCTTTTCGCCGTAAGATGACGCTCACCCGCACCGTTTCGTTCGGCTCAATGGAGCCGATAGGGGTTAACCCTGGGCGGTGGACGTTTTCGCTTCCGGGCAGCGTTGTCCGATTCTCAAATGTCAAGCAATTTTCTCCTTTTCAGATCGGCAGTGACCAGTGTAGCGTTTTTGTCGCTTACTACAATAAAGTCGATCACTCTTCAACCGTATGGAGCAGCCGTCCGCCTTTGAAATCCGCGAGCTTTCTACGCTCGAAGAGTTTTCCGCCGTGGTTCGTTTGCAGCGGGAAATCTGGGGCTTTCATGATGTGGAACTGCTGCCGCGTCGTCTGTTCGTGGTTGCCAGCAAAATCGGCGGACAATTGCTGGGAGCGTTCGACGGCTCGAAAATGGTGGCGTTTTGCCTCTGCATTCCGGGCCTGAAAGCAAACGGTAAACCTTATCTGCATAGTCACATGCTGGGCGTGCTTCCGCCGTACCGCAACTCCGGTCTTGGCCGCAGGCTCAAGCTGAGGCAGCGTGATGATGCGATAAAGAAAAGCGTTGAACTGATCGAGTGGACCTTCGATCCGCTCGAAGTCAAGAATGCCTTCTTCAATATCGAACGGCTGGGCGCCATTGTGCGGCGCTACGTCCACAACCAGTACGGCGCCACGACCAGTCATCTGCATGGGGGTCTGCCGACAGACCGGCTGATTGCCGAATGGTGGCTGCAATCGCCGCGTGTTCTCTCTGGAAATAGTGAATCCGATTCTGATAAGAAGATGTCTGATAGAAGAACGGTAGAGGCGCGGATCTCTGTGCCTGCCGATATTGCCGAAATACGCTTGAAAGATCCCGGCGTCGCCAAAAAGATTCAAGCGGACATCGGAGACCAGTTTAACCGGCATTTCAGGGTCGGACTGGCTGTCATCGGCTTTGAAAGAAACGATACGGAGGCAGCTTACCTGCTGGGCATATGGCCATCAAAGTAGATCGCATGGTGTTGCGGCACATTCGCCTGCCGCTCGTTCATTTCTTCGAGACCAGTTTTGGACGCACGGACCAGCGTGACATCGTTCTCGTCGAAGCCGTTTCCGACGGCGTGTCGGGTTGGGGAGAAGTCACCGCCGGTGAAAACCCTTTTTATAACGAAGAATGGACTAACTCAGTTTGGCCGCTTCTGATTGATTATGTCGCGCCGCGAGTTCTCCAGTATCCCTTCCTTTCACCCGAGGATGTCTGCTTGCGCACTTCCTATATTCGCGGCCATCACATGGCGCGAGGCGGCGTGGAAGCTGCCTTTTGGGATTTGCAGTCGCGTCTGAACAACGAGCCGCTCTGGAAGACGGTCGGCGGGGGCGCGCGTCATGAGATCGCCTGTGGCGTCTCCATCGGAATTCAGAAAAGCATGGATCAGCTTTTTGAGAAAATTGAAATGGAGCTTGCCGCCGGTTATCAGCGCATTAAAATGAAGATCAAGCCGGGCTGGGACGTGGACGTGGTGCGCCAGGTGCGCGAACGCTTTCC
>CAXTWT010000091.1:10054-15101 GCA_964247955.1 uncultured Bryobacteraceae bacterium
TAGGTATTTGCTTATCCCGAACGAACTAGGCTTCCCTTTGCCTTTGCTCTGTAGTTATTCTGTAACTTATGCTGAAACCCGGTATCTTCCGCGAGTACGATATTCGCGGAATTGCAAACGAGGAACTGCTTGACGACGACGTGCAGGCGTTGGGCCGTGGCCTTGCTACTTATCTGATTCGTCACAGTGGTCACGTGCTCTGTTTAGGCCGTGATTGCCGATTGAGCGGGGACCGCCTTCACACTGCTTTGCTGAAAGGGCTTCTAGCGTCGGGTTGTACGGTGCTGGACCTCGGCGTTGTTCCGACGCCGGTTCTTTACTATGCTGCTGTTCATTTCAACGCCAACGGCGCAATTATGATCACCGGCAGCCATAATCCGCCCGAGTATAACGGCTTCAAAACGGTCTGCGGCTCCGGGACGCTTCATGGCGAAGCGATCCAGGACGTTTACAAACTCATCGCGGCTAACGATTTCGAAGCAGGGCAGGGAAGCGTCCGTGAAACGGATGCGGTTACTCCTTATGTGGATGAGATCGCGAAACAGTTCCAGTTTGACCGCAAAGTAAAAGTGGTATTTGACGCGGGCAATGGAACAGCCGGACCGGTGGTCCATCGCCTGCTGAAGAAGTTAAACGTGGAAGCCGAGGAGCTTTTCTTCGAGATGGACGGCAGCTTCCCTAACCACCATCCTGACCCGACCGTGCTTTCCAACCTGAAAGCTCTGAAAAAGGCTGTTCGGGAGGAGAAAGCCAATCTTGGCATTGCCTTTGACGGTGATTCCGACCGCATCGGCGCAGTGGACGAGAACGGTGATGTAGTATACGGCGACATGCTCCTGCTGATCTTCGGCCGGGAAATTTTGTCCCGTAAACCGGGATCTACCTTTATCGGCGAAGTAAAGTGCTCGCAAATCATGTACGACAAGCTCCGCGAGCTGGGCGGCAATCCGATCATGTACAAGACGGGCCACTCGCTGATTAAGGCCAAGATGAAGGAAGAGCATGCCGAGCTTGCCGGCGAGATGTCCGGCCACATGTTCTTTGCGGACCGCTACTACGGCTTCGATGACGCCATTTATTCGGCTTGCCGCCTGCTCGAAATCGTCGCCACATCGGGCAAGCCGTTGTCGCACCAGTTAAAAGGCATTCCGAAGCTGGTTTCCACGCCGGAACTGCGCATTGACTGCCCGGATGATGTGAAGTTCAAGGTGATCGCGAAAGTTGCCGACATTGTCAAGCGTAAGCACAAGGTTGTCGATGTCGACGGCGTGCGCGTGCCCTTTGGGGAAGGTTGGGGCTTGGTCCGCGCCTCAAATACGCAGCCCGTTCTGGTCATGCGCTTTGAAGCCTCCTCGCCGGAACTTTTGAAACAATATCAGCAGGAGCTTGAAAGCAATGTGGAGCAGGCAAAGAGAGAGGTTGGCGCAGCTTAGGGGTGCGACGAAATGGCAGACAGCAATCGGAATCTAGAAAAGCTGCTCATTGATCTGACCGACAGTCTTAAGGCCGAGATTACGAGTTTCCGCGATGAAATAATAACCCGCTTTGATAATCAGGCTGCTCGCCTGGACCGCCAAGCTGGCTTAATTCAAAACGGCAGTCGATGGGCGGTACGCATGGACACCTGGGCGGAAAGAGTTGACCAGGCGCTGGAAGCCAAGGATCGGCAAATTGCCGAGATGAACAAGCGCATCAAGGCGTTAGAAGACAAACAGCAGTCATAGATAAGCGCTGTGCTGTTAATTCTTCGGCCCGATATTTTCGCTGCGTCCGGCCAGCGGCTTCACGGTCGGACCGCCGCAAACGCCTACGCCGGTGTTCAACAGCGCGTTCAATAGATTGAAAAAGACTGCGTAAACGACCTGTTCATTCACCGGCTGGCGTCCCGGCATGCGAAAGGTTCCCGGCAGCTCTTTGGCGATTTGCAGGCGAATCGCATTCGGTATCGGACGCCCGCTTCGGTCCCGTTGATTGGCCAGCGATAGGGGCGTTTGCAGGATAGCGCCGGACTTGCCGTCCACATAAAACTGGCTTCGAGATATATATACTAGTTTTAATTGGTCGGCAGCGTCAAACAACAACAGAGGAGCTTGCCGCTCCGAAGCCGACAGTTCCAGCGACATGACCCGGCTTCCATCATCAATTTTGATTTCAAAACCAGCTTGGCGCGCAATATTCGCCACTGACTCCGGTTCTATCTCCAGGAGAAAATACTTGTCGCGTCCGGCTTCCAGAACTTGCATGCAGCACCTTCATTTTAGCTGTCGTGCGCGTCCTGTGCGAGATCGTCCCGCAACTTTTGCGCGTATTTTCTGTAAATCTCATGATCTCGGTCGCTGAACTGCACCAGCTTAACGGTGCGCACCGGCTCACTGTGTTCCCGCAACCAGTCGGAGGTGGTGTGGACAGCAATCTCCGCGCCTTCCTCAATCGGGTAGCCGTAAACCCCGGTGCTGATAGAGGGAAAACTGATCGTTTTTACGCCGTGTTCAGCGGCCAGCTTCAGGCAGGTGGTGTAACACGACCGGAGCGCCTCCGCTTCGCCGTGTTGACCGTTCCGGTAAATCGGGCCAACCGCATGAAAGACGTACTTTGCCGGCAATCGTCCAGCTCCCGTAACGACTGCGCTCCCTGTTTGGCAGCGCTTGATACGGGAGCGGATAACGTCCAGCTCCGCCATGATTTCCGGGCCGCCCGCCCGGTGTATCGCTCCGTCCACGCCGCCGCCGCCCATTAACTCCGCGTTGGCTGCGTTAACAATAGCATCTGCCGCGATGGCCGTAATGTCACCCTTCAAGAGTTGAATCTGGCTGTGGCCTACCTGAAGGATAAAATCCAAGGGCATGTCCGACCCTTATAAACAAGCCGCCATGGCTTCCAGCAGGAAATCAACGTTTTCATCCGTTGCCAGGGGACCCATGGTGCCGATCCGCAAAATCTTGCCCGTGAGTTGCCCTAGCCCGCCTGCAATCTCAATATTGAACTTGTCGAGGAGCTTTTGACGGAACTGCGCTTCATCCAACCCCGCAGGCGGGATCACCGTGGTCAGATGCCAGATCCGGTTTTCCCGCTGCTTGACCAGCGGTTCAAAACCAAGCTTGGTTAATCCTGCAACCAGCCGGTCACTGGCCCGCTGATGCCGATCCCATCTGTTTCGTAATCCTTCTTCTTCGATCACGGCTAACGCGCTGTGCATGGCGTAATACAGCGGCGGTGACGGCGTGTGCTGGTACAGGTGCGGCGGCTCGAAGTATTTCGCCATCAGCCGCAGATCGAGGTACCAGGTGAAAAGCTCTTCCTGGCGCCCTTCCAACTTCTCAAAAGCGGACGAGGAAATGGACACAGGCGACAAACCAGCCGGGCAGCTTAAGCCTTTCTGCGAACACGAAAAGGTGACATCAATCCCGACAGCATCCAACTCCACCGGCATGGCCCCGAGTGAAGTCACCGTGTCGGCAATCACCAGCGCGCCGACTTTACGCGCCGCCGGAACAATCGCTCGCCCCGACTGGTAAGCGCCGGTGGATGTTTCGGCCTGCACAAAGGCGACGACATCCGGCTTCTCCCGCGAAAGGAACTCTTCCGCTTCTTCGGCGGTGAACACTTCGCCCCATGGCTTATCGAGCCGGACCACCTCCGCGCGCTGCCGCTGCCCCATGATGGCGATCCGGTCAGCGAAAACTCCCGCCGCGAACACCACGAACTTTGAGCCGGGCTGAACAAAGTTAGCGACGGCTGCTTCCATGGCGCCGCTGCCGCTGGCCGGAACAGTAAAGGTCATCCGGTTTGCCGTGCCGAACACCTCGCGTAAACCGGCGCGAACCTCATCCATGATTTCCAGAAAATAAGGGTCACGGATGCCCAACACCGGTTCCCGCATGGCTTCGTACGCTCGCGGGTCGACGGTGGAGGGGCCTGGTCCATATAACAAACGCCGGGGAGCGGTCAAACGTTTACTCGCAGTTGCCAACATCATTTCAAAGTACCAGGAAAGATTGTCACTGTTTTACGGGGAACATCATCAAAGTGTTCTCATGGCTAATAATAGAAACCGAACGATCCTCGTTAGCGGCGCTACGGGTCATCAGGGCGGAGCCGTACTCCGCCATCTGCGCGAAAAACACTTTCCTGTTCGCGCCCTGACCCGTGATGCCAACAGCCCTAACGTGCGTACTTTGATGACGCCCGGAGTAGAACCCGTCAGCGCGGATCTGGACGACCCGGCATCGTTAGGCCGCGCCCTGGAAGATGTATACGGCGTGTACTCCGTCCAACCTTTCACCGATGATATGGAAACGGAGGTGCGGCAGGGCAACAACTTGGTGGATGCTGCAAATCGCTCGGAGGTCAGCCACTTTGTTTATAGTTCTGTTGTCGCTGCTGACGCCGGTACCGGGATTCCGCACTTTGAAAGTAAAGGTAAAATTGAAGAGCATCTGCGCAACACCGGCACCCCCTACACCATTTTCCGGCCTGTCTCGTTTATGGAAAACTGGTTAGGCTCCAAAGATCAATTGGAAGCAGGAACTCTCAGCTTGCCGTTAAAGCCCGAAACTCGTCTCCAGATGGTTGCTGTGGATGACATCGGCGCGTTCGTCGCGAAAGCTTTTGAGCATAGCGGCCAATGGAACGGGAAAACCTACGAACTGGCCGGAGATGAACTTTCCATGCAGGAGATCGCGCAGGCTCTGGGCAGCGCTGTTGGGCGCGCAGTGAACTACGTTCAGATGCCGTGGGATGAGTTCGAGAAAATCGCAGGGCACGAAATGACGCTCATGTACCGCTGGTTTGACCAAAGCGGCTACCATGTCAATATCGATGCTGTTCGGGAAGAGTATCCGCCGCTGCTGACCTTCGAACACTGGTTAGCAAGGAATTGGCCGAAAGCCAATGTGTGACGCGATACTTTACGCTGTTTTTTCGGATACCGAAATGCTGCCGCCTGCTTCCGTGTCCCCGGAAGGGCCGGTCATGTCCTTGATAGCGGCGGCAGTGACATCGTCATGAGAAGCGGAGCCTATCACGGTTCCGCGACGCAGAACAAGAA
>CAXTWT010000092.1:0-15099 GCA_964247955.1 uncultured Bryobacteraceae bacterium
GAGAAGGCGCGCACGGGTGATGCGGGAGCGTTTAATCAGGTTGTTCTTGCGTACCGGCGCCGTATTCTCGGCACTATTTCGCGGTTGATTGGGCGACCGGAAGATGTCGAGGATGTGGGACAGGAAGTTTTTGTCAGGTTGTATTATTCACTGGATCAGCTTCGGACAGCCGAGGTTTTCGAGCCTTGGCTGTATCGCCTGACAGTGAATGCTTGTTATGACTATTTGCGGCGCGCAAAACGCCGGAATGAGTCGCGGATGGCGGATTTAAGCGAGCAGCAGGTGATGGTGGCTGACTCGCTTGCGGGAGGAAGGCAGGAAGCAGAGGAGCGGCAGAAAGGGGCGGTTCGGGAGTTTACGGACGCGCTTTTTCAGCATGTTTCCGAAGAGGACCGCTTGCTGCTTACTTTGAAGGAAGTGGAAGGTTTGTCGCTGAAGGAATTGGAAGGGATCTACGGGGTGAATGAGAACGCGTTGAAAGTTCGCCTGTTCCGCGCCCGTCAGCGAGTGTTGAAGGCATATAAAAATGCCGTTGCGAACGGCAGGCTATGAGTTTGATTTCCGGGAGACGCAAGAAGGGGTATGAAGGAACAAGAGTTAATGGATGAAGAGTCTGGGCTGGAGCAATTTTTCCAGCGCTATCGCCAGGCGTGTCCCGATGTGGAGCCTTCGGTCAATTTTATGCCTATCCTTTGGCAGAAAATTGAGGCGCGCCCTAGCTTTCCCTTTATGTTCCGCAAACTGGGCCGCAGCGTGGTGACGGCTTCGGCTGCTTTGTGCTTGTTGTTGCTGGCGCTGAACTTGGCCGTTACACCGCAAATTGGCGTCAGTTACGCGGACGCGCTGCTGATGGAAGGCTCGGCGGAGCAGACGTACTATACAGAAGCGCTGACAAGCACGCCGCCCCCGGAAAGCGTCCCTTCCGCGCCGCTTCGCTAAGGATTTGAGTTCAGATCAGCATGAAGCGGAATCAGTGGTCAGCTGTTCTTTTAGCGGTGTTGCTGTTTAGTTTTGGGGCGGCAGTCGGAGCTTTAGCGCATCGCTACTATAGCGCCACAGTTGTCAATGCAAAGGGCGAAGACTTACGCCGGCATTATCTTTCTGAGATGCGCTCCCGGTTGGATCTGACACCCACGCAGATCACTCAGCTTGAAGTCATCATGGACGATACAAAGGCCAAAATCCGAGCCATGCGCGACAAACACCATCCGGAAATGCTCCAAATCCGAGCCGAACAGATCAGCCGGGTTAAGTCGATCCTGACTCCGCAGCAGATTCCCATCTACGAACAGTTAGTTGCCGAACACGAACGCCACGCCCGCGAGCAGGATGACCGTGAGCGGAAAGAAGAGCAGAAACGAAGCTCCCTGCGGAATCAGTTGCCGCATTAGCGGCTGCATCTTAGAGTTCACGATCAACAACTTCCCAGATTCTTGAAGAAGGCAGCAGCGAACCATCAAGGAGAGGAAACCCATCGACAGGCACGAGAGCATCCTCCTCTTCACTCCAAACTCCGCCGGTGCGCTCCCCCGGATCGAGATAGTAAATTGTGCGCTGCCCGATGGTCAGGTAGTTGCGGCATTTCGTTCGGATGAAGGCGTCGCTTTCGTCGGAACGGATCTCGACCACGAAATGCACAGGTTTGGTCGGGTAGGGTCGTTCTAACTTTTCCCTTGAAACGACGATATCCGGCCTTGGCTGCCAATTGTTCGAAATGTGCAGATCCACTTCGGTGCCCGGATAGTAGCCGGCCGCACGCAGAAGAGCGACGACAATACTTTGTACGATTCCGTGCAAGGAAGTAGTCATAGGTTTTAGCACAGCTTCTCCGAACCAGTACTCGTAGGCTGTGTCCTGGTGAGCATACAGGCGTTCGAACTCAGGGAGCGTGAGGGGATGTGTGCCGGTCGCCACCCTTCCAGCTTATCGAAAGGAGAAAGTGCTATCGATGAACAGCTTGGCTCTTACATGCATGGCACAGTAGTATTCACGGATGACCAAAGCTTCCCTTACCCGCTGGCAGGTGTTCTGCTTTTACTTCTTCGCTTCTCTCCTCCAGGCGCAGGAGCCTTCGATTGCTTCGGTTCTCAAGCAGTTGGAAGGCGTGCGCGCGATTTCAGGAGTGACGATTTCGCCCGACGGCAGCAAAGCGGCTTGGACCGCTGCCGCACCTAATGACAACGGAAACGATATCTACCTGTTTGACTTAAAGTCGAACGCGCAGACGGTGGTGCAGGTAGGAGATGGCGGCAGAACGCATCACAATACCGGGATTCGCTGGTCGCCGGATAGCAAGGCGATTGCTTTTCTTTCCGATGCCGCTTCGCTGTCACAAAATCAGGTGTACCGGTGCGCAGCCGGGGAGACCAAAGCGCAGCAGCTTACCGCCTCATTAAAGGGACACGTCACTGACATCCGCTGGTCGCCCGACAGCAAGCAGTTGGCGTTTCTTTATGCGGCGGGCGGAGGAGGAGGCGGGCCGCTCGAAGCCGAACCCGCGCAAACCGGCGCGATTGGAAGCGAGGTCCACAATCAGCGCCTTACTGTGATGAGCGCGACGAGCGGCGCTGTACGGGAGGTTTCTCCCGCTGAACTGAACATCTATGAGTATGACTGGGCGCCGGACGGAACACGCTTTGCTGCCTTGGCTGCTCCGGGTCCGGCTGATAACAACTGGTGGATCGCACAGCTTTACACCGTGGCTGCCAGTTCAGGGCAGATGACGCCGCTGTATCGTCCGCCGGTGGATCGTCAGCTTGCTGTGCCGCGCTGGTCGCCGGACGGCAAACAGATCGCTTTCCTGGGCGGACTCATGAGCGACGAAGGTTTCAACGGCGGCGATCTGTTTGCTATGAACAGCAGCGGAGGAGAGCCGCGCAACTTGACTCCGGGGCGAAAAGCTTCGCCGAGCGGTTTTTCGTGGGTCAGCAACGCGCGTGTTGTTTTCACTGAAGCCGTTGACGGGCATGGCGCGATCTCCACCCTTGACCTCAATACAGGGCAGACGGAAACGCTTTGGCAGGGCAACGAGGGAGTTCATCAAGACGGCAATTTTCCGAACTTTTCCCTGGCAGCGGATGGGCGGACCAGCGCCGTCGTGCGGTCTTCCTGGGAGCGCGCGCCGGAGGTATGGGCCGGTCCGGTCGGCAACTGGCGTCAACTGACGCACGTGAATGCAGATCAGAAGCCGCATTGGGGCAAGGCCGAAAGTATTCTCTGGCAAAACGAAGGACTTCGCGTACAGGGCTGGCTGCTCTATCCCGAACATTATGATCCGGCTAAGCGATACCCGATGGTAACCGAGATTCACGGCGGGCCGGCCAGTCTAGCCGTGCCCGCTTGGCCGTCCGCCCATTTTGATATGTCGGTTCTGGCGAGCTTGGGATATTTTGTGTTTTTCCCGAATCCGCGCGGCAGCTACGGGGAGGGGGAAGCATTCACGAAGGCCAACGTTAAGGATTTCGGCAGCGGCGACCTACGCGACGTTCTCGCCGGGGTCGATCAGGTGGTAAAGCAAGCGCCCGTCGATAACAAGCGTCTGGGAGTAACCGGCTGGAGTTACGGCGGTTTTATGACGATGTGGACGGTGACCCAAACCAGTCGCTTTCGAGCGGCGGTAGCGGGCGCGGGCATTGCGAACTGGCAAAGCTATTACGGCCAAAATTCGATTGATGAATGGATGATCCCGTACTTTGGAGCTTCCGTTTACGATGACCCTGCCGTGTATGCGAAAAGTTCTCCCATCACGTTTATTAAACAGGTGAAAACGCCCACGCTGGTGGTAGTCGGGGAGCGGGACGGCGAGTGTCCGGCGCCGCAGTCATTTGAGTTCTGGCATGCGCTGCAATCCCGCCATGTGCCGACGCAGCTTGTGGTTTATCCCGGCGAAGGCCACGGATTCCGCCAGCCTGAAAATCGCTCGGACGTACTAAGGCGGACAATTGAGTGGTTTAATACTTATCTGACAGAGACTTTCCCGGCTCCCGCTCCTGCCGCGTTAAAATAAAAAGGTTGTACGCAGGCTGCCTCTGCCGGTAGTTCCTCCATATGCAACCCGGATAATGATTGAACTCGTCAGAGATTCCCTTCGCTATCGAGAATTAATTTGGGCGCTGGCTCTCAAAGAACTGAAAATCCGCTATAAACGTTCGGTCTTGGGCTTCTTATGGGCGCTGCTGAATCCCCTGTTGCTCATGACCGTTACAACCCTCGTCTTCTCCAGTTTGCTGAAGATGAATATTCCTCACTACGCCATTTTTGTTCTCAGCATGATCCTGCCATGGACCTTTTTCTCGCAGTCGCTTTCCTATGCGGCTGAATCCGTGGTGGGAAACGGCGATTTAATCAAAAAAGTCCGTGTTGCCAAAATTGTGTTTCCCTTGGCTGCCGTGGTCTCCAACATGATAAATTTGATGCTGTCGTTGATTCCGCTGGCTTTGATTGTGCTGGTCATGGGCCATCCTTTTTACGTGACGTGGCTTTATCTACCGGTGCCGCTGCTTGCTTTGACCATCCTTACAGTCGGCGCAACCTTTTTCTTCGCTGCAGCCAACGTGTATTACCGCGATGTGGCTCACATTCTGCAAGTAATTCTGCAAGTCTGGTTCTACGTTACGCCCATTCTTTATTCCATTAATTTTTTCCCAGTCCGATACCGGTGGATGTTTAAGCTGAACCCGCTCGGCTTCGTGATGAACGGTTTCCGGCTCAGTGTTTATTATGGCAAGATACCGACCGCGCAGTCGATTGCAGCTTCCTTTGTGTGCGCTTTCCTGGCTTTGTTTGTCGGCTTTGCGATTTTCCGCCGATACCAGGATCAGTTTGTTTATTACATTTGAGGCGCTCCTTGATGCAATCTCCGGTTATCAGAGTAGAAAATGTAACACAGCGGTTCCGGCTGATTCACGAGCGGCCTGACTCTCTTCGGGAAGCGTTTATCAAGCTGTTCCGGCAGAGGTCTGATTTTCATGATTTTGAGGCGCTGCAAAATGTTTCTTTCGACGTGCAGGGAGGAGAAATGGTCGGCCTGATCGGCCGCAACGGGTCCGGCAAGAGCACGCTGCTGAAGATTATTGCCGGGGTATATAAACCGACTTCCGGGCGCGTGAAAGTGCATGGCGCCATTGCTCCTTTGATTGAGCTGGGGGCAGGCTTTCACGGCGAATTGACAGGCCGGGAGAACGTGTTAATGAATGGGCTGCTGCTGGGTTTTACGAAACGCGAGATGCAAGCGCGCGAAGGGAGCATTATTGATTTCGCCGATATCGGCGACTTTATCGACTCGCCGGTAAAGCAATACTCGTCAGGCATGTATACCCGTCTGGCGTTCGCTGTTGCCACGGAGGTGGACCCGGATATTCTTGTGGTGGATGAAATCCTTGCCGTGGGCGATAGCGCGTTCCAGCAAAAGTGCTTTGACCGCCTCCAACGGTTCCGCCGGTCCGGGAAAACCATTCTCTTCGTGACACACAGCCTAGGCCAGGTAGTGGAACACTGTGACCGCGCTATTTACCTGGAAAAGGGGCGCATCGTCGCGGATGGCGATCCGGAGCAGACGGTGGAACTTTACAAAACTGCTACGGCAGTAGAACAATCGGAGTTGCTGAATACGGTTTCTTAAGAAATGGGAAGCTTCTCCTACCTCGCCCTGTCAAAATCAGTCTCACTGGTACCGCCAGTACGGATTTTTTCTATATAGAACGCTTGCCTCTCGTGCGAGAACTATATATGGCGGAGCATTACCAGGTACGCTCAGAATAAAAAAGCGTATTTGAATAGCAAAGAGGAAACCGCCAAAATCTGGAGGAGGTGAGAAGTTGCAAGGTAATTCTGTTTCAAAGGAACCGACGCCATTCGACACAATCGAAAGCGCTTTGGAGTTTCTACATTTGCTGCAGGTCGAGTCGGGCAAGGCTCGCCAGGAAGTTGAATCCTTGATGGAACAGGATGGATTGGCTTCTGCCCGGCGCGAAGAAGCGTTCCGACTGGTTGTTTACAAGCTTTCGCAACTCAATTCGCATGTTGAATCCAGCCAGCGCGTCCTGAACGATTTACGCGCCCTGCGAACCCTGCTTTTAAGAGAGTCGAGCCGTTAGACGCTTTGGCGGGAAGAACTCACGCGGGCCATCCGTGATTGTTCCGGTAAACAGAAATCAGCAGGCGCTATATACTGAAACTGCAAGTTCTCTTACTGATTATGCGCATGATTCCGAAGCTCCTTCCGCTTATTCTTCTCGGCTTGGCTTGTGGCTGCGCCAGCAGCGATCACGGTCATCACGGCACCCCAAGCGATCCGAACGAGCAGCAAGGAAACGCCAATGCTCAGCCGGAAAAGAGCGTAAAGCCGGTTTCTAATAGCGAGGCGGACGGCAATAAAGCCAGCAAAGACCCGCATACGTTAACGCCGGATAATACGGCAGGGTCGGGGAAAAAGCGTTAACCGTAGTTTCCGGGCCAGCGCTATTCCTGGACAGAAACTTTTTTCAAATTAGCCGCTGCTTTGGCCTTGGCGTTAGCGCTGATCTGAATATTGTTGACTACCTGCACGGCTCCGGCAGTTTTGGCCATGCGTGTCGCCGAGCCTTTGTGCTGAACAACGTCCGTTTTGCCTTCCCAGGTCACCACGCCGCGCGCTACTTTGAAACGGAATCCATCTTTGCCGATTTTGGACTTCGCCAGTTTCGCCCGGATTGTCGCATCAATCTGAGCATCTGAGGGAGTAGCAACCCGCCCCACGTTGGCAGCTCTAGTGGTGGTCGTGCCAGCCTGCGCTGGAGCGACAAAACCTCCAAGCAAAGCAACTAGCGGTAAAAAGAAAAGAAGGAAAGAACGGCGCATAGTAACGGCTCCTGAAATCCGTCACCTGTTAAGTGCGCCGTCCTTACAATTATTCGCAGAAAAACGTTGCTTGTTTACCGGTGATCGCGGTCACGGTCATGAAATTCCCGTCCGCGATCATGGATTTCACGGTCGTGATGCTCCATCCGTGGTCCCGCCGCATAGGGCCGTGGAGCGTCATACGAATGCACGTAACCGCCATGGTTATCCCAGGTGCGGGCCCAAGGACGATTATCAATCAGAATGGTGTGTTCATGCCAGCCGAAACCGGCATGGCCCCAACCCCAAGGTGCAAAAGCGGCTCCGAGAGCAATACCAGGACCAAAGCGAATCGCACCGCCGACAAAGAATCCTGGACGAGGCTGTCTGTAAACAAGGTACGGATCATAAACCGGAACATAGAAGTAGCCCGGAGTCACAGGTAAAACTTCGATGTTACCCGAACCGGCAAAAGCTACTTGCTCATACTGGTTGCTTCGCAGATACCCGTAGTTATACGCCTGCTGCCGCATACGCTGCACGGCATCCATCACGTCAGGACGCTGCGCCAGAACCGCATTCCCTAATTGCTGCGTCCAACCAGAGTTGCGAGCCATGTAGTCTAAAACTGTCGGAAACGGAATCAGCGCCATCACGCTCGGATCGAACGGCAGTCGGTCATCTGAAATTGCTCTAGCTAATTGATCACCGTGCAAATACTGGTGCTGCATGGCCCAGGTAGCGGCATCCGGTATTTCATTGCTATAGGTAGCCGCCGTCAGGACTTGCGCCAACAAGCTGTCGGGGTACAGCGCAATCGGCGCAACGATTTGATCCAACTGCTGCGGCGGCAGCAACGGCGGCTGCGCATATTGGCCCTGCGGATAAGGCTGCGCTACTGGGTACTGCCCCTGCGGAGGAGGATATTGTCCTTGGGATGGTGGATACTGACCCTGCGGATATTGCTGAGGAGGTGGATACTGCTGCTGCGCAGGCGGGTACTGACCCTGCGGATACGGCTGTTGTTGCGGGTACTGAGCTTCTACGCACAACGGTGTCAGAACACAACCTAAAATAAGTAGATTTTTCAGTAAGGATGCAGAATGTCTTTGTGGTCGCATAAGAAGCAACTCCTGAGAGCGTCGGATTTCTGTTCACCCGATCTCATCTACTGAAAAGACGCTCCGAACCCTTATCAGGATACCTACCATATCCCACTAATACAGATGAAGCCTGGTTAATGCCCGCTCCTGGAAGGATAGTGGTTTATTATGCCACCTTGCGCAAACGCCGGGTCCGGGCTTGCCTAGTTAAGCGGCATGGCATCAGGAAGCACGTTGTAAACCTTTATGGATTATCTCCTTCAGCACAGTCTGATAACCCTTGCCGGTCTTCTCGGCAATCCTCTTCGCCGCATCCAGGTCCCCCTGCGAAATGCGTAACGATACAGCCTTCGTCATGGACGCTTGCTCCTCTTCCAGCATCTTCTGGAGAACGGCCGGGTCGGTGGGCCTCACGCCCGATCCTTTCCGACGTACGACTACCTTGCCGGTGCTCTTGGCGAGGCGCGATGCTTCCAAAATGGACAGTTTCTTGTTGACGATAATCCTGCCCTTGCGAATAGCTTTCTGAAACGAACGCCGAGCGTGCTCGCGCCCAGCCGGGCTTGCCAGCCAGTCCGCCTCTTCCTTTTCGTTTTTAAAAGAAGGCGGTGCGCCGGCGCCTTTAGATTTGTTGGTTGATGTGCGGGCCATACTTTTTCTTGTCCTTTTGATCCATGTCGTAAGCGGTGATCGGGCGCACGCGTTCGTTGCGCTCCATATATGCAACTGTCAAATAATGGCCTCCGGCGGTGATGCCATGCGCCCAAAAGCGCTCCTCGCCGTCTTTGACATAGGCAGAAACGATCACCGGGTCGCGGAAGAAGACTTCTTCCGCTTCCGTTCGCGTGACCTTGTGACGAGCGATATGGCTTAAATTTTCGTCGTCCCAATCGAACTCGTCTTCCATAGCTAAGGTATATACATGTTATGTACATACCTTAGAGAGTTTTTAAATGGAAACCTACTCTTTACCAGTCGCACCGCACACCTAACTGGATGATCCTGCCTTCCAGAGTTGTGGAAACCGGCAGCAGACTGGCGGGTGTGGTAATCACGCCTTGTGTGTTTACTTGCGCCGTGGTGTTCAGCGCGGTGATGTTCGGGTGATTGAAAATGTTGTTCGCTTCCGCAATAAATTTAGGTCGTATGCGATCCCAAAGCGTAAACAGAGTCCGGGTATACCGGGCGTCAACCTGATATACATTCGGACCACGCGCCGTGTACCGGCCCACAAACAACGGACGTGTCACAGTGGTGATGCCTGTCATCGTATCGCCATTGAGAACGCGGTTGGCGATGATGTTCTGCGCATCGCCGGACGACAGCACAGCCAAAACCGCCAGTTCATTGCCGTTCGCCAAGCGCCGTAAAAAGCCGTTTCCAATCCCCTGGAAAGAAGGAGAAAAGTCCGACGACATGGTGAACGCATGCGGACGGTTGATGTAACTGTTTCCCCGGTCCCGACTACGACTTGTCAAGTCCTCAATCGGCAGGTTCTGCTCAAAGCTATTCGCATCGGGCGCATCGCTGATGGAATGCGACCACGTGTACGATGCGCTCACTGTCGCGCCGGCGCTGACCCGGTGCTGATAGCTCACAATCAACGCGTTGTAGCTCGCAATCGCGCCAACGTCCTGCAAAGTGATGTTGTTGAATTGCGGATACAGCCGCGCACTCCCGAACACCGGGCGTCCATCAGCCAGATACGAAACCGGATTGATCAAATTCAGATTTCGCAAAAACACCTGATTGCGGGCGTTCGTATTAACGTATCCCAGCGTCAGTGCGTCATTGCCGCTCAATTGCTGGCTGATTTGAAAGCTGGAGTTGATCGTGTACGCATTTTTGAAATTCGGAGTCACCGTTGTGATATCCGGCGCGCTTCGCGTGAAGCTCGCGAGGGTGGGAACCTGCGGAAACGCCGGTGCATTGGGCGCAGTAGGGGGAATGGAAGCCACAAAACCCTGACTTGATCCGTTGTTGTAGAGCGCGTTGTACCAGAGATTCGTGGCAGGCGCTTCATAAAAAATTCCTGAACTGGCGCGGATCACGGTTTTTGCGCCGAGTGTCCAGGCCAACCCCAAACGCGGAGCAAAATTCGCGCCCGGCGTGCGGAAACTTTGTGAGTAGAGGAACGGTTCATTCGCCGGAACGTTCGGCGCTTGAAACCGGTCATACCGGACGCCGTAGTTGATGAGAAGATTTGGTCTCACCTGCCAGCTATCCTGCCCGAAAACATCCCAGAACAGCGAATGATAACCGGCTCCCACTGCGCCAATGACCGTTTGAAATGTCGTGTAACCCAACGGGGCCACGCCCGACTTGGCTAAAAGGTACGCATTGATATTCGGGAAGTTGTACTGGCTGTATGTGTCACTTAGCTGCACATCCAGAATCTGCTGGAAACCGCCGCCCAATTTAAAGGTATGACTGCCTTTCACCACGGTAAAGTTATCGTTGACCGACGGCGATTTTTCAGCGAACACATCGCCGTAAGCGCTGGAGCCGTTAAAGTAAGCAACACCGGAAACGTAGACGACCGGCCCCGGACCATCCAGCGCATTGCGCAGATGGCGTTCATTGCGGTAAGGATCGGAAAAGCGAAGCTCATTTAAAATGTTCGGAGTGAATGTGGAAAGCAGTTGCGCCCCGCCGATGTACGCCCGGTCCCGGAAGTCGGAAGCCGTATCGAGCGCGTACAATCCGCCCACGTTGGTATTGAACGGGTACTCGTTGCGGAAGTAGTTCAGGCGGACGAAGAACTGGTGCTTATCGGTAATTTTCCAATCCGCGCGCAAGTTCACAAATTGCGCATGCTGGATGCTCGGCGCGGTTCCCAGCAGATCCGAAGCAATTCCAAGCTGCGTTGCGGAAGCGGGGTTGATCGTGATCGGCTGCGGCAAGCCTCGCGTGAGATGCTCGTAAGCGCCGAAGATGAAAAGCCGGTCCTTGATGATCGGACCACCTGCATTCACGGCCACGTCGTTCAGCGTTAAATCGGGCTTCGGCTTTGTGCCGAGCAGAATTGGCCGCGCGCTTGCATCCGTGGGTCGGCCAATGTACAGCGCCTCGCCGTGGAACTGATTGGTTCCCGAACCGGTAATGACGTTATAGATGTCGCCTGAAGTCATGCCGAACTCCGGCAGAAAGCTGTTCGATACGGTTTGCACTTCCTGCACATAGATATCTGCAATCGGGAACAGCCGCACGCCGTAGCGGTCGCTTTCGGTGTCCACCATGCCGTCCATCTGGTAGTTGATGCGATCCAGCAGGCCGTTCGTGTTCACGGTTCGGGGAATGCCCAGCTCGGCATTCGGATGTCCGCTCACGCCCGGTTGAAACAGAATAAAGTTGTATGGATTCCGCGAAGTCAGCGGGGCGTTATCCACCTCAGCATGGCTGATGGTACGGCCAATGCTTGAACGGGAAGGCTCAATGATCGGAGCGCCGCCGCTGACTTCGATAGAATTAGTGACTGCTCCTACCCGCAAGCTGCTGTCAATGACGGCCTCGGTTCCCGCATCCAGCACTACGCCTGCACGCCGCTCCGTATCAAAACCCTCTTTTTGAATTGTGATGGAATAAGACCCAAGCGGCAGATTCGGGATAATGTAGTACCCCTCGTCCGAGGTTTCAACCGTTCGCTCGAATCCGGTTTGCGCGTTCTGTATCTTTACGCTGGCCTGCGCTATCGGCGCGGAAGTTTGATCCGCCACACGCCCTCGTATGCTGCCGTTGATTGCCTGCGTCTGCCCGAACACAGCCGGAACCATCAAAACAAAGAGCAGCAGCACCTGCCGAATACTAAACATCGAGACCCCCTTTACGACACACAATTAAATTGGTCGTTATAGTGGGATTATAAACGTGCGTGCGATATCGTCAGCATTGCGCCTTCCTTTTTCAATTGATTTATCTATGGTTCGTAAGCCCAAGGCTCGCTTGATAAGAAATCTCCTCAGCTTCTCGGTCGTTTGCTTTGTCCTTTGTTTCTGTGTTTGGGCGGCTGCCGAGCAGCCCGCGCCGGACCCCGACCCGAATGCCCAAAATATCTATTTGGACCGTGGCGCTCCCGGCTTGTCGCGCTGGCTGGCAGCGATTCGCACTCGCGCCAGCGTCCTTATGGTGGTCGCCCATCCCGATGATGAAGACGGCGGCATGCTTGCCATGCAGACGCGGGGCTTAGGCGCTCGCGGCGCTTTGCTGACTTTGACACGCGGCGAAGGCGGACAGAACGCCATGTCCAGCGACCTGTACGACGAATTGGCCCTTGTCAGAACACAGGAGCTCCTAACAGCGGATCGCTATTATGGCGTCGATCAATACTGGGGCCGCGCCATTGATTATGGCTTTTCGAAGACCCGCGAAGAAGCTATCGAAAAATGGGGCTATGACCGCACGCTTTCGGACGTGGTGCGCGTGATCCGCATGACGCGCCCGCTGATCGTCACTTCCGTCTTTATCGGAGCGCCTACTGACGGCCACGGCAACCACCAAGTGGCCGGACAGATGGCGCAGGAAGCATTTCTGGCCGCCGGTGATCCCGATCGTTTTCCGGAGCAAATCAAGGAAGGCTTGCGCCCCTGGTCGCCGGTCAAGGTTTATGGAAGAACCCCTTTCTTTACTCCCACGAAAGAAAAAACTATTTACGATTACGCGACTGATAAGTACGTTCCCATCCGCTTCTACGACTATGTCAACAAGGGTTGGATTACCGAGAAGCCGAAAGTCAATCTGTCTATTCCCGAAGGGACTTTTGACCCGCCTGTCGGCCTGACCTACGCGCAGATGGCCCGCGAAGGCTGGGGATTCCAGAAAAGTCAGAACGGCGGCGGCACGCTTCCACAGCCCGGTCTCGTTTCGGTCACTTATCACCGCTACGGCTCGCACATCAAAACCGCTGACGAGGAAAAATCGTTTTACGACGGTATTGATGTTTCCCTGCCCGGTATCGCTACCCTGGCGACGGGCGAAAGGGGGTTTCTGAAGAGTGGATTGTCACAATTGGCTGAGTTGGCAGACAACACCAACGCTCGCTACCGCCCGGAAGCGCCCGCGCAGATCGCTCCTGATCTGGCAAAGGGATTGGCTCTTACCCGTTCACTGCGCAAGCAGGTAGAAAGCAGCAACTTAGCGGAACCCGGCAAAAGCGACGTTTCTTTCGAGTTAGGTCAAAAGGAGCACCAGTTCGAGAGTGCGCTTACTTTGGCCCTCGGCCTTTCGTTTAATGCCGCCGTCGCCCCAGCTAAGGAACCGACCGGACCCTTTGCAGCATTTACCGGCGCAGTTCCCACCTTCAGCATCGCGATACCCGGCCAGTCTTTCGGGGTGCAAGCGGCCATGCTCAATACCGGCCCGGAAGCAGTGAATGTTGAAAGCATCAATCTGAATGCGACCGATGGTAAAGATTGGTCTTTCAAAGCGGAAGGAACCCCCTCTCCCCGATTGGAAGGGAATAAAGATCTGCGGCTCAAATTTACCGTGACGGTTCCGAGCGACGCTGCTTTAACCAGATCCTACTTTTCGCGTCCCAACCAGGAGCAGCCCTATTACGACTTGAACGACGCTCGTTATCGCAATCTGTCGTATCCCCCTTATCCGTTGGCGGCCACAGCCCGCGTCACGTATCACGGAACAGAATTGGTCGTTCGCAAGCTCGTGCAAACCCATACCCGCATCGAAGGAATCGGCCTTCTTGACAATCCTCTCATGGTCGGACCTGCCGTTTCCGTTTCTGTTTCGCCTGCCGCCGGTGCTGTCCCCCTCGAAGCCAAGTCCTTTCAGTTCTCCTGCACCCTGCACAGCAACGTGAAAGGACCTGCGAAAGGAACGCTTCGGCTGCACCTGCCGGACGGTTGGATTGCCGCGCCGGAAGAGTATCCGTTTGCTTTCGCGGAAGACAGCGAAAACGAAACCGTCGATTTCCAGGTCACGCCCCGCTCGGTGAAAACGGAAACTTACCAGATCAAAGCGACCGCGCAATATAACGGCAAAACGTACGAGGAAGGCTATGAGTTAGTCGGTTATCCCGGTTTGCGCCCGTATCCGTACTACCGTCCTGCCACGTACACGCTGACAGGCGTCAATGTCAAAACCGCTCCGAACTTGCGTGTCGGTTTTCTGCCCGGTACCGGCGATGACCTTCCGCGAGCGCTTCAGGATCTTGGCCTGCCGGTCCAGATTCTTTCCGGTGCCGATATTGAAACCGGCAATCTGTCCGGCTTCGACGCGATTATACTGGGCGTTCGCGCTTATGCCGTGCGCCCCGATCTGCGTTCCGCCAATAACCGCTTGTTGAATTATGTGAAAAATGGCGGCACGCTGATCGTGCAATACAACTTGCAGAACTTCGACCGCAATTACGGCCCGTATCCGTTTAGCCTCGGCTCCAATCCCGAGAAAGTGGTGGATGAGTTCTCAGCCGTGAAGTTCCCGGACCCCAACAACCCGGCCCTGACCTGGCCCAACAAGATCAGCGCCTCTGACTTTGCGGGCTGGCAGGAGGAGCGAGGACACGGCTTCATGAAGAAGTGGGACCCGCAATATCAGTCACTGGTCGAGACGCACGATCCCGACCAGGACCCACAAAGTGGCGGATTGCTGCTGGCCCGTTACGGCCGTGGATTCTACGTCTATGACGCCTTTGCGCTCTACCGCCAGTTACCGGCGGGCGTTCCCGGCGCATACCGTATCCTTGCGAACCTTGTCAGTCTCGGCAAAAATCCGCAATGGAAGTAAGCACTTTTAATAAGCAAGCTACAATCGAAGTTCCTGGCAGGGAAATTGGAGAAGCTGAGTTTCTCGTTTTCAGCTATTGAGTTGGGCTGAGAAGGGAAAAGCCGGGATGATGACCCGGCTCTCCGATACCACTTCTCCGCTAGGAGGTGGTCTACATGACCATTCGAATCAAGATTGTACTGGTTTTACTCGGTACAGTTCAAGTATACATCTCCTGGAAACGGAAGAAGTAACTTGGATGGGTCAAGAGGCAGCAACTCTTGACCCTCTTGGTTCAAAATAGCACAAGCTGAACAACTCCGATACCAGCATTCAATCCACACCTTATCTGCAATATCGTCGAGACGATTGTAGATAACGCGAATTCGGCGTAAGGGATCAAAACGCCATCGCTGTAATTTGCTGCGCTTGCTCAGTAATCAGTCCCAACGAGGGTTTGTGG
>CAXTWT010000093.1:0-2275 GCA_964247955.1 uncultured Bryobacteraceae bacterium
GTTTATAACGGATCGTCAACAGCCGTCCTCGATAACAGCAATACGCACTTCGTCGGCCTGCTTGGTTCTGATAATGTTGCCCTGACCTCCCCGACGAATGGAACGTTCGCTTCATCGAATGCAGGTACTTGGGCGGTTACGCCAGGCAGCGCCTTTACCATCTCCGGAACTGATGCCGGCAACTATAGTTTCATGCAGCCGAGTGGTCTTACCGCCACGATTACGCCTGCCCCTCTCACGATTGCCATTACGGGTAACCCGGCCAAGACTTATGACGGAACGGCCACGGCTACTCTGGGGTCGAGCAACTATGCGTTGAGCGGGTTTGTGACGGGCCAAGGCGCAAGCGTAGGCCAAACCGTGGGCACGTATGATTCTTCTAATGCAGGCGCTCGCACGATTACGGCAGCCCTCGCTTCAGGCAATTTCACCCCAAACGGCGGAACGAACCTGAATAACTACCTCCTTCCGACCACCGCGACCGGCGCAGGCGCGATCAACCCGAAGTTGCTGACCGCCTCCATTGTCGGCACACCCAGCAAAACGTATGACGCTGGAACCGGCATCACGCTCGGAGCAGCAAATTACTCGATAGCAGGTTTTGTGGGGGCACAAGGGGCGACCATCGCACAAACCGCCGGCGTATACAATTCCGCAGATGCCGGTTCCCGGACGATCACGGCGGCCCTCAGCGCAGGTGACTTTACCGCTAGCGGTAGCACTCTTTTGAGCAATTACGTGCTTCCGGTGAGCGCTACGGGAGCCGGTTTGATTGCTCCCAAGACCATTTCCACGACCATTATCGGCAATCCGACCCGCATCTATGATGGAACCCTCGCGGCGCTCTTGACAGCGAGCAACTACGCGCAGAGTGGATTTGTGGCCGGTCAAGGAGCTACCGTGAACCAGACGAACGGCGCCTACGACCTTGCCGATGCAGGCGCTCGCACGGTAACAGCCGGTTTGAGCAGCTCGAACTTCATCCCGAACACGGGAACCAATCTCAATAACTACCTTCTCCCCACGACAGCATTAGGAGCAGGCACAATCAATCCGAAAACCATTACGGCTGCAATTACGGGAAATCCGAGCAAAGTTTACGACGCCGGAACTGGCGCTGCTCTGGTTTCAGCGAACTTTGTCTTAAACGGATTTATCGCCGGGCAAGGGGCGAGCGTCACGCAAACTGCCGGAACCTACGATGCCTCAAATGCAGGCGCGCGGATTGTGACGGCCCTGTTGAACGCCGGAAACTTTAGTCCTAACGGCAGCACCAATCTCAGCAACTACCTGCTGCCGGGAATGGCCTCGGGCGCAGGCGCCATCACCCCGAAAACGATCACGACAGCGATTGTCGGAAACCCAACGCGCGTTTACGACAATACAACGCAGGCGCTGCTCGGAGCCAATAACTACGTGCTCAGCGGCTTTATCGCCGGGCAAGGGGCGAGCATCACGCAGACCGCCGGAACGTATGATTCCCCCTATGCAGGCGCTCGGTCCGTAACCGCTACTCTCAGTTCCGGTGACTTCATGCCGAACACGGGAACCACCTTGTCGAACTACCTTCTTCCGTCCACTGCCGCCGGAGTTGGAACCATCAACCCGAAACCCGTGACAGCGGCAATTACCGGGAACCCGAACCGGACTTACGACGGGACCAATGCCGCCATTCTCAATACCGGCAACTATGCGCTGGATGGTTTCGTTACAGGGCAGGGGGCGAGCGTTACGCAAACCGCCGGGACTTACGATTCCCCGAATGCCGGAACGCGAACGGTCACAACGAGCTTAAACGCGGGCAGTTTTACTGCTGCGAACGGAACGAACCTAGCCAACTATCAACTGCCCAGTTCTGCATCGGGTGCCGGGACCATCAACCCGAAAACCGTGACAGCGGCAATCACCGGGAACCCAACGCGAACCTATGATGGAACGAATGCGGCCCTTCTGTCGCCTGGCGATTACCTGTTAACAGGGTTTCTCGCCGGACAGGGAGTAACGGTTACTCAAACCACCGGGAGCTATGATGTTGGCGATGCGGGGATAAGATCCGTCAACGCAACGCTCGGAACCGGCAACTTCAATACGAACGCGGGTACGCTGCTCAGCAACTATGCCCTGCCGGGATCTGCCACGGGCGCTGGTCTGATTCAACCGAAGGCTTTGTCGGCGGTCATCACTGGTTCTCCGTCCAAACTCTATGACAATACGCTCTCTGCAACGCTCAGCCCCGGCAACTACGGGTTGAGTGGATTTGTGATGGGGCAAGGGG
>CAXTWT010000093.1:2375-12264 GCA_964247955.1 uncultured Bryobacteraceae bacterium
GCAACGCTCAGCCCCGGCAACTACGGGTTGAGTGGATTTGTGATGGGGCAAGGGGCTACGATTACACAAACGGCTGGAGCTTACGACCAGTCTGACGCCGGTGTGCGTACCGTCACAGCATCGTTATTGCCCAGCAACTTTTTGCCGCAGAGCGGTACGGCTCTGAGCAACTATCTTCTGCCGACCGTAGCAAATGGAACAGGCCGGATCGATCCCCGGCCCATTACAACTTCTATCACCGGCAACCCGACGAAAACCTATGATGGGGGCACAACCGCGACGCTCGGTTCAGGCAATTACACCCTCACTGGTTTTGTGGCCGGACAAGGAGCGACCGTCAATCAGACAACGGGCGTTTATGATTCATCGAACGCCGGAACGCGTACCGTCACGGCCCAGCTTGGTTCTGGAACTCTGTCTCCGTGGAGCGGAACCAATCTGAACAATTATGCCTTCCCGACCGATGCCTCCGGAGCTGGTCTGATTAACCCAAAGACTCTTTCTGCTGCTATCACCGGCAATCCGACGAAAGCTTACGACGGCGGTACAACGGCGACGCTCGGTTCAGGCGATTACACCCTTACTGGTTTTGTGGCAGGGCAAGGGGCGGCGATTACGCAAACGACGGGCGAATTCGCCGGTCCGGATGCCGGGTCCCATCCGGTGAATGCTGCTTTGGCAACCGGCGATTTTACACCCGCTCTCGGCACATCGCTCTCGAACTACCTTCTGCCTGGCGCAGCCGCTGGCATGGGGCAAATTACGCCCAAGGCTTTAACGGCGACGGTCAGCAATGTCACTAAGACTTATGACGGCACGAACGCCGCCGTCCTAAGCCCCGATCAATTCAATCTGACTGGTTTCGCTGCCGGACAGGGTGCGACGGTGACCCAAACAACCGGCCAGTACGCCAGCTCCGATGCAGGTTCCTCCCTTGTGAGCGCGCTTCTGTCCCCTAACGATTTTGTGCTGACAGGCGGCGCCAGACCGAGCAACTACATCTTGCCGACTTCGGCGAGCGGTCTCGGGCGGATCGAACCGAAGCTATTGACAGCGGTGATTACGGGAACACCTACTAAAACTTATGACGGCACCGGCGCTGCGATTCTGCAGCCCACCAACTACTCGTTGACAGGCTTTGTTTCGGGCCAAGGCGCCCTCGTGAACCAAGCTGCGGGCGCTTACGATACCGCCAATGCCGGTTCGCGCACTGTCTCGACGGTTCTGGAAGCGCAGAACTTTCTCGCTCTTTCCGGCACCAATCTTGCCAATTACGTACTGCCGAATTCCGCGATAGGCGCGGGATCGATCCAGCCTCGACCGCTCAGCATCATTCTGGTCGGCACTCCCACGAAGATGGCGGATGGTACGGTACTGGCAGCCTTAACGCCTTTGAACTTCGTCCTATCCGGATTTGCGGCGGGGCAGAGCGCCGGGGTGACTCAGTCAATCGGCAACTATGATGCGGCCGGTGTCGGAGAGCGCCTCATTACCGCGCCGCTGCTGCCCCAAAACTTCGCGCCGGCGCTGGGTACTCTTCTCGCTAACTATGTGCTGCCTGTTTCAGCAGTGGGACCCGGACTGATTACTCCGGCGCTTCGCGTCGATGCCCCAACGCTTAGCGAGGCCATTAGCTCCAATCTGGCTGTGAGGAATTTAGCTCCCGTGCCGGATATCGCGCAACTGGCCGCACGCGCTGTATTCGCGGCAGCCGTACCCCGAGCTTACATTCCGTATCCGGCTCCGTCCACGCTCTCGACTTGGCTGAACAATGGTTTCGCTTCGCTGCCCTCCATCGTTAATACGAGCGGTACGGTCAGTCAAGTGTCGGACAGCGGTGACTGGTCTACAGCCAGCGGATCTGCGGTCATCAACAGTACGGAACAGATTCTTTTACAGGGCGGAAAAGACAAATCCTGGCACATTACAATTCCTTCCGTCCAGACCCCGGCGGCTCCTGCGAGGCCCGCTCCAAAACCATGAAACTGATTTTCCTCCTTCTTGTTTTCTGTCCGCTGTTTCTTCGGGCACAGGATTACGAGCGTGTAGCGCCCAAGCTGCCTCTACCCACGGGTTCATCTGCCTTGGCGCAACCCGCTGCTCTTTCTGCTGAAGGCAGTTCTCCAGTCCCAATCGCGGCCGTTTTGCGCGGGATCGTGTTTGCGGCGAATCAGGATCAGGTGTTAACGGCCGGTCTTCCCGCATCGTCAGTAAATTCCTCCGGTACGGACGTTTCCCGAGTTCCGGAACTCGATGACGGACGATTTACTGAGCAATTCGCTCCCTTTCTCGGTCGTTCGCTTTTGCTTTCGGATCTTGACCGGATCAAAGCGTTGACCACTAACTGGCTGCGGGCGCACGGACATCCTTTCGTTGAAGTCACCGTCCCGCCGCAAAAGATTACGAGTGGAGTAGTGCAAGTTGTAGTGACACAGTACCGGCTCGGCGCGGTTAAAGTGAAGGGGGCGCGCTTCTTTTCTTCTTCACTGATCCGGGGAACCAGCGGATTGCAGCCGGGCAGCACGCTTGATATCAATGATCTGCAAGTCAAACTGGATCGGCTGAACCGGAATCCCTTTTTAACCGTGGATGCTGTCTTCCAACCGGGTGCGCAGACCGGAGAAACGGACGTTCTTCTCAACGCGAAGGACCGCCTCCCGCTTCGCGTATATTCCGGGTTTGACAATCTTGGCGTACGCAGCCTCGGCGTGCAGGAATACAACGCAGGAGTGAATTGGGGAAATGTTTTTGGCACGGGTCAGATTCTTTCATACCAGTTCACTCGCAGTTTCACGGGATTATCGACCTCTCATTCGATTTCGGACACGGTGCCTTTGCCCTGGGGCGACCAGTTATTAATCTTCGGCTCTTATGGCACGCAACGGCCATTGGTCGCCAGCTACTTCAACGACGAAGGCCATTCGGGTCAAGCCAGCGTGCGATACGTGCGCTTGCTGCCGCGTGTTCACGGGCTGATTCACAATCTGCAAGTCGGCTACGATTTCAAAACCACCGACAACAACCTGCAATTTGCCGGCTTTCAGGTGTTTGCCGCGCAGGCTGAGGTCGATCAGTTCCCGCTCGTCTACGATGCCAGCCTGACTGACCGCTGGGGGCAGACCGCCGTCCAGAATACTTTTGTGTATAGTCCGGGTCGCATCACCCCCGGCAATACCACCAGCGCGTTATCTGCTCTAGTGGCCGGTGCTCAGGCGAGTTATTTGTACGACCGTTTTCTCGTCACTCGGACGACACCGCTTCCCAAGCGGTTTAGCGCCATCAGCCGTCTGACCTTTCAGGGCAGCAATCGAAATCTTCCCTACAGTGAACAGGTCGGCGGCGGTGGAGTCGGCAGCGTTCGCGGCTACTACACCGACACAGCGCTGGGGAGCAAGGGCGAACTATTCAGCCAGGAACTGCGGCTTCCTGCTTTCAGCCTGTCTCGCCTTTACAGTCGCACTGCTGAGTCCGGCGGCAAGATCCAGGTAGGCGGATTTTTTGACTATGCAAGCTTGCATCAAGTCAAGGAGATTCCCGACGTCAACAATGATGTCAATCTGTCGAGCGTTGGTTTCTTGACCCGTTACTCGCTCTCGCGCTACTTTGACTTGCAGTTCGACCTCGGTTGGAGGCTGCGCCGTGCTCCTACCGTGCCGGAGCGTGGCGCTTATGGACAGATCTCATTAACGGGAAGTTTCTAGCCGCAATCGAGACAGTGGCCGGTCCAAGTGGCCAATATCTGCTGGATCTCGCGGCGCGCTTGCGGCAACGTCCAGAGCGATTTTCGATGACCTCCGCTTCTGTTCCAGGCGCAGAGACAGGTGTGCCGGCATCCCCACCCTGACGGGGTGGCGCCGACCCGTCCAACTCTGGCCCTTGCAGTGATCCAGTCCCAACTCTTCTTTCAAGTGTTCATAGTCCTGCTCCACCTGCCAACGTCCCCGGGCCGTGGCCGCCAACCGCCGCAAGCTCGTGCTTTTCGGCAGATCACACAGGTAGTATTTGACCGGCTCCGGCTTGTCTGCCAGCCACTCCCCCACCAGCCAAACCTCTTTCCCCGGCGCCCGGCCGTGGTTCCAACCCTGAGCGCTTTGCACCCGCCGGGCCCAGAACCGCGACCAGAGCGGGCCTTGGCTGCCCTTGCGCCGCCGGGCGGCTCCGGCCAGACCGCCACGGCTTTGCTGATGTCTACGGCATAGGCTAGACGGCGTGCTTCCCAGGCTTGCCGGAAGGCAGTCACCTCGCCCTAGTCCTACAGTTGCAGTTCACTTAGCCGGACCGGTTGCGGCGTTGGTAGTGGTAAGATTGCGCTCTTGCCTGATGTTTACGCCGCCACACGGACCAGGCCAGGACAAACGACTGTTCCACGGTTTTCCGCCACACGAGAAGCCACAGCAGATACCGAATCTCCGGCACGCTCAGGGCAAACAGCGCGTTTTTGCGTGGCGTCCTCTTTTTGGTGTTAGTCAATTGATAAGCTGCTGGCCAACTATGTGTCCGGCCTATAACGTGGTTTGATGTGGCGTTCATGCGGCAACGAGCAATCACAAAGAAAACAGAACTTTTCGGGTTCGACTCCACTGCGTCAGTCTCCGGACACAAGTCAAGACGTTAACAACGAACCTACCGGTCGGGCCGCGTCGACTTCGTGAGGGGAAACGCTGTTGCGGCGGGACAGGATCACGGCCACTAAGCCGGTCACTGCGGCAAACGACAGCCAGACTCCAGGCATAGCCTGATTACCAGTGATATGAATTAGATAAGTGCAAACAGCGGGCGTGAAACCGCCGAAAAGAGCAGTAGCCAAGCTATAGGCCAGCGAGAACCCTGACGCCCGCACCTTCGGAGGCATCAACTCCGTTAAGAGAACGACCATCGCGCCGTTATAGCTGGCATACAGGAACGACAGCCACAGTTCAACGGCCAGTAATTTGGAGAAAGATGGGCTGCTGACCAGCCAGGAAAGCGCCGGGTATGCCGTGAGGAGCGCCAGGACAGTGCAGGTGAGCAGCAAAGGACGGCGTCCAATCCGATCCGAAAGGGACCCCATGATGGGAAGCCAGATAAAATTTGAGATGCCCACGCACAAGGTGACAAGGAGGTTATCCCTGCTCGCTAAATGAAGCACAGTATGGCCGAAGGTCGGTGTATAAGCGGTAATTAGGTAAAAAGATACCGTTGTCATAGTAACGAGCATCGTTCCCAAAATCACGAGCTTCCAGTTGGCGGCAACGGAATGTAGAATTTCCGAAACGGTCGGGTGCTGTTTGCGAGCGGCGAATTCTTCCGTTTCGGTCAGCGAGCGCCGGATGACAAACAACACGGGAATAATTAGACATCCGATCAGCAGCGGAACCCGCCAGCCCCATGCGTTCATTTGCGCAACGGAAAGGTTTGAGCTCAGGATTACGCCAAGAATAGCGGCAAACACAACCGCGCATTGCTGACTGGCAGATTGCCAACTGACATAAAAGCCTTTATGTCCCGGAGTGGCGATTTCCGAAAGGTAGACCGACACGCCGCCCAGTTCCACACCCGCCGAAAAGCCTTGCAGAAGCCGACCGATCACTACGAGCAAAGGCGCCAGGATGCCGATCATGTTGTAACCAGGCACGCACGCGATGGAGATCGTTCCAAAGGACATCAACGCGAGGGTCAGGATCAGTCCCGAACGTCGTCCGTGACGGTCAATGTAGGCGCCCAGCACAAGCGCGCCGAGTGGACGCATCAGAAAGCCGACGCCAAAGGTGGCGAGCGACAGCATTAACGAGGCAAACTCGCTGCCTTTGGGAAAATACGCCCTGCCGATAGCCGCCGCGTAATAGCCGAAGACCATGAAGTCATACATCTCCAGAAAATTGCCGCTGGCGACGCGGATAACCGACTTGATCTTAGCTTTACGATCCGATGCTGTCATTACTAAACTTCTCCTCGTACGCGTAGAAGGCCCGACTGCATTAACACGTTACTCTACAGCGTACGTCAGTATCTTTCCGCCTGTCTTGCCTTCGCCCGGCGACACGGCAACAAATAGATAACTGCCATCAGGAGAGAGCAGCGCAGTCTTTGCTCCCGGAGCGCTGGGCACGGGAGGAAGCACGGTGTAGTGATCGATTCAACGTTGACGACATCGCGTCAAATTCAGTTCGGGCTGAAGCTGATCTGGTAGTTCAGCTCGAAAACTTTTCACCAAAATTTCAGCTAAAAGCGTTACGATGTAACCGGAAATGCATATTCTCGCCGTAGAAGACGAGCCAGCCATGGCCGGGCTTCTGCAATCCGCTCTCTCGGAAGAAGGCTATTTCGTTACGTTAGCTACGGATGGCGGAACGGCTCTGCAACTCGGCCAAACCAGCCGTTTTGATCTCATTCTTCTGGACCTGATGTTGCCGGGAATTAGCGGCTTCGAGATTGTGCAGCGGCTTCGCAAAGCACGCGTTCAAACCCCCATCCTGGTCCTCACCGCCCGCGACGCTCCGGCCGACATCGTAAAAGCTTTAGACAGCGGAGCGGATGATTATTTGACTAAGCCGTTCTCATTAACGGTACTGCTGGCGCGCGTCCGAGCGGTCAGCAGACGCGGCGAAATCCCGCAACCGTTGTGCCTCCAGGCAGGCAACCTGACGCTGAACACGGCCACGCGTCAAGTGACCCGCGAGAACAAAGAAATTGCCCTCACCCCTCGTGAGTACAGCTTGCTGGAACTGTTGATGCGCCATAAAGGACGGGTCTTGTCTCGCTCTTCGATGGTGGAAGCCATATGGGGCTACGATTCCGAGGTGGAAGAAAACACACTGGATGTATTTATCCGTTTGCTGCGCCAGAAGATCGAACTGTCGGAAACACCCAAACTGATTCGCACGGTTCGCGGCGTGGGGTACTGCCTGCAGGAGCAAGAACCGTGAATCGTCAATCGGTCCGCACCCGGCTGACGATCTGGTACACGGCCGTTCTGTCGCTTGCCATTCTTCTCTTCAGCGGCGTTGTCTCCCTCGCACTGCGGCACCTTCTTTACCAAGATCTCCAAATCACACTTTTGAACCAAGCACGCGGGCTCGAAGAGTATCTTCGCATTGAAGAGCAAGACCCCTCCATGCGCCTTTCCAACGAAATCGACGAGTACTCCCGATCTCTGCTGCATCCCCATCTCCTGGCCGTTTCGAGCGGAGCCGGTCGGTTAATCTACAAGAACTTCTCCGGCGTCGCAAGCCAAACCGTCAAGTCCGCTCAGCCGCAAAGTCTCTCCTGGAACGGTCGGCGCTACCTGGCGCTCAGCCGCTCTGTCGCTTTGCGCGAAGGCGTTTTCCAAACTTTTCTGGCCATTCCCTTCGAGCCTGTGGACCGACCTGTGAAGCTGCTGGCGTTATTGCTGGCCATCACGGTCCCGGTCTTTATTGTTTGCGGCGCTGCCGGAGGGTACTGGCTGAGCCGGAGAGCGCTGTCGCCAGTGGATCGAATTACGGAAGCCGCCCGCACGATTGGCGTGACCAATCTTTCCGAACGGTTAGCGGTTCCCCATACCAACGATGAGCTGCAGCGCCTTGCGGAGACCTGGAACGACATGCTCGGACGGCTCGAAACGGCTGTCTTGCAAATCTCGCAATTCACGGCGGACGCCTCGCACGAGCTGCGGACGCCGGTTGCCATCATCCGCTTGGCGGCCGAGAACGCCCTGCGGAAGATGCGCTCGGAAAACGACTATCGCCAAGCGCTCCAACGCATTCAAAGCGAGTCGGAGAGCATGACGCAGTTGATTGATGATTTGTTGTTTCTGGCCCGAGCCGACGCCGAGGGTTCCTCAGCGGAACTGCAAGTTGTGGATGCCCGATCTTTAGTCGAAACGGCCTGCCTGGACCTGCGCCCGTTGGCCGAAGCGAAGTCCCTCACACTCGCCCGGAACCTTCCAAAATCTGCGCTTCCTGTTCTTGGTAACTGTTCCGCCTTGCGCCGAATGTTGTTCATTCTTCTCGACAACGCGATCAAATACACGCCGCCGGGAGGCACGGTTGTCGTCGGCTTACACGAACAAGGGAAAAAAGCAGTGCTCACCGTGGAAGACACCGGCATCGGTATTCCGGAGGAAGTGCAAAGCCGTATCTTCCAGCGATTCTTCCGCGTGGACTCGTCTCGAAGTAAAGAATCGGGAGGATACGGATTAGGTCTGGCCATTGCACAGGCCATCGTGAACCAGCATCAAGCTTCAATTAAATTGCAGTCGAAGTCCAATGGTGGGTGCATTTTTTCAGTCTTCCTGGCGATGGCGGCATAAAGTGGGTTTCGAAGTTATCGCCAACTGGCACACCGTTCGTTCCCGGCGCGAGTTTCGGCGCCTAAAGCTGACTGGCATCCAAGTAGTGATTGTTCGGGTTCACTCCCGCGTGGCGCCCTGCAAAGTGACAAACTAACGCAATGCCTCATGTGATGAGACACCAGTTTCTGACGGCTTCGCCTCGAATACGACAACTTCCCCGTTGTTCTACGTAAATTTCTATTTGTAGGCTAATTGAAACATATTCTTAACCGAAGACTGTTACCTTCCTATTCATTCTTTGTGATTGAGGTGGAGAGTGATCGTGTTTCGACAGCGGACCCTTACGCCCGCGCTCTTGATTTTTCTGTGGTTTGCCTCCTTCGGTCTGGGGCAGACAAGTCATGGCAGCGTAGCCGGCACTTTGACCGACACGGCGGGCGGCGCCATCTACGGCGCGCGGATTAGATTGGAGCCTACCGACGCCGGGGCCGTAACGGACCGGCAGGGCCGGTACACTTTCAATGATGTGGCTCCCGGAACCTATACGCTGTCCGTTTCTTTTATCGGATTTGCGCCATACTCTTCTCCCGTGACAGTCACGCCCGGCCAGGCGGCGCGCGCTGATGCCGTGCTGCAAGTCGCGGCACGAACCGAGGAGGTCATTGTCATGGATGCGCGGCCACACGGCGAAGCAGAAGCGATCAATCGCGAGCGAACAGCCGAGAACATTCTGCAAGTGCTGCCCTCGGAAGTGATCCGCAGCTTACCGAACGCGAATGTGGCCGACGCGATTGGCCGTTTGCCCAGCGTCACTTTGGAGCGCGACGAAGGCGAGGGCAAATATGTCCAGATTCGCGGCACCGAGCCGCGCTACAGCAATGTCACGATTGACGGCGTGAACGTGCCGTCGCCCGAAGCAGGGGCGCGCCAGATCAAGTTGGATGTGATTCCCTCGGACCTGGTGGAGTCGGTCGAGATCAGCAAGACGCTGCTGGCGAATCAGGACGGCGATGCGATTGGCGGCTCCGTTAACTTACGCACGCGCACAGCGGGCGACCGTCCGACGATTTCGCTCTTCGGCATCGGCGCATTTACGCCCATCTTCAACACGCGGGGCGCGGATCAGTTCGGCGGTACTCTCGGCAAGCGCTTCGGGAAAAGTCAACGCTTGGGGGTTCTGGTCGGCGGCGCCTACGACTGGAATGGGCGCGGCATCAATGACGTGGAACCGGGTCCCCAAACGGTACAATGCGATCCCGGCAACTGCGGCGGCAATCCGCTGCTGCCCGCCGTGAGCGCGAATGCGCCGTCCTTCGGCACCTATGGCGGGATTGACCTTCGTGACTATGCCTACGACCGAACGCGCTTCGGCTTCGAGGGCAGCGTGGATTACCGGTTGAGCGACACATCGAGCGTTTACGTGCGGGGGTTGTATTCGCATTTTGATAATTACGGCGACCGTTGGGTGTATAGTCCGACGATCAACAGCTACACAACATCGGCGCTGCAAGGCGGAGCGGACGGATCAATTTCCTCCAATGCGCAGATCCGGCGTCCCGTGCAGGTGATCGGAAGCATGGTGGTCGGAGGGCGCCACGGCTGGGGCGCTTCCACATTCATATGGGAGGCTTCGGCGGC
>CAXTWT010000093.1:12364-13548 GCA_964247955.1 uncultured Bryobacteraceae bacterium
TGGGAGGCTTCGGCGGCGCGTTCGGCCACGGAAGACAAAGGCTATTCGCAAGCCAATTTTGCGCCGACCGATAGTTCTCCGTTGAACACAGTGCAGTACGGCCTGAATTTAACGAATCCGTACCGGCCAAAGTTTGTTGTGCAGAATGGCGTGAATCTTTACGACCCGTCGCAGTATGTCATGCAAAGCTCGGACGCCCTTGATGTGAACACGACCTATAGTCCGCAGGTGAACCTTTCGGGCGCGGCGGCGTACTCGCGCGGGTACAACTGGGGCGGGCGCCTGGGCACCTTTGAGGTGGGCGGCAAGTTCCGCAACACGCACAAGTTCCAGGAGTCGAATGATCTGTATTACGACGTGGCAGGCAGCACGCCCATACCCATGGCGCCGTTTCTCGGCGCGCTGACAGACAAGAACTATTACGACGGAAGCTACACGCAAGGACCCTTTGTCAACTACAACAAAGTCACTTCCTTTTTCGGGTCTAATCCCGGCTTGTTCACGTTGGATACGAACCTGACGCACCGCCGCAACGACCCGAACAACTACAACCTGCTGGAGCGCGTCTCCGCCGGTTACTTCATGAACACCATCGAGTTCGGGAAATGGCGGTTTTATGCGGGTCTGCGCTTTGAAGGAACGGACGAAACTGTTGTGGGCCGCCAAGTGCTATTTAACAGCGCCAAGCAGTATGTTTCCACAGCGGCCACGAGAAACGGATCGAGCTACGTCAACCCGCTGCCGAGCGCGGAAATTCGTTACTCGATGAGCTCGTCTTCGGATATTCGCCTCGCCTATGGGCGTGGCATTGCGAGGCCGAACTATATTGACTTGGCGCCGTACGTCTCGGTGAACGATTCCACGCGCCGCGCCAACATCGGCAATCCGAATCTGCAGGCGACGAAGGCGAACAATTACGATCTCCTGTACGAACACTACTTGAATCCGTTGGGTCTTCTGCAGGCAGGAGTGTTTTTCAAAGACATCCGAACCCCCATTTACTCGATCACACGGGACGTCACCGGAGTGTACGCGCCGGACTTGACCTACCAGCAAACGGGGCCGGTCAACGGAAGCAGCGCGTGGATTGCGGGCTTCGAGGTGTCCTTTCAGCAGCGGCTCTCGTATTTGCCGTGGCGGTTGAACGCTCTGGGAATCTCGGCGAATTACAGCTACACGGATTC
>CAXTWT010000093.1:13648-15054 GCA_964247955.1 uncultured Bryobacteraceae bacterium
TTTCACTCCGTCGGCGATACCGGCAGCGTTGTCGGTCCCGCGACGCAGTCCCTAGTGGCCGACAAGATGGCGGCCGACTTTGACGAGGCGAATGCCGCTGACGCGCCTTCGTTCTTCTTCCATCTCGGTGACGTGGTGTATTACTTCGGTGAGGCCACCTACTACTACGATCAGTTTTACGAGCCGTACCGCAACTATCCCGTGCCGATTCTCGCCATTCCCGGCAATCATGACGGCGTCGTCTATGCAACCGATCCGGCGCCGACGCTCGATGCCTTTTTGCGGAACTTCTGCGCGCCCGCCCCCACCCGCTCGCCGGATGCGGGGGGCTTGTTGCGCACCACCATGATTCAACCGGGCGTGTACTTCACGTTGGAAGCGCCTTTTGTTCGCATCTTTGGTCTTTACAGCAATGTGTTGGAGGACCCCGGCGTGATCTCGGATGAGAATGGCGCTCATACGGCGCTCGACCAGCGGCAGGTAACATTTTTAACAACCGCGCTCGCTCGCGCCAAAAGCGAGAACTTTGGGGGCGCGCTCATTATTGCCGTCCACCATCCGCCGTTTACGGGCGGATCGGTGCATGGAGGCAGTCCTGTGATGCTGGCGGACATGGATCGAGCCTGTCAGGAAGCGGGCGTTTGGCCCCATGCCGTCTTCTCCGCTCACGCTCATAACTACCAGCGGTTCACGCGCACAGTCAACCAGTATCAAATTCCGTTTCTCGTGACGGGATGCGGAGGTCATTCGCCGCTGTCAAAGATGCGCGGCGCCTATCGCACTCCTTACAAAATCGACAACACCCTGACGTTGGAAAGTTATGATGACACCCACTACGGATATTTGCGGGTAGTTGTGAACGCTCAAACAATGCGTATTGAGTACCACCCCCAAATCAGCGGAAGCGTGACCAAAACTCCCAGTGACCAAGTAACGGTCGCACTGGCGGCGCATACGGTCAGCTAAACGCGCATATAGTTAGATCCGAACCAACAGTCAGCGTGCGTCAGTTGCTGAGCGGTTATGGCTGAAAACAGCATTCAGCATGGAAGCCAGTCTCAAACCTGCCAAAGACAGGCGGCGATCAACGACCGAAATCTCATGATCGAAATAGATCTGGTCGGCAAGGCCGCCGTTCTCAAGCAACGCGCCCTCTGCGGCAACATGGGATTCATTAGCCCAATCGCGCGGCGTGCCTTCCGGGACTAAATCAAGGCGATCACGCGCGATCACAACTTGCAGGCGCTGTGCATAGAGTTGTTCATTTGGTTCGGCGTGTTCGATCAGGGCACTGTCCCAAAGGCCGTGGAGATTGCAGGGCCGGTCGCCGGAGCAATCAGGATGACCGAACTCGACAATCTTGATCTCGTTGCCGCCGCGACCTTCGGCCATGGCGTGCATGGGCT
>CAXTWT010000094.1:0-14980 GCA_964247955.1 uncultured Bryobacteraceae bacterium
GCTCCCTCATTCGATAATTGAACAAAACGCGCATACCGGTCGCGCATGGGAGCGCCGATTTTATGCCAGCCGACCCACAGATCCTGGAGCTCTTTGGGATCGCGGCTTTGCGCCATCCGCACATCGATCTCATCGATTCCCATGCACTTCGTTTGGTCACTGCCGGGACAATACTTGCCCGCTCCATAGCTTCCGTTAAGCGAGGTTGCAATCTGCGTCAACTCTTCCCGCAGCTTCGGATCGCGCGGAGCAGGCATTTGCAATCCTAGCTTCAAAAGCATGAACTTTCGGCGCAACTCCGTCGGCAGATTTAAACCGTCAAACTGTTTGGACTCTTCCACCAGTTCCGTTGTGCGGGCAATGGCTCGCTCCAACGCTCGGGAAGACAGCGCCTCGGTATCGGGCGTGATGTAGGTTTCCTGCACCCAATCCGCTTGCTGCGCTTCATTGCTTAAGGTAAGCAGTTCAGCTTCAGCCTTGTCCATAAAAGCCTGCGCATCTGCTGTCGTGGGCGTCTTTGCGCAGAATCCAATCTGAAAGCAGGCAAACAGAAGGAAAGCGCATGTACGAAAAATCTTCATGAAAAGCCCTGCCGCACACCAGAATCTCACGAAAGGATTGACTAGGCGACCCAATCCGAACAGGTTCAGTAAGCGCCTGCTCAGTGTACTATTTGTTATAGTACAGATGTGATTCCGTTTGGGTTGTCCTTTGAACCGGGCATTTCGCTGTATGAGCAAGTGGTTTATGCCGCAAAGAAGGCCATTGTGTCGGGACAAATGCGCCCCGGCGACCCATTCCCCTCCGTTCGCGCGCTAAGCACGGCTCTTAAAATCAATCCCAACACCGCGCACAAAGTGATCGGTCATTTGGTGGCGCAGGGCGTGCTGGAAATCCGCCCAGGCATCGGCACGGTTGTGGTGGAACGTTTGGGTTCGTCGGCAGCCGAGCGCAGTCATCTGCTCAAAAAGGAACTGGAGCAGTTGGTAGTCGAAGCCAAGAAACTGGGCCTCGATCTCCAAGAAGTAGGGGAAGCACTCGCGCAGCACTGGCAGCGTTTAAACAAAGGCGACCATGAACGAAATACTCCAAACGATCCAGCTTTCCAAACAGTTTGGCAGGACTTTGGTGCTGGACCAAATGAACCTGAGCGTGCCCGAGGGCAGCGTCTACGGTCTCCTGGGACCAAACGGCGCGGGTAAAAGCACCACGCTGCAAATTCTCATGAATCTGCTGCAACCGAGTTCGGGCCGCGCCGAAATCTTCGGGCGCGATTCGCGGCGCATCTCGCCGGGTGACTTTACGCAAATCGGTTACGTGGCGGAAAGCCAGGAATTGCCGGATTGGATGACGGTCGAGGAGTTTTTAACGTACCTTCAGCCGTTCTATCCCAACTGGGACGGCGACCGGGCGGAGCAATTGCTGCGCGAGTTTGACTTGCCTCCGAAGCGGAAGCTGCGGCATCTATCGCGGGGTATGCGTATGAAGGTGTCGCTCGCTTCATCGCTCGCCTATCGACCACGTTTGCTGCTGATGGACGAACCCTTTAGCGCGTTGGACTCGCTCACGCGTGACGAACTGATTGAGGGACTGCTGGCCCATGCCGAAGGGGTTTCGATCCTGATCTGCTCGCACGATTTGAGTGAAATGGAAACCTTCGCAAGCCATATCGGTTATCTGGAGCGCGGGCGCTTGCAGTTTTCTGAAGAAATTACATCGCTCACCGAGCGCTTTCGCGAAGTGGAGATCACCGTTGACGACGAATCTCCTCTGCTTGCTTATAACTTGCCGAAGTCCTGGCTCAACGCCGAACAATCCGGTTCGCTGATTCGCTTTGTGGATACGCAGTTTGAGCGGGACCGAACAACCGGCGAGATCAGGCAATACTTTCGGAGCGTGAAACAAGTGGCGGTCAAGGCGATGCCGCTGCGATCCATCTTTGTCACTTTGGCAAAAGCCAGTCGAAAGGCGGTATGAGTGAAACAGGCCATCCATATTTTCAAAAAGGACGTGCGTTATCTTCGCTACGACGTTGCTTTTGCGCTGCTGGCGGCCATGGCTTTCTGCTTGACGACCATACACAATCTGCGAGGTCCGGGGCCGGTCGCCGTCATTCTACCCGTGACCTGGTGGTTCCTGATCGGGAGAGTGATTCATGCGGAAGCGCTGCCGGGCAACCGGCAGTTTTGGCTTACGCGGCCTTATCAGTGGCAGAGCTTGTTAGGCGCCAAGCTGTTGTTTATCCTTGCCTTTGTCAATACGCCTCTCCTGATAGCGGATGCGGTGATCATCGGCGCTGCCGGATTTTCCATCGGCGCGGAACTAGGCGGTCTTCTTTGGATGCAATTGCTGCTCCTAGCGGCATTTGTGCTTCCAACGGCTGCATTCTCCGCCATCACAAGCGGATTAACAGAACTGTTGATGGTGACATTGCTTTTAATTGTTGGGGTATTAGCGCGAATTCTCGTGAGTCCATTGCTGTCTTGGGGGGACTTCTCCTGGATGGAATTGGGATGGGTGAAAATCTGCTATGTAGCGGCGCAAATCGCTGCGACAGCCGCAATCATTCTACTGTGGCAATACGCACGCCGAAACACATTCGCTGCGCGAACACTGACGGGCGCTATAGTCTTGGCGCTGCTAGCCAGTAGCGCGCTGCTCCCTTGGACTGCGGCATTCACGCTGCAAACGTATTTCTCACGCCGGAAAATCGATATCTCCTCCGTGCGGATTGAACTGGATTCGGACCGGAAATGGCTAGGGCGCATTTACGCCACCGAGGGAGGCCAGATAGTGGCCGAACTGCCGCTTCGAATCAGCGGACTTCCGACTGGCACGGAACTGAAACCTAACGGACTCACGGTGAAGCTGCATGCTCCCGATGGCGAAACATCCGTCGTCCACCAGCCGCCTCCGTATTCTTTTAACTTCGAATCCGGCATTCTTTCGTTACGGGCCGTCATGGGAAAAGCTTTTTATAAGCGGGCGAAAGACAAGCCTTTGCAGCTTCGCGGTAAGCTCTACTTCACGCTTTACGGAAACAGGCAGCAGGTTTCGATTCCTGTAAACGGTCGTTCCGTTCCTGTAAAGGGCGTGGGCCTGTGTTCGGCAGACGCGTCCTTTTTGCTTTGCCGTTCGGCATTCCGGCCGCCATCCGATTGGGTTACCATTCGCATGCTGCAGGATTCTTCTAATGGGGCAAAAGCAACCACGGAAGACTTCTCCCATAGGACCTCGTACTCCCCCTTTCCCGCTGAACTCAGCATCGATCCCCTATATAGATTCCTCTCCCCGCGCGTGAACGCGACCGTCGAAGCACGCGTACAAGTATGGGAACCGTTCGTGCATCTCGAACGCAACTTCGAACTCTATGATGTGCGCCTCAATGATTTTGCGGCGAGTTCCTTATCAGCAGTGCGGAAATAATGCCCAGTATGAATGCTTGGTGGTAATGCAGCCGCGCTCTTGTTTAAAGACGGTTCGGCATTGTACTCTTGTCTGCTCACTTCAGCAGCATTTTTGTCTTGACTCCTCATGTTGGCGCAGTGAAAAGCTGACCCTCGCACCCGCATCATCAGTTCGAAATATAATGAAGAGTCTTCCTATGGCTGATGTCAAAATACGCAAGTTGCCGGATTGGGTTCTGGACGCTTATCGTTTACGTGCCCAAGCTAGCGGGCGCAGTTTAGAAGAAGAACTGCGTTTTTTATTGACTCAAGCTGTGCTGGATCAGAGAAACAGTTTTGATGTGGAAGCCAGAGCATTGAGAGAACGCTTTCGCGCCAAGTATGGGCAGCTTTCGGACAGTACACCCGGCATTGTGCAAAATCGACAGGAGCAGGGTTGATTGTTGTCGATGCCAGCGTAGCCGTAAAGTGGTTTTTTCCAGAGCAGGGAGCCGAAGCTGCCCAGATGCTCCTTTTAAGTCTTAATAGACTCATTGCACCCGCTTTAATTCGTATTGAGGTCACAGCAGCCCTGACGCGTAAGACACGTTTAGGTGAGATCCTGCCGGAAGATGCCGAATCTGCATGCCGTCTATGGTTCGCCGCTCTCGCCAAAGGTGTGGTCGAGCTCAGTCCTGATGAAGAGAATGTTGAGGCCGCTATGGAACTTGCAATCCAGATTCGGCACCCTTTGCAGGACTGTCTGTACTTAGCCGTAGCTCAGCGTACAGGAAGTCCCCTCTTAACGGCAGATCCGAAGTTTGCGGAAAGAGCTCATCATTTTTATGGAAAGGTGGAATTGCTAGGTTCCTCAAACCACGGGAGCGCTGCTTAAGAATCGAAAAGAGAGCACAGCCAATCCGCCTCACTCCACCTTTGTGCCCTTTAATGCGCCGCGTACTGCTGTGTTCATCATGTTCTCGGCAAGCGACTGCGTGGCTTGGTTCAAAGCTTCTATTTGGGCGTTGATCGCATGATGATCGTTGCTGTGATACGCGCGCTGCAAGTCGCGCTTGGCGGTCTCGGTAGCATCCCGTTCGTCCGTGCTGAGCGCTTCCCAGGCTGGGTTTTTCTGCGCTTTTTCCGTGGCGGCTAGAATGCTGTCGGCTTCCACGCGCGCTTCCCGTACTTGCCGTTCGCGCATGTCTTCTTCCGCTTTCTCGAAAGACTCGCGAATCATCGCCTCTACCTGCTCGTCCGATAGGCCGTAAGAAGGCTTTACTTCAATGCTCTGCTCTTTGCCGGTCCGGGCATCGCGCGCCGTCACGTTCAAGATGCCGTTGGCATCGATCAGAAATCGGACCTCAATCCGCGCCAACCCTGCCGGCATCGGTTGAATGTCTTTCAAATCAAATCGCGCCAGGCTGCGGCAGTCTTTTACTAATTCACGCTCGCCTTGCAGAACATGAATTAATACATTCTTTTGCCCATCCACTGCCGTCGTAAACGATTCCGTGGCGCTTGCCGGAATGGTCGAGTTGCGATGAATCAGCTTGGATACGACGCCGCCCATAGTTTCCAGGCCCAGCGACAGCGGCGTTACGTCAAGCAGCAGCTTGTCCTCCACATCACCCGCCAGAATGCCCGCCTGCACAGCGGCCCCGAGCGCCACCACTTCGTCGGGATTCAATTCGGTATGCGGTTTGGCTTTAAACAACCGTTCGACTGCGGCGCGCACCAGCGGAATACGTGTCGAACCGCCCACCATGACCACTTCATCAATTTGTTCCGGCGTCAGCTTAGCGTCTTGCAGGCAAAGGCGGCAAGGCTCCAGTGTGCGCTCCACAATCGGAGCAATCAGACGCTCGAACAAGGCCCGGTCAATCAGCCTTTCGTACCGCTTGCCTTTATAATCCAGGGCAATGAGCGTTTCGGGCGCAAACGACAACTCTTCCTTTGCCGTGATCACTGCGCGCCGCAGCCTTTGCAATCCCTCGGAATCCTCGGCGATGTTCTCGCCCCACTCCGACTGCACGTCTTCCATCGCGATCCGCAGCAGAAGGTTATCGATGTCATCGCCGCCCAGATGCGTGTCGCCGTTGGTTGCCAGGACTTCAAAGATGCCCTCGCGCAAGCGCAGGATCGAAACATCGAAGGTGCCGCCGCCAAAGTCATACACGGCAATTACACCCTCTTTGCGCTTATCCAGCCCGTATGCCAGTGACGCCGCTGTCGGCTCATTCACCAGCCGCAGCACCTCCAGCCCGGCCAGCCTTCCTGCATCCTTTGTCGCTTGGCGCTGCGCGTCATTGAAGTAAGCCGGAACAGTAATCACGACTTCCGTTACCGGCACGCCGAGCGCTACTTCTGCGTTGTCTTTTAGTTGCCTCAATACTGCCGCTGAAATCTCCGGCGGAGTAAAGGTCCGCTCACCCAATTGCAACTTGATGACCGATTGGCTGTCGCCTGCAATGCAGAAGGGAAACAGCTTCACCTCATCCTGCATATCGGCCACTCCGCGCCCCATTAGGCGCTTAACCGAATAAACGGTTCTCTCCGGGTGCGTTAACAGCAGTTCACGCGCCGTTTCGCCCGCCAGCAGCCGCCCATCTTCTGTGAGAGAAACAATACTCGGAACGATTTTCCGGCCCTCAGGGTCTTCGATAATTCGTGGCCCGGTCAGCTCCATTACGGCCACTAAACTATTCGTCGTGCCGAGGTCGATGCCGACAATTTTGGATGTGCGGCTTTCGCCGAAATCAATCTGAAACGTTCCCATGCAATCTTATAAACGGTCTTCCAACGGTTCCGCTGCTGCGGCTATCGGACTTAAAGCTTTGTCCACGTCACGCAGCAGGTTCTCGATATAGCGGCGGCGGTTCAATACTCCCCGAATCTCGTGCAGCGCCTGCTTCGCCGTTTCACTCTCGCTTTCCGCCGCATCGTACTTGGCAAAAAGCGTGTTTAGTTCCCGGTCGATCTCACCGCGCATCCCCAGGAAATTGTTCTTCGCCGCTTCCAATTGCGGACGCGCCAATTCGTCCCCACTCCGCAACTCTTCAAGCGCCATGTTCAACTCGAAAACTTCCTCCAGCAATTCGGGCGGCACATCTTTCGAACGCTGCTCGCCAATCGGAAAGCCTTCTTCAGTCAGCAGGTATTCCGCCCGCCTCACGGGATCGCGCAACGTGCGGTAGCCGTCGTTCAAAATCGCTGTTGCTTCGAGCGCCTGCGCTTGCTCTTCAGCGGATTTGCGGCTCCAACGATCCGGATGCCACTCCTTACTGAGCTGATAAAAGCGCTTCTGCAAATCCGCTTCATCAACGGTTAGCTTGCGGTCGAGTCCGAAGAAATCAAAGAACTGGCGGGAGAATTGAGACACAGGAATAGGTAAGAAAAAGGGCTGTCGCCAGCCCTTGTCAGGCGGAAAAAGAAGTTCCGCAACCGCAGCTTTTCGTGGCGTGCGGGTTTTGGAACACAAAACCGGACTGTAAGAGGGAGTCTTGCCAATCGAGCGTCATGCCGTCCAGAAACAACATGCTTTTCGGATCAACAAACACCTGCACGTCTTCGAATTGAAATACATGGTCGCGCGGGCGCGGCTCGGGTGCAAACTTGAACTGATAACTTAAACCCGAACAACCGCCGCCCAACACGCCCAGCCGCAGCCCACCGGACACGCCTTCGCGCTTGAAAGCGTCGCGAATCTTTCCGATCGCTTTCGGAGTAACATAAATCTGCTTCGCCGCTTCCGGCTCGCTTTTCGACACTCCGGACAGTTGCGCTACATCAGTCATAACTTAGTTGACTGCTACAGCTTCCATTTTGTTTGAAGCGGCACCCTGCTTCTGCTTGTAGTCGCCGATAGCAGCTTTAATGGCGTCTTCCGCCAGCACCGAGCAGTGAATTTTTACAGGCGGCAAAGCCAATTCACTCACAATATCGGTGTTCTTGATTTCTAAAGCCTGATCGACCGTCTTGCCCTTCAGCCATTCCGTTGCCAACGAGGAACTGGCAATCGCGCTGCCGCAACCGAAGGTTTTGAACTTGGCGTCTTCAATCACGCCTGTTTCGGGATTCACCTTCACTTGCAGCTTCATCACGTCGCCGCACTCAGGTGCTCCGACCATGCCCGTTCCCACGTCCTTGCTGCCCTTATCCAGCGAACCGACGTTGCGGGGGTTTGTGTAATGATCAATAACTTTCTCAGAGTAAGCCATTTTCTATCCTTCCGTACCGATTCTTTAATGAGCTGCCCAAACTACCTTCGATAAGTCCACGCCTTCCTTTGCCATCTCGTACAAAGGAGACAAGTCACGCAGTTTCCTGACGACATCAATCACCTTGTCGGCGACATAATCGATCTCTTCCTGCGTGTTAAACCGCCCGATGCCGAAGCGAATGGAAGAATGCGCTATGTCATCGCCAGCACCCAAAGCCTTTAACACATAGCTTGGTTCCAGGGTAGCCGAGGTGCAGGCGGAACCGCTCGACACCGCAATATCATTGATGCCCATCAGTAAGCTTTCACCTTCAACATAAGCGAAGCTGATATTCAGATTATGGGGCAAATGGTGTTCCATGGTGCCGTTGATGTAAACCTCATCCAGTTCGCCCATCAGCTTGTCTTTGAGCCGGTCGCGCAAAAAGCTGAGGCGCTTCGATTCTTCCGGCATCTCGTTCTTGCAAATTTCACAAGCTGCGCCCAAGCCGACAATACCAGGCACATTCAGCGTGCCGGACCGCATGCCGCGCTCATGACCGCCGCCGTCCATTTGCGCCGTAATCTGCACGCGGGGATTTCTGCGGCGCACGTACAGCGCGCCCACGCCCTTCGGTCCGTACAGCTTATGGGCAGTTAAGGAAAGAACATCGATCCCATCAGCCATCACATTGACCGGAACCTTGCCGACCGCTTGCACGGCATCGCTGTGGAACAGAATACCTTTTTCTTTCGCGATTTTGCCAATTTCCTTCATCGGCTGAATCACGCCGATCTCGTTGTTGGCGTACATGATTGAAATCAGGATGGTCTTGTCCGTGATCGCGTCGCGCAACTGGTCAAGGTCGATCAATCCGTTCTGTTGAACCGGCAGATAAGTAACGCGCACGCCTTCTTTTTCGAGGCGCTTGCAGGTATCCAGGACAGCTTTGTGCTCAGTCGCTTGCGTAATAATGTGGTTGCCGCGCTCGGCATACATTTCCGCAATGCCTTTCAGCGCCAGGTTGTTCGACTCCGTCGCGCCGCTTGTAAGAACAATCTCTTTCGGAGTAGCGCCGATCAGGTCGGCAATCTGCTTCCGAGATTTTTCAGTAGCTTCCTCCGCTTCCCAACCGTAGCTGTGATTGCGGGACGCCGCATTTCCGAAAAAATCCGTAAAGTAGGGCAGCATCGCCTCAACCACGCGCGGGTCAGTGCGGGTTGTAGCGTGGCTATCCAAATAGATAGGCAATTTCATAAGCTTATTTCCTTAAAGAACCCTGCGATTCAAGAGATTTCGTTGTGCTTTGCAACGCCACGAGGGAAGAACTTGGCACCGGCATTAAAGGCTCGGTTTCCGAGTCCTGCAACATATCTTGGATGCTGACTCCGTCAAGAAGTCGCAAAATGCCGTCGTGTATTCGCCGTAAGGGACGTTTCACAGTGCATTTGTCCGAATGCCCGCAAAAGGCATGCTCTGTAAAGCAGTTTGCCAGCACAATGGGGCCGTCAATAGCTCGAATTACCTCGAGAGCCGAAATCTTCCGGGGATCACGCGCCAGCCGATACCCGCCGTTTGTGCCGTACTCGGAAATCAGAAAACCGCTCTTTCCTAATTTTTGCAACAGCTTCGACAACAACGGCAGCGGAATCCCGCACGTATCGGAAACGTCCTTGGCGCTTACCGCTTCGCCCGTCGCTTGCTGGCGCGCTGCAAAATGCCTGAGAGCAATCAAGCTGTAATCCGCCTTTTTTGTAAGTCGAAGCATTTTAACAGTGATGCAATAAGGCAGAAACCTAAATCTAAGACCAGTATGATCTTACTTCTTTATAACACGTTAGGGGAAGCTAAATATGAAGTTTCGTTTTTTCCCCATTAGCTGTCAATTCGCGGGGAATAAGAACCGCTAACTGCACGGCGCATGATAAACTTTGAGGGCGCATTTGCCCGCCGTAACTATCTCGCTTGATTAGACTTTTTCGCGTTTTTATACCGGCCAGCGTTCTGGCGCTCCTCCTGTTCGAAATATTGATCGTTCTGGCTTGTTATGCCGGGGCAGCCGTGGTTTTGTCTGATGATCCGGGTTTCTTCCTCTTTGTAGAAGGTAATTACTGGAAGATTCTGATCGTTACTGCCTGCATCATCCTGACGCTTTATTTTCAGGATCTTTATCAAGAGTTGCGCATTACTTCCCGCATCCTTCTTGTTCAGCAAATTTGTCTGGCCGTGGGAAGCGCCTTGTTGTTTATGGCCTTTCTCGGCTATTTACAGCCGGATGTTGTTCTAGGCCGGTGGCTGATGGTGATCGGCAGCGTGCTGGTTGTACTGATCCTGCCTTTTTACCGGGTCTTTTTCTGGAGATACATTATTGGGTCGCTGCGCTCGGAACGGGTGCTGCTGCTCGGCAATTCCAGCATTCTCGGTGAAGTGATCGAGTGCTTGCAGGCGAAACCGGAGTTTGGCTATTCCATTCTAGGCTACTTGTGCGAAGACCAGCCTTGCGGATTCCCAGTTCCATGCCTGGGGCAGTTGTCGGATATTCGCGAGGTTTGCGCCAAACACAAACCGAACAGGATTGTTGTCGGCATGGCGGAGCGGCGGAATCGTTTGCCGGTGCATGATTTATTGGAGATCCGCTTCAGCGGCGTCATGATCGAAGACGCTGCCGATACTTATGAAATCGCCATGCGACGGGTTTGCAGCCGGAAGATCCAGCCCTCGCAATTAATTTTTTCCGCGCTCCTGGGGCCTCGTCCGCAGGCGCTTGCGATTCAAGGCGCTTACTCTTTTCTGATTGGAATCCTGGGTCTCATTCTGTTCTCGCCCTTGATGCTGGTCACTGCCATTGCTGTCAAGCTCTCCTCGAAGGGACCTGTTTTTTACGGGCAGCGCCGTGTTGGAATTAACGGGCATGTTTTTACAGTCTATAAATTCCGATCCATGTACGCGGATGCTGAGGCGCGAACGGGCGCGGTATGGGCCTCAAAGGACGATCCACGCATCACCCCGATTGGGAAATGGCTGCGAAAGCTCCGGCTGGACGAATTGCCGCAATTCTGGAACGTGGTGCGGGGCGACATGGTGATCGTCGGCCCGCGTCCCGAGCGCCCCGAGTTCGTCGATGTGCTGGCGCATCAGATTCCTTACTATCGGCAGCGTTTAGCGGTCAAGCCGGGCATCACCGGATGGGCGCAGATTAACCATAAATACGGGGATACTCAGTTGGACGCCATGATTAAACTGGAGTACGACCTTTATTACATTAAGCACGTCGCGCCCGCTTTGGACTTCTACATCATCTTTCACACGGTAAAGGTGATGCTTCTCAGTCGCGGCGCGCAGTAATTAGTGTCCTCCGCCGTGGCGGAACGCCAGCACTGCCCTCTCGTGCTCGGCAAGCGTCGCGGAGAATTGATGCGAACCGGCCCCGTTCGGCTTGGCAACAAAGTACAAGAAATCCGCGTCGGCAGGTTGCAAGCCGGCTTGCAAAGAAGTGATCCCAGGATTGGCGATCGGGCCGGGGGGCAGTCCGGAATGCGCGTAAGTGTTATATGCATTGGTGCTCGCCAGATCAGATCGGTGGATCACGCCCCGGTATCGGTTTTCCAGCAAAGCGACATAAATCGTAGTAGGGTCGCACTGCAAGGGAATGCCGCGCTCCATGCGGTTGCGAAATACTGCCGCGACCAGCGGGCGCTCGCTCGGCACTGCCGTTTCCTTTTCGACTAATGACGCCAGCGTGACAACTTGATGCGCGTTGGCTTTCTGCGCCGGGCCACCGACGGCGAGCCATTGCTTGCGGAACTCGCCTGTCATCATTTGGCATAGCTGGCGGGCCGTGGTTTTATGCGTCACGCGATAAGTGGAAGGAAACAGATAACCTTCCAGGTTCGGAGCGAGCGGGTCCAAATCGCGGATGCTGCGGGGGTCTGCGGCTGCTTTCAAAAATGCCTCCGGCTTCACCGTATCGGATTGCCCGAGAACGGCGGCAACATCGAACAGATTGCTTCCTTCCGGCACGGTGATTTCCTCATAGAAGATATCGCCTCGCCGGATCTTGTCAAATACTTGCCAGGGTGTTTGCTTCGTATTGAATTGATACTCACCGGCTTGCAGCCTTGCGCGCGGGTGTACGGCGCGCACGGCCAAAAACGCCCAGGGAGACCGCACCACTCCCCGTTGCGAAAGCAGGCGGGCAATGTCCCGCGATGACATGCCGCGCTGGACCTCCACAAATCTTTCCCCTTCGTAGCCGCGATACGGGCCGAGGTACCCGTAAGCGCTGATCGCTGCCGCGACTGCGATCAGCAAAGCAAAAATGGACGACGTGACAAGAAATCGCCGGAGGAAGCTGCGATCAGCCATGCGCTTCGTCCTCTTCCGGCGTCGTTTCGCTTTGTTGAAAGCCGAGGTAGCTTTGAAGCAGCAGCACGGCGGCTAGACGGTCCACCGCTCCTGCCTTCCGATCCACTGTGACGCCGCTCTCCCGCAGAATGCGCTCTGCTTCGGCGGAGGTCAAGCGCTCATCCCAGAACACCAGGGGAAGCTGCAAGTAGCGCCCCAGGCGTTCGGCAAACTCCGCCGTGTAATCGCCTTGGCGGCTTTGGTCTCCACTCATGTGCAGCGGCCTGCCGATCAGCAAAGTCCCGACGTTCCGCTCCTCTGCAATTTGCCGAAGCTGTTCGAGATCTTCCCGAATCCGCGTTCGCTGCAAGGTGTCGATGCCTTGCGCCGTAATGCCCAGTTCATCGCTGACAGCAAGCCCAATTCTCTTCTTGCCGACATCCAGCGCCAGAATTCGCCCGCGCGGGGGAGATTGATACGGATCTGCCAAGACCAAATTATAAAGCTCTTAAGCTGTTAGAAAATAAAGATATGTCTCTTGTGCCGCCGACACGTAAGTTTACTGTCAGTTTTCCCGAGGATTTGGCGCAAACAGTTGACCAATTCGCTCAACAGGAGAGCCGCGACACGAGCGAGCTTTTTTGCGAAGCGTTCCGAACCTACTTTGCCCATCAGCTTCGCGCCCGCATGAAGCAAACCCGGCAACTCGCCAGCGGGCCGAAATACAAAAGGTCGCAGACCAGGCGCTTGCTTGAAGAAGCCCGGCAAGAAATGAAAACCGCTGAGAAGGAATGATTGCTGTGATCGACTCTTGCACGTGGATTGATGCTTTCGTCCACGGCTGAGTTGAAGAGGAAGCGATCTATAAAGCGTTCGACCTTGGAATCGTAGCCGTCTGTGACCAGCTATGGCGTGAAGTTGAATGGGTTCTCACCCGCAAGTTTCATCTGCTTATAAGCGTAGTAGAAGACAACTTGGATTTTTACCGGTTGCACTCAGTTCACATTCAAACTACTGGCGAGATGAAAGGAAGCGTTAATCCGGACGATGACTTCATTCTCGAATGTGCTGTTCGCTCGAAAGCTAGAGTTATTATTTCTAACGATTTGAAGCACCTCGTCCGCATGAAACACTTTGAAGGCATTCCCATCCTCACTCCGCGCCAATACCTTCACAGCTTGTCAGTATCGGAATGAGGTGCTTGACATGCTAGAGTACGGATACCGAGTCTGCTTCCTGCTTTGGCAACTCTTAGTCCTCCTCCGCCTGTTGTTCAACGATTTGGCGTTCGAACTTCGCTGATCGCACTAGCCGCCTTGATCGGACTGCTTTATTTCGGGCGAGACTTCTTTGTCACTCTGATCATTTCCGCCATTTTTGCCTTTATTCTTGATCCTGCCGTGCTGCTCGTTATGAAGCTGCGCCTGCCAAGACCGGCTGCCACGAGCATCGTGATTGGGGTTGCCCTGGTGGGAGCTTACATCACATCGGCCATTGCCTGGAGGCAACTGAGCATTCTGGCGGAAGACTTGCCCGCTTACGCCTCGCGGGTGAGCGAACTCTGGAACTCGGCCAGCGACCGACTGGACCAGTTTGAAAAAGGCGCTGTTGAAACGATGGTTCCGAAGCGCCTGCGGGAGCAGGATCAGCAGATTCAGCAAAAGCCCCAACAGGCCATGCAAGCACGACGGCGCAAGGCCAAACAGCCCGAACTGCCTTCCCCGCCGACAGAACCCGTCGTGCAGGAGGTGCGAATCCACACCGACCCGAAGCCCTTTATCGCGACGATTTACACGTTTTCGTCACGCTACTTTCACATATTGTTCCTGGCTTCCTTTGTGCCGTTTCTGGTCTACTTCATGTTGAGCTGGCGCGATCACCTGAGCAAAAGCGTGATGCGGCTGTTTCACGGCCATGACCGCTATGTGGTTGGTAAAACCTGGTCCGGCATCGGCGATTCGACGCGCGCCTATGTGCTGGGAAATTTTCTGCTCTGGGCCTTCCTCAGCCTTGTGAGCGCCGTGGCCTTTTTCTTTCTCGGCATCCCGTACTGGCCGCTGGTCGGCTTTGTGAGCGCGTTCTTCAGTTTAATGCCGTACTTTGGGCTGCCGCTTTCACTGGTACCCCCCGTGCTGGCGGCTGTCGCTATCCCGAATCGCTTCAAAATTATTGCGAGCGTGATTGCTATTACCGCTGCGCTTCATCTGGTCGCAATGAACTTTCTATACGCCAAAATTATCGGTCGACGTGTGCGGCTGAATCCGCTGGTCGTAACCGTAGCGCTCATGTTTTGGGGCTTGATCTGGGGCGGCATCGGCCTCGTGCTGGCCGTACCGATTACCGCCGCCGTCAAAACTGTGTGCGACAACGTCGAGTCACTGGAGCCGTACGGCAGATTGCTCGGTGATTAAACTAAACCACTACCGCCTAAAGGCGGTAGGTTGCTGAACGACTGAAAGTCGAGGGTACGGCGGAAGCCGTCTGCAGGGCTCCCGGCTCAGAGCCGGCTTCCAGGCTCGGCGGGCGCGGTAATTTGGAAGCCCTGATCGTCTTGGTCCCATTTCTGGTTCTCCATATAAGCTCGTATGGTCTCTTCGTCGACCGCGCCCACCGTCGCGCAAAAGTAGCCGCGCGCCCACAGACGCTGACCCCAGTAGCGCTTGCGCCAGTGCGGAAATTCCTCCTGCCAGCGCCGCGAAGACCGCCCTTTAATGTACTGCACCAGTTTGGCGGGAGCCAAGTGCGCGGGCGCTGAGACCAGCATAGGAATGTGATCGGGCGAGACCGAGCCGCGAACAATGACGACCTCCCGCACCTGACAAGTCTGTCGGATCAGATCGCGGGCGCGCTCGGCCACTTCGCCGCGCAGAATCTGGTAACGATACTTCGTGATCCCTACCAGGTGATATTTGCTATCGCACAACGCGCGCCCGCTCTGCCGATATTCAGCCATCCTCTTATTCTCGTAGAGAATGGCTAGAAGCGGACCGCCTAAAGGCGGTGGGTTTAAACCGGGTAATGGAAAGTAAATTTGTGGCTGCGAATGTA
>CAXTWT010000095.1:0-4836 GCA_964247955.1 uncultured Bryobacteraceae bacterium
CGATGAGAAAAGACAAGCCCCGGCTTATCCGTATCCGCCATATCGACATGCACCAGCTCAGGAGGCGCAAACAGGGACGGAGGAATCAGCGTTAAAGGCGCTTTGGCATCGGCTTTTACTTCCGTATAGGGACCATCGGTCATCAGCAGGTCAGTATTTCCCAGCGAAGGCAGTTGCGAGTGATCGCGCACACGGAAGTACGCTTTCATGTCCTTCCACGCCCGAACCACAGGCGCTATTGGAAATTCCGGCTCGCTCGGACTAATTACAAGAACATGGCCGCCGCTCTCGACATACGAGCCTAATTCTTTGGGCGCCCAGTCGCTTGTGATAACAAGATCGAACTGCCGTTTGTTGAGCCAATCCAGATTGTCGGAAACAGCAAACGGAATGTGTTCTTCGCTTAACAGGCGAAAAATTCCCCGATACGAACTTTGACTATAGTTTTTTCCGGTCTTCGCGGGTCCGCCGAGCAGGAGAACACGAGCGGCGCTTTGCTCTCGGGCATAGTATTGTTCGTGATCCGCAAGCCACGAGAATACTGGTTTGGCAGCTTCCAGCGCCTGACGGTCCTGCTGGTCGAGCGTGCCGTTCACTTCAAAAGCAATCGCTCCGCCGTTAGCCACGTTTTCCCATAAGCGCAAGGTAATTTCTTCTTGCGGCACGGTCGCAAACCGCCATTGGTAATCTACAAACTGCATGCAAAGGTTCACCGACATTTTGCCCGGTTCGCTGTTGCGGGCGCGGTTCACGTTGTCGCTCGCCGAGTACGGCCACAGCGGTAATGGCCGGTTCACTGCGGTATTGGACTCCGACATGATGCCGTCTGTTGATTCCTGAATGTAGTTGAAGTAACCCGCTTTCGGACGGATACGATGAATCAACTCACCGATTGCGCTTGCCACCTCCCGCGACGAAAGAAACATAAAACGGCGATACTCATCGTCCGGCTTTTCTGGAACCGGGCGATGAAACATGGTTTGGAATTTCCTTTGGCATGCATCGCAATAACAAAGCCCCAGTTCGTTGCCGCTGTAGTCACGAGACTGATTCCCGAACATGTTAAAGAAAAGCCCGTCAACGTCGTACTTTTCCAAGCCTTCCCTCAGGATTTTTATCGCTTGCTCACGGTAGTACCCGCCATTGATGCAGGTAGAGTAGAAACCGTTATAGATAGCCGGTGAGCCGTCTGACTTGCGAAAAAACCACTCCGGATGGGCATCGTAGACCGCTTTCGGCGTCTTGCTGAAGTCAAATCGCCCAACTACACGAATACGGTGCGCGTGCGCTTTTTGCAGAACTTCCCTGAATAAATCCACTCCGGCCAGCAGGTCCGGGCTTGGATAGTGAAAGGGAGTCTTTGTGGGATAAAACGCAACGAGGCCGCCCATTCCCATCAGTAAAACGTTGGCGCGCATGTCAGCAAGCTGAGTCACCAAGCGGTCTGGATCGAGCTTGGCATCGGTTTGCCGCAGATTCGTCTGCACCCACCGAACCGGCTCCGTCATCCACCAGCCCTGTTCAGCAAACCCCCATCGGCTGAGCAGGCAAACGGCCAGGATCAACCGCGCGAAAGTCCCTAGCCGCTTAAGTTCTCTTTTCGAATAGAAACTCTCCATGGTGTATTGATCCGACCAGTATATGAGGCATAGGCGTTACCTAATGACGGTCATTATGGACGCCCTTCTAACCGCTTGAAGACGCTCTCGAAAGTCTCGCGCAGATTCTTGTTCGCCTCGAACAGCGCCATGATATCGATTCGATGCTCTTTTTGCAAAATGATAAGCTCCTGAATCTCCTCCATTACTTGCGTATGGCGTAGTTTCGAGAGCTTTGATTCCTCAAGCGCCAGCGCAATCATGCTCTGGATGACATCCTGCATCTGATCTAAACGGCGAGAGTTTTGGTTTTCACGGCCTCCGTTTGTTTCGCTCATAGTGCCTCAATCCGCCCATCCGGTTAGCATTTTGACCAGCATGACACAATGAATTTTGTAATGCAGCTTCGAGCCATTTTCTCCCTGCTGAGTATTGGCGCTCTCCCGGTGGTCGCCGCAACTCCTGCGCTGGAGCAGCAGTTTGAGCAAACCGTCCGGCCCTTCGTTAAAAAGAATTGTTCCGGCTGCCACAGCGGACGGATGCCGGCCGCGCAATTCGACCTCAGTTCTTATACATCCCTTGACGCCGTTACTGACGATTTTTCCCGCTGGACGCTGGTTATGCAGAGGCTGGCGGCGCACGAGATGCCTCCCAAGCCGCTGCCGTCTCCACCGGCGGAAGCGACACAGCAGGTAATCGCCTGGATTCAGGCTGTGCGCGCGGAACAGATACGGAAGTTCGCGGGTGATCCGGGAGTTGTTCTGGCGCGACGGCTCAGCAACGCCGAGTATAACTATACGGTTCGCGATCTCACGGGCCAGGACATGCAGGTCACGCGCCAGTTTCCCGTAGATCCGGCCAATACCGCAGGCTTCGATAATTCCGGGGAATCGTTGACCATGTCGTCTGCGCTGCTGAACAAGTATATGCAGGCTGCCCGAGAAGTGGCCGACCATGCCGTTCTGACGCCGGACGGCGTTGACTTCGCGCCGCATCCGATGCTGGTCGAGACAGATCGCGAGAAGTATGCCATTGGGCGCATTCTCAGCTTCTACTCTCAGCAGCCGACCAATTACGCGGCTTACTTTGAGGCTGCCTGGCGTTTCCGATACCGCAAGGCTCTTGGGGAACCGCACGCGACCTTGGCCGCTATTGCGGCGGAATCGAAGGTAAGCCCCAAGTATCTGCCGACTGTTTGGGAGATTCTGCATGACAAAGACGCTGTTGGTCCCGTTCTCAAGCTACAGAATATGTGGCGGGATCTTCCCCCTCCGACCGCAAACCAACCGGCGGTGGTCAGCGCGCAATGTGTGCAAATGCGCGATTTCGTGGTGAGAATCCGCGCCCATACCGCTATGCAGTTCGCCGCGCCGGTGGTGAAGGGTCTGCCGGCCGGATCACAACCTTTGCTGAACTGGAAATTACAGCAGTTCGCTGCGCATCGCCGCGACAGCGATCCCCGCGATCTTCGCAACGATACTGATCCGCCTCCGGTGCTGCCCGAAATTCCCAAGTATCCCGGCCTTCACAAAGAAGCAGCACCGCGCTGGGCCGCGCTCTCGGCAAGGGCCCGCGCAGGCGACACGGATCTGATCGTTCCGGCAAAACAGCGCAAGCGTTACGAAGCTGCTTTCGAGCGTTTCGCTTCCGTTTTCCCGGATACCTTTTATGTCACCGAGCGTGGCCGTTATTTCCCGGATGATTCAGATGATAAGGGTCGGCTCCTCAGCGCCGGGTATCACAGCGTGGTGGGCTTCTTCCGCGATGACACGCCGCTGATGGAATTGATCCTGGACGAAAAAAGCCAGAAAGAGTTGAACCGCCTGTGGGACGAATTTGACTTTATCGCCAATATCACGGTCCGCACCTGGACACAGTACTTCTTCAATCAAAGCGGCGAGGTGGCGGGTAAAGGCGCAGAGTCCGGCTCGCCGCGCCCGCCGGACCACCAGATTACGGATACGCCGGTAATCATGGGGATGCGGGATGCTTACCTCGGAAAAGCGGCAGCCGATCCGAACAATGATCCTATCGCCGCGCAGGCAATTCGGGATCACTTTAACCGCATGAACACCACGCTCAGGAACTTGGAAAAGGAGCGCGCCGCTGCGGAGCCCAAGCATCTGGAAGCTCTTCTCCGTTTTACGGAGCGTGCCTACCGGCGTCCACTAACGGAAGCCGAGCATTCTGATCTCCTGGTGTATTATCGCGCCCTTCGGACTAAAAATGAACTGTCGCACGAAGACGCAATCCGCGATGCCATCGTGAGCGTACTGGTGTCGCCTGATTTTCTGTACCGGCTTGATCTTACTGCCTTCGATACGGCTTCTTCGAAACCTGATATCCGTCCGGCTGCGCTGAAAGCTCCTGCGCCGTTCGCCAGCCAACCCATTTCTCCCTACTCTCTGGCGAGCAGGCTGAGCTACTTTTTATGGTCCAGCATGCCCGATGATGAGCTGTTGCGGCACGCAGCCGTTGGTGACCTGCAAAGGCCGGACGTCCTGCTGGCGCAAACCCGGCGCATGCTGAAAGACGCCCGCGTGCGGGGCATGGCCGCTGAGTTCACCGGCAACTGGCTCGGTTTTCGCCAGTTCCAAACCAACAACTCGGTGGATCGCAAGCGCTTTCCCACGTTCAACGACGATTTGCGCGAAGCAATGTTTCAGGAGCCGATCCGGTTCATGGAGGACTTGATTTCGAATAATCGCTCTGTCCTGGATCTTCTCTATGGAAACTACACGTTCGTTAATCGTCCGTTGGCACAGCACTACGGCATACCCGGAGTAACAGGCAACGTGAGCAACTGGATTCGTGTGGATGATGCTTCCCGTTACGGACGCGGCGGGCTGCTGCCGATGGCCGTATTTCTTACTCAGAATTCGCCCGGACTCAGAACCAGTCCGGTGAAGCGCGGCAATTGGGTCGTACAGAAAGTACTCGGCATCAGAGTGCCGCCGCCTCCGCCTGTTGTTCCCGAGTTGCCGAGCGATGAAGCGAAATCGGATCTGCCGGTGCGCCAGATGCTCGCCCAACACCGAGCAAACCCGGTATGCGCTTCTTGTCATTCGCGCTTCGATTCATTCGGTCTCGCGTTCGAAGGTTATGGGCCGGTGGGAGATGCCAGGAAGAAAGACCTTGCGGGAAGGCCGGTTGATACTGCCGTAACCTACCCCGGCGATGTCCAGGGCACGGGCCTGGAAGGCTTGCAGTCTTTCATCCGCGAACATCGCCAGGAACA